>NZ_JAACJC010000003.1:0-416843 GCF_011033075.1 Cellulosimicrobium sp. SL-1 | reverse complement strand
CTGGACGGCCCGACGGCGCCCGGCGCGCCCGGGGCCGACGACGCGCCGCCCGCGGCGACCGCGCCCGCGCCCGCGGCGACCGAGGAGCCTCCCGCCGACCCGGTGCCGACGCCCACGCCGGAGGACGTGCCGCCCGCCGAGGGCGCGGCGGACCCGGCCGGCCCGGCTGGCGCGACCGCGTCGGGCCCGACGCTCGGCACCGGAACGGCCGACGGCGCCGCGCCGGCCGCCGGGACCGCCTCGGCCGCCGGGGTGGCGGCGCCGGGCGGAGCCGGCCCCGGGGCGATCACGGCGGAGGGCGCGGCGGTCGTCGAGCTGACGAACGCGGAGCGGGCCGCCGCCGGGTGCGAGCCGCTCGCCGTCGACGACCGGCTCACCGCCGCGGCGCAGCTCCACAGCGAGGACATGGACGCGCAGGGGTACATGGACCACACGAGCCTCGACGGCCGCTCGCCGTGGGACCGGGCGCACGCGCAGGGCTACCCGAACCCGGGCGCCGAGAACGTGGCGAAGGGCTACCGGACCGCGCAGGACGTCGTGCGCGGGTGGATGGACTCGCCGGGCCACCGCGCGAACATCCTGAACTGCGGCCTGCGGGAGATCGGCGTCGGGCACGCGAACGGGGCCTGGACGCAGGTCTTCGGCTGGGGCTGATCCCCGGCCCCTCTCGGCGGCGGGCGCACCGCCCGTCCCGCGTCTCGCGGGAGCCGGGCCACGCGCGGTGAATATCGCAGGTCCGCTATCTTATCGCCGGAAAGTGGAACGCTACTGCTCGACGAGGAGCTCAGAATGGCCCCCACCGGACCCGCCGCACCGTCCCCGTCCACCACCGCCCCCGTCGCGGAGGGGCCGCGGCGCGCCGCGGCCCGGCGGCTCCGCGAGGGGCTCTGCGAGCGCCTCGCCGTCTGGTCCGTGCCGGCACTGCGGGTCGCCCTCGGCCTCGTCTTCCTCGGCTTCGGGGTGCTCAAGTTCTTCCCGGGCGCGAGCCCGGCGGAGCAGATCGTGCGCCGCACGGTCGAGGCGCTGACCTTCGGCCTCGTCGACGGCACCGCCGCCGTGGTCCTCACGGCGGTCGTCGAGACGGCGGTCGGGCTCGCGCTCCTCACCGGTCGTGCGCTGCGGGCCGGGCTCGTCGTGCTCGCCGTCACGCTGGCCGGCGTACTCTCCCCGGTCGCGCTCTTCCCGGGCGACCTGTTCGGCGACGGCATGACCCTCATGGGTCAGTACGTGCTCAAGGACGTCGTGCTCGTCGCCGCCGCCGGGGTGGTGGCGGCGGCGACGCTCGGGGCCCGGTTCACGCTCGCGGAGCCGGCGCGCGCTCCGGCGGCGTGATGCCGGGCCGGTCCGTCCGCGCCGGGCTCAGCGCGCCGGTGCAGAGACGGTCGCCCGGGCCTCGCGGTCGAGGAGGCTGCGCTTGACGTCCAGTCCGTAGCGGAAGCCGCCGAGGCTGCCGTCCGTGCGCAGGACGCGGTGGCAGGGCACGAACAGGGCCGCCGCGTTCATCGCGCAGGCGCCCGCGGCGGCGCGCACGGCGGCGGGCCGCCCCGACAGCTCGGCGTACCGGGTGTAGGTCACCGGGTCGCCGGGCTCGACCGTGCGCAGCACGTCCCACGCGTGCGCGCGGTAGGGGCCCGAGGCCTGCCGTACCGGGACCGCGTCGATCGCGTGCACGTCGCCCGCGTAGTAGGCCCGGACGGCGGCGACGGCGGTCGCGACGGCGGGGTCGCCGTCGGGCACGGGGGAGACCGTCGCCGGGCGCAGGCCGGGGTGCACGAGCGCGACGAGGTCCGCGGGCTCGTCCGTCCAGCCGGACGCGAGGACCGCGCCGGCGGCGTCGACGACGACCGTGAACGGGCCGTCGGGCGTGGTGAGCGTCGTGGTGGCGGCCGGGCTCGTGCCTGCCGTCGCGGTGGTGGGGGTCGGGGCGGGTGCGGTGGTCACGGGGTCTCCTTCGCAGGGGTCGGGGTGGGCGCGGAGGCGCGCCAGAGGTGCATCGCGGCGTACGAGCGCCACGGCGCCCAGAGCTCGGCGCGGGCGGCGAGCGCGCGGCGGTCGTCGGGCAGGCCGAGCGCGGCGGCGCCGACGCGGAGCGCGAGGTCGCCGTCGAGCAGGACGTCGGGGTCGTGCAGCACGCGCATCGCCACGTACCCGGAGGTCCACGGCCCGACGCCGGGCATCGCCTCGAGCGCCGCGCGCTGGGCCGCGGGGTCGTCGGCCGGGGAGAGGGCGAGCGACCCGTCGGCGAGGGCGTGCGCGACGCCGAGCACCGCGGCCGTGCGCCGGGCGGGACCGCGCAGGTGGTCCGCGCCCCCGGCGGCGAGCTGCGCGGGCGTCGGGAACAGGCGCGTCGGCCCGAACCGCGACGCGAAGGGCGTCCCGAGCGCGACGGCGAGCCGCGACAGGTGCGTCCGCGCGGCCGCGACCGAGATCTGCTGCCCGACGAGCGCGCGCACGAGGATCTCGGCGGGGTCCACCGCCCCCGGGACGCGGATACCCGGCACCGCGCGCACCGAGGCGGCGAGCGCGGGGTCCGCCGCGAGGGCCGCGTCCACGGCGGCCGGGTCGGCGTCGAGGTCGAACAGCCGCCGGACGCGCGCGATCGCGGCCGGGAGGTCGGCCACGGACGTCAGCTCGAGCTCCACGTGGAAGCGCGGTGCGCGCCGTCGGCTCCCGGGCGGCGGCCCGTAGGTGGCCCGGAACGCGCCCGGCCCGTGCGGCAGCGCGAGCGTCCGCGCGTAGGAGAGCAGCGGGCCGTCGAGGTCGACGATCTCGACGCCGTCGACGGCGCGCGCCGCGAGGAACGCGAACACGCCGCGCGCGTCGAACGGCTCGCGCAGGGGAAGGGTGAGGTCGAGCGCGGCGGTGGCGCCGCCGTCGTCCGCGGTGGACCCGGCGGGAGCTGCGGCGGGCGGGCGGCGCGGGTCGCCGGTCGACGGCGCCCGGTCGGGCCGGGCACGACGCCGCAGCTCTCCCGGCGTCGTGTCGAAGACCTCGGTGATCGTGTCGTTGAACTGCCGCACGCTCCCGAAGCCGGCGGCGAACGCGACGTCGGCGAGCCGCAGGTCGGTCCCGGTGAGCAGCGCCCGCGCCGTCTGGGCGCGCAGCGCGCGGGCGAGCGCGACCGGGCCGGCGCCGAGCTCCGCGACGAGCACGCGGTGCACGTGCCGGGCCGAGTACCCGAGGCGGGCGGCGAGGCCGTCGACGCCCTCGCGGTCCACGACGCCGTCCGCGACGAGCCGCATGGCCCGGGCCGAGAGGTCGTGCCCGAGGTCCCAGCTCGGCGTGCCCGGCACCGCCTCCGGGAGGCAGCGCTTGCACGCGCGGTAGCCGGCCTCGTGGGCGGCGGCCGAGGTGAGGTAGAAGGTGACGTTCTCGGGCTTCGGGGTCCGCGCCGGGCACGACGGCCGGCAGTAGATGCCGGTGCTGCTCACGGCGGTGATGAACTGCCCGTCGAAGCGGCGGTCGCGCGACGCGATGGCGCGGTAGCGCTCGGCGAACACGGGGTCCGTGGTCGCCGGGGGCGTCGCGAGGGTCGTCGTCATGACTCGATCCTCACTCGCCGGACCACGCCCTGGCTAGCGGGATTCGGACACGACGCTGTGGTCGTCGTCGGGCAGAGCGCGGCGGAGCAGGGGCTTGTTCACCCGCTCGGTGAAGAAGTCGATGAGCGGACCGGCGAAGAACGCGGTCATGACCGTCCCGACACCGACCGGCCCGCCCAGCGCGACGGCCAGACCGAGGAACCCGAGGTCCTGCGCGACTCGGACGACGCGGTACCGCGCGCGCGTGCGGTCGACGACGATCGGTGCGACAGCGTCGTACGGCGCGGTCCCCACGCCCGCCGTCATGTACGCGGACGCGCCCGCGGTGAACAGGACGATCCCCACGACGAACAGCCCGGTCTGGACGAGGTGGCTCGGAGGGTCCGGGACGAGCGGGGCGAGGAGCGCGGAGAACCACTGGACGAAGAATCCCGTCATGACCATGTTGATGATCGTCCCGACACCGATGTAGGTCCGCCCCCACACCACGACGGGGACGAGCAGCACCGCGTTGACCGCGAGCTGGTAGACGCCGAGGTCGATCCCGAGCAGCGTGCTCGCACCGATGTTCGCGGCGGTGAACGGATCCACGCCGACCTGTGCGGACAGCAGCACCGCCGACCCCAGGCCGAGCACCGCCACACCGACGAGCGCCCAGGCCGCGCGCAGCACGACGTGGGAAGGGCGGGGCCGAGGTGCGCGCGTGGTCACACGGCGACGCTAGGGGCGCGTCCCCGCGGGCGCGACCGCGGAGACCGGGGTGAGCAGACCGTCGCGGCTCAGACGCGCGCGTCGAGCCAGTCGAGGACCTCGCGCAGGTACGCCGACCGGGCGGGCTCGGGGGAGAGCGCCAGGTCGTGCGCGCCGCCCTCGACCGTGACGACGGTGACGTCGTCGCCCAGCCGCTCGGCGCGCGACGTGATGTGCCGGACGTCGAGCACGCTGTCCGTCGTGAGCAGGGCGTCGTGCCAGCCCGACGCCGGGCCGCTGCGCGCGGACGCGAGCACGAGCACCGGGCAGTCGACGTGCAGCCCGCGCGCGACGCGGGCGTGGCCCCGGCGCACCGCCCGCAGGAACCCGGCGCGCACCGGGAACCCCTCGATCGGCTTCCACGCGAGGTCGAAGTCCCACTCGCCGCCGGTGCTCGCGTGCAACGCCTTCGCCCAGTGCGGGTCGAGCGCGCCCACGACGAGCCGCGGCGCGACCCGCCCGACGACGTCGACCACCCACGTCACCGGGCCGCGGAACACCCACGGCTTGTTGAGGTCGAACCACGGGCTGTTGAGCACGAGCGCCGCGAGCCGGCCGGGCCGCGCGTCGGCCCACAGGCTCGCGAGGAGACCGCCGGTCGAGTGCCCGAGCACCACGAGCCGGTCGTGCCCCTCGGCGCGCACCGCGCGCGCCGCCGCGTCGAGGTCCTGCGCGTAGACGGCGAGGTCGGTGACGAAGTTCGGGTCGTCGTCGGGCCGCGACGGCGCGCCCGAGCCGCGGCCGATCGAGCGCCCGTAGCCGCGCAGGTCGACGGCGTAGAACCGGTACCCGCGCGCCTCGACCGCCTCCGCGACGTGCGTCTGGAAGAAGTAGTCGATGAACCCGTGCACGTACAGCACCGCGGGCCGGTCGCCCGCGGGCGCCGCGGCGTCGCGCCGCACCAGGGTCGCCACCGCGCCGTCCGGGAGGTCGAGGTCGCGCGCGACCCAGTCCCCGCCCAGCACGTCGGGCCGCCAGGTCCCGTCCGTCCGCGTCGCCTCGTCCACCGCCGCCTCCTCGCTGCCGCCGGCACCGCCGGCCCGACCCCTCTGCCGTGCCAGGGTCCCACGTCGTGCGCGCCCGCGGACGCCGACGGGCGGTAGCGTGACGCGGATGACGAGCGAGATCCTCGCCCGCGTCGACGACGGCGTCGGGCACCTCACCCTGGACCGGCCCCGCGCGCTCAACGCGCTCGGGTACTCGATGCTCGGCGAGATCGCCGACGTGCTGGACGAGTGGCGCGTCGACCCGACCGTGCGGCTCGTGCTGCTCGACGGCGCGGGCGACCGCGGCCTGTGCGCGGGCGGCGACATCCGCGAGCTGCACGCGTCGGTCGTCGCCGGGCGGCAGGCCGACGCGCGCCGGTACTTCCGGCGCGAGTACGCGGTCGACGCGGCGCTCGCGGAGCTGCCCGTGCCCGTCGTGACGATCATGGACGGCATCACCATGGGCGGCGGCGTCGGCCTCGCGGCCCACGCGCCGGTCCGCGTCGTCACCGAGCGCTCGCGCGTCGCGATGCCCGAGACGCGGATCGGCTTCACGCCCGACGTCGGCGGGTCGTGGCTCCTCGCCCGCGCGCCCGGGCGGCTGGGGGAGATGCTCGCGCTCGGCGCGGTGACGATGGACGCCGCCGACGCGATCCACGCCGGGTTCGCCGACCACTACGTGCCGAGCGAGCGGCTGCCCGTGCTCGGCGCGGACCTCGCCGCGCTCGCGAGCGCGGGCGTCGACCCGCTCGACGTCGAGGCCGTGCGCGACGTCGTGCGGCGGCACGCCCTCCCGGCGCCGGTGTCCGGGCTCGTCGCGCGCCGCGCCGCGATCGACGCCGCGTACGCGGCGGACACGGTGCCGGAGATCGTGGCGCGCCTGCGCGCGGCCGCCGCCGACGGCGACGAGCGCGCGGGTGCGGAGGCGGACGAGCTCGAACGGCTGTCGCCCACGGCGGTCACCGTCGCGCTCGCGGCCGTCCGCAGCGCGCGCGACCTGCCCGACCTCCGCGCGGCGCTCGCCCAGGAGTACGGGCTCGTCTGCTGGTTCGTCGACACGCAGCCCGACCTCGTCGAGGGGATCCGCGCGCAGGTGGTCGACAAGGACCGCGACCCGTCGTGGCGCCCAGCGACGCTCGCGGAGGTCGACCCCGCGCTCGGCGCCGAGGCGCTCGCCTACGTGCCCGCGGAGGCGCTGTGGGACGACGCCCTCGGCCCGCGGCTCGCGCGCCGCGCGGTCGAGGCCGTCGTGCGCCGCTTCAGCGAGGGGGATCCGACGCCCGACGAGCTTGCCGCGGCGCACGACGACCTCGTCGTCGAGCTCGTGGAGCGGCACGAGGACGGGAGCGTCGTCGTGCACCTCGCCGACACGTGCGGCGAGCACTTCCTCGACGGCTACTGGCCCGCGGTGCGGCTCGACGCCGTCGGCGACGTCGTCGAGGTCACCGTCGAGTCCTGAGCGGTCCCGGACGCACGACGGCCCGCCCCGGTCTCCCGGGGCGGGCCGTCGTGTCGTGCGGGGTGCGGACCGCTCAGTCGGTCGGCGGGCGCAGGCGCGTCGCGTCGTCGATCTCGTCGTCGGGACCGGCCTGCGCGCCCGGGCCGTCCTGGCCCGCGGGGCCCGGCTGCGGCGGGAGCGGCTGGGTCGGTGCCGGCGGCTGGTGCGGCGGGAGCGGCTGGGTCGCTCCCGGCGGGACGGGCGGCTGGGCGGGCAGCGGCGTCGTCGGGGACGACTGCGGGTGCGGCGCGCCGGGGGGCGCGAACGGCGCGGCGCCCGGGTAGCCGCCCTGCTGCGGCGGTGCCGGCGGCTGGCCGCCGTACGGGCCACCCTGCTGACCCGGGCCGGACGGCGTCCCGTAGCCCTGCGGCTGACCGGGCTGGCCCGGGTGCTGGCCCTGCTGGCCGGGGTACTGGCCCGGCTGACCCGGGTACTGACCCTGCTGGCCGGGGTGCTGGCCCGGCTGACCCGGGTACTGACCCTGCTGGCCGGGGTGCGCGCCGGGCTGGCCGAACTGGCCCGGGTACTGGCCCTGCCCGGGGTACTGGCCCTGCTGGCCCGGGTACGGCTGCTGGCCGGGGTACTGACCCTGCTGGCCGGGCTGGCCCGGGTACTGACCCGGCGCGCCGTAGACGCCCTGCTGGCCGGGCTGGCCGGGGTACCCGCCCTGCGGGAAGCCCGTGCCCTGGCCGTCCTGCGTGCCGGGCTTCGAGCGGAGCACGAGCCACAGCACGAGGCCGATGATGCCGAGCAGCACGAGGCCGCCGACCAGGAACCAGATCCACGCCGACGAGCCGGACCCGTCGGAGCTGTCGGTGTCGGGTGCGGTCGCGCCGTCGTCGGTGCCCTCGTCCGTGCCCTCGTCCGTCCCCGAGCCCGCGGAGCCGCCGGGCACGGCCGAGCCGCGCGCCGTCATCTCGTTGACCTCGCCGACCACCGGGGTCCACGTCACGGTGTTGCCGTCGACCTCGCCGTTGGACTCCGCCACCTCGCCGGGGAACGTGATGGCGATCTTGATGTCGAGGCCCTCCATCATCTGCCGCGACATCTCGTCGGTCGCCGCGTCGCCCGTGTCCGGGTTGAACTCCTCACCCGTCATGTCCATCGAGCCGCTCACGACGTACTCGTCGCCCTCGCGGGTGACGGAGATCGAGTCGGCGGCGCCGGTGTCGAGCTGCGCGATCGGCTGGTCGGCGTAGGTGATCTTGGTGCCGGTGTAGCCGTCCTGCGCGTACGGCTCCTGCGTCGCGCCCTCCGGCATCTCGGACTCCATCTCGGAGCCCATCTGGTCCCAGAGCTCCTGGGGGTCCGAGCCCATCGACTCGGCGACCTCGTCCGAGAACGCCATGACGACGCTGCCGTCGAACGTGTCGTCCTCGTTGAGGGTGATGGCCATGTCCATCCTCATGCACCCCGCGAGGAACAGTGCGAGGGTGGCGAAGAGGGCGCCGAGGCCGAGTCGTCTGCGCAAGGGTGAGGAGTTCACCCGCCCAGCATGTCTCGGATCGTCGCCCGGGGCGAGGGTCGATGCCGATTTGAGACGGAATGCGGCCGGACTTCATCCGCTCCGAGGGCGTGCGAGGACGGCGAGCGGTCGTCCGGGAGTGCCGAACGAAGTTGAGCGGAATACACTCAACTTAGGAGTCGTTCCACTGGTCAGACCAGATTTTCGAGGCATCACATCGGAGCACCTATGGAAACGAAGTTCACCACGATGTCGCAGCAGGCGATCGGCGAGGCGATCCAGACCGCGTCGGCCGCCGGCAACCCGCAGCTCGAGCCGACCCACCTCCTGGCCGCGCTGCTCACGCAGGAGGGCGGTGTCGCCGTCGGGCTCCTGGACGCCGTCGGCGCGGACAAGCAGGCCGTCGGGCAGAAGGTGCGCGCGGCGCTCGTCGCGCTGCCCACCGCGAGCGGCTCGGCCGTCGCGCAGCCGACGCCGTCGCGCGCCACGTCCGCGGCCCTCGACGCCGCCGCGAAGGAGGCCCAGGCGCTCGGCGACGAGTACGTCTCGACGGAGCACCTGCTCCTCGGCATCGCGGCCGGGTCGTCGCAGGCCGCGACGATCCTCCAGCAGGCCGGCGCGACCGCCGAGGCCTTGCGCTCCGCGCTGCCCGCCGTCCGCGGGAGCGCGCGCGTGACGAGCCCCAACCCGGAGGGCACCTACAAGGCGCTGGAGCAGTACGGGACCGACCTCACGGCGCGCGCCGCCGAGGGCAAGCTCGACCCCGTCATCGGTCGCGACTCCGAGATCCGGCGCGTCGTGCAGGTGCTCAGCCGCCGCACCAAGAACAACCCGGTGCTCATCGGCGAGCCGGGCGTCGGCAAGACCGCCGTCGTCGAGGGTCTCGCCCAGCGCATCGTCGCGGGCGACGTCCCGACCTCGCTCCAGGGCAAGCGCCTCGTGTCGCTCGACCTCGCGAGCATGGTCGCGGGCGCGAAGTACCGCGGCGAGTTCGAGGAGCGACTCAAGGCCGTCCTGGAGGAGATCAAGTCCTCCGACGGCGAGGTCGTCACGTTCATCGACGAGCTGCACACGGTCGTCGGGGCGGGCGCGGGCGGCGAGGGCGCCATGGACGCGGGCAACATGCTCAAGCCGATGCTCGCGCGCGGCGAGCTGCGCCTCGTCGGCGCGACCACGCTCGACGAGTACCGCGAGTACATCGAGAAGGACCCGGCGCTCGAGCGCCGGTTCCAGCAGGTGTTCGTCGGCGAGCCCTCGGTGGAGGACACGGTCGCGATCCTGCGCGGGCTCAAGGAGCGGTACGAGGCGCACCACAAGGTGACGATCGCCGACTCCGCGCTCGTCGCCGCGGCGTCGCTCTCCGACCGGTACATCACCGGGCGCCAGCTCCCGGACAAGGCGATCGACCTCGTCGACGAGGCGGCGTCGCGCCTGCGCATGGAGCTCGACTCCTCGCCCATCGAGATCGACGAGCTGCAGCGCGCCGTCACGCGGCTCGAGATGGAGGAGGTCGTGCTGTCCGAGTCGACGGACCCCGCGTCGCTCGAACGGCTCGAGAAGCTGCGCGCCGACCTCGCGGACCGTCGCGAGGAGCTCGCCGCGCTCACCGCGCGGTGGGAGGCCGAGAAGGCGGGTCACAACCGCGTCGGCGACCTGCGCGCGAAGCTCGACGAGCTGCGCGTCCAGGTCGAGCGCGCGATCCGCGAGGGCGACCTCGAGACCGCGGGCCGCCTGCAGTACGGCGAGATCCCGCAGGTGCAGCGCGAGCTCGACGAGGCCGAGGCGGCCGAGCAGGCCGACGACGCGTTCGCCGCGTCCGGCCCCGAGGCAGCTCCGATGATCGCGGACAAGGTCGGCGCCGACGAGATCGCGGAGGTCGTGTCCGCGTGGACGGGCATCCCCGCCGGCCGCATGCTCCAGGGCGAGAGCGAGAAGCTCCTGCACATGGAGGAGGCCATCGGGGAGCGCCTCATCGGCCAGCAGGCCGCCGTCCGCTCCGTGTCCGACGCCGTCCGCCGCTCGCGCGCGGGCGTCGCCGACCCGGACCGCCCCACGGGCTCGTTCCTCTTCCTCGGCCCCACGGGCGTCGGCAAGACGGAGCTCGCGAAGTCGCTCGCCGACTTCCTCTTCGACGACGAGCGCGCCATGGTGCGCATCGACATGTCCGAGTACTCCGAGAAGCACTCGGTCGCCCGGCTCGTCGGCGCGCCCCCCGGGTATGTCGGCTACGAGGAGGGCGGCCAGCTCACCGAGGCCGTCCGGCGTCGGCCGTACTCGGTCGTGCTGCTCGACGAGGTCGAGAAGGCGCACCCCGAGGTCTTCGACATCCTGCTGCAGGTGCTCGACGACGGCCGTCTCACCGACGGCCAGGGCCGCACGGTCGACTTCCGCAACGTCATCCTCGTGCTGACGTCGAACCTCGGCTCGCAGTTCCTCGTCGACCCGATGCTCGACGACGCGGAGAAGCGCGAGGCCGTCATGAGCACGGTGCGGGCGTCCTTCAAGCCCGAGTTCCTCAACCGGCTCGACGACGTCATCGTGTTCGAGCCGCTGACGATCGAGGAGCTCGGCCGGATCGTCGACATCCAGGTCGCCGCGCTCGGCCGGCGCCTCGCGGACCGGCGCATCACGCTCGACGTGACGACGGCCGCCCGCGAGTGGCTCGCGCTCGAGGGCTTCGACCCGGCGTACGGGGCGCGCCCGCTGCGCCGCCTCGTGCAGCGCGAGATCGGCGACCGCCTCGCGCGGATGCTGCTCTCGGGCGACGTCGCCGACGGCGACGTCGTGCGGGTCGACCGCGACCCCGAGGGCGACGGCCTCGCCCTCGGCACGGAGATCCTCACAGCCTGATATCCCGCTCGGCTGCCCCCCGCGCCACGTGCCGTCGTCGAACGGCTGGCACGTGGCCTGGGGCGGGGTCGTGCCCTGCCCGCCCTGCGGCAAGGGCGGCGCTCTCGAGTCTTGAGGAGCGGGTGCGGCCGGGTGCCCGGGACGACGTCCGTAGCCCCCCGGACCGGCGCCGGGAGGCATCCTGATCCTCGATTCGCGCGTTCACGCGGACCTTTGCGCACCCGGTCCGTCATCACGGTCACGATGCGTCACGTCCATGGCTTGCCAGAGGCGACCCCCGGGGAGTCGCGCCGTCCCAGGTAACGCTGCCCGTCCGCGTCCCCGGCGGATATTTGTTAGCACCTCAGATTTAGGTCTTGTGGCGCGCGCACTGGTGTGCAATCCTCGTGCCAGCCGCCCAGGGGGGGGCGGCAAGACAGGGGAAATCGCGATGACGCGAAGATTGGTCTCAGCCATTGCGGCGTCAGCCCTCGTGATCGGTGCGGTCGTGGCAGTGCCTGTCACAGCTGCGGCGACACCCGGGATCAACGGCTGCCACTTCCAGATCTACGACTGGGCGACATACACCGAGACCTTTCGTGGAAACTGTGGACTGACGCGTGCGCGGTTCGACTATCGCACCACCAACGGTGGGGTGTTCCAGGACATCGCCTACTGGCACACATGGTCCGAGACGAGCCGTTACCCGTCGTCCTGGAGAGTCGCGAACTACGGTCAGGTGTGGGACCGCAATCAAACCAGCGGGTGGAAGGTGCCGTGATCGTATGACGGTGCCGGGACGATGGTTGTCGACCGTCGTCGCTGCGGTTGCTCTCCTGTCCGGCTGTTCCCAGAACGCCGGGCAGGAGGGCCCGTACGCAGCAGAGTTCGATGCTGCATACGAGGCATCGACGTCCGATTTCGAACGGGGCGTGCTGCGCGACGGAACCATCTCGGACGCGGAGATGGTCGAGGCTCGGAGCCGACTCGTCGCGTGCTTGGAAGACCGTGGCGTCCCGGTGGAAGCTCTTGGTGACCGGTATCGGCTCGGACCGTTCGAGGACGAAGCGGAGTCCCGAGGCGCGGACTCGATCCTCGCAGAGTGCGAGACCGGGACGACAGCGCTCATCGAGCCTCTCTACGCGGCTGTCCTCGGGAATCCTCAGGACGAGGACGTGAACACCGCCGTCGCAGAGTGCATGGTCCGGCACGGTGCGCGAGGGGCCGACTATTCCGCCGACGACGTCGTCCGCGAGATCGGTGAGAGGGCTTTCGACGGGCTCGAGCCGGATGCATGGGAAGTGCGATGCATGAGGAATCCGGACTCGTGAGAAGCGACGCCGGCCGTGCCACGGTATCGCTGCTCGTCGCCTGTGCCGTCGCGTTCGCGGGGGCGTGCACGGCCCGTCCGACGGTCCCTCCGCTGACTCTCGAGGAGAGCCGTGAGCTCGCGGACGCAGCAGATGTTCGGACAGTCGTGCTGCCCGAGGGTTTTGCGTCTGACGGGGTGGTCCGAGATCGGGCGATCGACGAGTCACTCAACGATGTCCCGATCGGTTTCTCTCGCGAGTGGGGGCAGGCCCTGGGGAGGCCCGTGTTCGTCGTCTACGAGTTTGTCGGATCGTGCGGGGGCGAGCCGGAGCGCGGATGGACGTACGTCTTCGACGCCGACTCGGAACCGGAGTGCATCATCGAGCCGACGTCCGATGAAGCGCTCGAGAGGGTCGTGGATCTTGCCGATCGTTCAGTCGGCTCGCGTGGTCCCGTCGTCGTGGTGATGGACCGCGACCGCTCGCTGGTCGTCGATCTCGCGAAGGACTGATCCAGGCAGGAACCTCTCGGAGTGCCTGGGTTCGAAGAAATGCAGGGGTGATGACGGTGAGCAAGAGTGACGGGCCCGGGGTCACGGTGGCCACGATCATGCTGGGCGTGGTGACGCTTCTTGCGGGTGGCGTGGCCGCAGGTGTGGTTCTGGCGCCGGATCGTGTGCCGCAGAGCGTACGGTCGCCGGAGGCGGTGGCTACGGCGCCGGTCTCGTCGCAGGCATTCGACGACATGCGGCGGGTGAAGGTGACGCCGCAGGTCGCGCAGGATACGCCGCTGTCGTTGGCGGGCTCGGGTCGGGTGACGGCGTCGTCGTGCGTGCCGGGTGGGGTGATCGAGTCGGGATCGAGCCCCGTGACGATCGACGACCGGCCGGTTCTGGCGCTGGCGACGTCGATCCCGCTGTGGCGTGACCTCGCCCCGGGCGCGGAGGGTGACGACGTGCGTGCGCTCCAGGCCGAGCTCGCGCGGATCGGGTTCCCTGTTCGTGCGGACGGGGAGTATGGGGACGCGACGAAGACGGCGGTGGCGCGTCTGTTCGAGGAAGCGGGGGCTGCAGAGCCGTCGGATGACCTTCCGGCGGCGTCCGTGCTGTGGTTGCCGGCGCCGTCGGTGGCGGTGGCGGAGTGCGGGGCGCCGTTGGGCACGGTCGCGGGCGACGAGTCGTTCATGACCGTTGCAGGCGGGCTGTCGTCGTTGCAGCTCGCTGACTCGGTCAGGGACGGCGCCCCGGGTGCGCGGGTGGTGCGGTACGGAGAGCTGACCGCGCCGGTGGGCGAGGGCGGCGTGGTGACGGACCCGACGTTCCTGGAGGAGGTGCAACGAGGCCCGGAGCTCGAGGCGTGGCAGCGTTCGGAGGGCTCGGAGCCGGTGACGCTGGAGTACGTGCTGGCCGAGCCGCTGGACGTGGCGGTGGTGCCCCCGGGCGCGTTGTTCGCGCTTTCGGGCAGTTCGGGGTGTGTCGTGGGAGACGGTAGCCCCCGGCCGGTGACGGTGGTGTCGTCGTCCTTGGGGCAGACGTTGGTGACGTTCGACGGCGCTGCGCCGTCCGTCGTCGACCTCACGCCGCAACAGGGGCAGTCATCGTGCGCATGAGGCCGCGCAGAGCGGGCCGAGGGAGCCCAGACGCAGGAGCGCCGAAAGCCAAGTACGTGCGCACGTCCGGTTTGTCTCACGCGTTCGACGGGACGCGCACCCTGTTTACAGGCTTGGACATGGTGCTGCGACCAGGTGAGGTCGTGGGACTGGTCGGCCCGTCGGGCTCGGGCAAGTCCACGCTGCTCAGCCTGCTCGCAGGCTGGGTGACGCCTCGGGCGGGCACGATCGAGCGGGTCGGGGTCGATCACACGGGCTGGGTGTTCCAGAATCCGCACGGGGTGGCAGGGCGGGCGGCCCTGGACCACGTGGTGCTGCCGTTGCTGGCACGGGGGGCCCGACGCCGCGACGCGGAGACCCAGGCGCTGGAGGTCCTGGACCGGTTCGCGCTCGCGCCGGTCGCGGGCCGGCCCTTCCGCGCGCTGTCCGGCGGAGAGGCGCAGCGGCTCATGCTCGCGCGTGCGGTCGCGATCGCTCCGGACCTGCTGCTCGTGGACGAACCGACCGCGCAGCTCGATCTCGCGACCGCCGGGACCGTGAACGATGTCCTCGAGGGGATCGCGCAGCAGTCCTCGATCGTCGTCGTCGCGACGCACGACCCGAACACGCGCGACGCGTGCACGCGCATCGTCGATCTCGCGGACCACCAGGAGGAGACGTCCCGCCTCGCGGCGCAGCGGGACGGAGGGGCGGGATGACCACCACCCCGCCCGCAGCGACGGCTCCGCCCACGAACGTGCCTGCCTCCACGCCCGCTGGGATACCCGACCAGACCCCGCCGCGCGGTCGTCGGTCGATGCGGGCTGCGTCGACGATGTCCGAAGCGTGGCGCAACGTCCTGACCGGCACCACACGCGCGGCGCCGTACGCCGTCGTACTGCTGCTCGCCGTCGGCGTGCTCGCCGCGGTGGATGCGCGTGCGGTGGTCGACGTAGTGCGCGGCGCGCAGGACTTCCGCGACGCCGGCGCGAGCGTGCAGGTGCTCGAGTCGCCCGAACACGTGGACGCGGCGCGATGCGAGGCGCTGACCCAGATCACCGGGGTGCGCGCCGCCGGAGCGCTGCGTGCGGGCGAGCCGGTTCGTGCTCTCAACCTCCCGGGGTCAGAACTCTCCACCTACGAGATCACTCCCGGCCTGGCGCGCGTGCTCGATCCGTCGGCCACGACCGCCTCCGGCGTGTGGCTGGCGAGCGATCTCGCAGAGGCGCTCGGCATCCGCGCTGGCGACCAGATCGCGACCAGTACGGGGACGGCCGTCGTCGCGGGCGTTTACCCCTACCCCGACGACGGCCGGGTCCGCACGCTCGGCTACACCTTGCTCGCCCCGGTACCGGCCACCGGGTCCTTCGACGCGTGCTGGGCCGAGATCTGGCCCGCCGATGCGACCACGGCCGCCTACCTACGCACCGCTCTCGTGCCCGACCCGTCCGGTGAGACCAGGCCCACCCAGAGCCAGCTCAACGCTCGCCTCGGCACCAGCTATGATGCGCCGGCCCTGCTCGCCGAGCGCCTGACCCGGCATGCCCCGGTCGCCGCGCTCGCCGTCGGGATCGCCTTGGGCTACACCGCGATCCGCTCCCGTCGCCTCGAGCTCGCCGCCGCCCTGCACGCCCGCGTCCCGCGACCTGCACTCGCCTGGCAGGCCCTGCTCGAGACGCTCGCGTGGACACTCGCCGCCACCACCGTCGCCGCCACCGCACTGTGGTGGGTCGCCGCCTGGGAGAACCCTGACCTCGGCATCGAGACCTGGGCCACGGGCGCGCGGTCCCTGGCCGCCGGCGCGGTCGGCACCTTCCTCGGCGCCCAGACCGCCGTCCTCACCACGCGAGAGAAGCACCTCTTCCGCTATTTCAAGGAGCGATAGGCCGCAGCCCGTCCCACCACCCGGCTCCCGTTCGTCAACGAGCAGTCTCGGCCGGAGCCCGGGCGGACAGCGCGCCGCCAGGACATACTCGGTCCGTGCCGACCGACGAGACGACCTCTTCCGCGACCACCTCCGCGCAGCGGCGGCCCGACGACGTCCCGCGCCGCTCCGCGGTCATCGTCAACCCGAACCGCGTCGAGGGGCTCGACGCGCTGCGCGAGCTCATCGTCGCGCGCCTCACGGACGCCGGGTGGCCCGAGCCCGCGTGGCTCGAGACGACGGCCGAGGACCCGGGGACGGGACAGGCGCGCCAGGCCGTCGAGGACGGCGCCGAGGTGGTCTTCGTGAGCGGCGGCGACGGCACGGTCCGCGCCGTCGTCGAGGGGCTCGCGGGCACCGACGCCGCGCTGGCGATTTTGCCGGGCGGCACGGGGAACCTGCTCGCCGCCAACCTCGGGGTCCCGTCGGACGCCGAGGAGGGGATCCGGCTCGTGCTGCGGGGCGGCCGGCGCACGATCGACGTCGGGGTGGCCGACGGGCAGACGTTCGCGATCATGGCGGGCATGGGCCTCGACGCCGCGATGATGCAGGACGCGCCGACGGCGCTCAAGGCCCGCGCGGGCTCGATCGCGTACGTCTTCTCCGCGCTCAAGCACCTCGCCGACGACGAGATGCACGTCGAGGTCACCGTCGACGGGCGGACGCGTCGGCGCCGGGCACGCACCGTGGTCATCGGGAACGTCGGGCGGCTCCAGGCCGGGACGAACCTCCTCCCGGACGCGGAACCCGACAACGGCCAGCTCGAGGTCGCGATCTTCGCGCCCCGGAACCTCAAGCACTGGGTCCAGCTCCTGTGGGGCGTGGTGCGCGGCAAGAGCCGGGTGCCGAGCCGCGAGGTCGTGCGGGGGCGTGAGGTGTCGGTCGTGTCCGACCGGCCGCAGCCCCGCCAGCTCGACGGCGACGTCATCGATCCGGACGAGCGCCTCGACGTCAGCGTGCGGCCGGACGCCCTGCACGTGTGCGTCTACCACCCCGAGGAGTCCGAGGACCTCACGCGCGGCGCTCCCGGCAACCGCTGAGCCTGTTCTGACCGGTGCGCCGACCTCGTGCGAGGGCGAGCGCGCGGGAGCACCGTAGGGCCATGAGCCCACGACCGCCCGAGCGTCCCGGCGCGCAGGAGTGGCTGCCCCGCGGCCGCGCCGTGCACGACGTCGAGGCGCTCGACAGGGCGGCGCACGACTGCCACGGGTGCGAGCTCTGGGCGGACGCGACGCAGGTCGTGTTCTCGCGCGGGCCGCACGACGCGCGGCTCGCCCTCGTCGGCGAGCAGCCCGGCGACCACGAGGACCGCGAGGGCGAGCCGTTCGTGGGCCCGGCCGGGCGCCTCCTCGACGACGCCCTCGACGCGGCCGGGCTCGCGGCCGACGACGTGTACCTGACGAACGCGGTCAAGCACTTCCGGTTCGAGCAGCGGGGCGGGCGCCGCCTGCACAAGAGCCCGGACGTCGCCCACGTCCGTGCGTGCCTGCCGTGGCTCACCGCCGAGGTCGCCGCCGTGGGGCCGCGCGTCGTCGTCGCGATGGGCGCGACCGCGGGGCGCGCCGTCCTGGGGCGGCCCGTGCGCGTGACCGCCGAGCGGGGACGGGTCCTCGACCTCGGCGACGCGGAGCCGGCGTCGCCGTTCTCCCCGGGCGCACCCGGCGGCGGTGGGCGCTCCGAGCCGCCCGACGGCGCCCGCCCGCCTCGGCCGACGGACGCGCCGCGCGTCGTCCTCACCACCCACCCGTCCGCGCTGCTGCGCGTACGCGACCGCGCCGAGCGCGAGGCGGCGTTCGCCGCGCTCGTCGACGACCTCCGCCTCGCGGCCGACGCGGCCGACGCGGCGGGCACGCGGTGAGCGCCTACCCGGCCCCGCCCGGTGCGGGGCCGGGCACGCCGCCGCCCGGTGCGTCGCCGCACCCGACACCGCGGGTGGTGGTGAACGCCCAGCGCTGGGAGGCCCTGACGTTCCTGCACTGGCCCGTCGACCCGGCCGTCGTGCAGGGCTGGCTCCCGCCCGACCTCACCGTGCAGCAGGCGGGTGGGACGAAGTGGCTCGGGGTGGTCCCGTTCCGCATGGCGGGCGTCCGGGTCCCGCCGCTGCCGCCGCTGGGCGCGTGGTCGGCGTTCCCCGAGCTCAACGTCCGCGTGTACGTGCGCGACCGTGCGGGCGCCGAGGGCGTGTGGTTCCTCGGCCTGTGGGCGACGTCGCGCGCGTTCGTCGCCGCGACGCGCGCGGCCGGCGTCCCGTACCACCCGGCCCGCGCGGCGGTGCACGCGCGCGGCGACCGGGCCGGGGCACCGTCCGCGGTGCGCTACCGGTTCTGGTCCGACGGCCGCGGGCCCCTGCGCGTGCCGCACGAGCGCCCGGGGCTGCGCGATCTCTCCCTGCACGCCGAGGTGCGCGCGCACGAGGAGGTGGACGCGTCGTCGGGCCTCGTGCGGTGGCTCACGGCACGGTGGTCCGCGTACGGCGCGCGGGCCGGGCGGCTGTGGCGGTTCCCCGTCGTGCACGAGCCGTGGACCCTGCGACGCGGAACCCTCGACGTCCTCGACACCGACCTGCTCGACCGCCTCGGGCTGCCCCCCGCGGACCCGCCGCTCGTGCACGTCGCCGCGCCGGTGCACGCCCGGTTCGCGGTCCCGCGGCCGGTGGGCTGAGGTCAGGCGGCCGGGTCGACGATCCCGTGCCGGAACGCCCAGACGACGAGCTGCACGCGGTCGCGCGCGCCCGTCTTCGTCATGGCCCGGCTCAGGTGCGACTTCACGGTGCTCGGCTCGAGGAACAGCGCCGTCGCGATCTCCGCGTTCGACGACCCCCGGCACAGCAGCGTCACGATGTCGAGCTCGCGCGGCGTGAGGAGCGCGGCCGCGTCGTCGTCCCGCGACACCGGGGCACGACGCCGCGCGAACTCGCCGAGCACGCGGCGGGTGAGCGACTGGTCCACGAGGCCGTCGCCCGACGCGACGCGGCGGACGGCGTCCACGAGCACCTCCGGCTCGGCGTCCTTGAGCAGGAACCCGCTCGCCCCGGCCTCCAGCGCCCCGAACACGTAGTCGTCGAGGTCGAACGTGCTCACCACGAGCACCGGCACCGGGTCCGCGACGTCGGGCCCGGCGAGCGCGCGCGTCGCCGTGATGCCGTCGCCGCCGGGCATGCGCACGTCCATGCACACGACGTCGGGTCGCTCGCGGCGCGCGACCCGCACGGCGTCCGCGCCGTTCGACGCCTCGCCCACGACCTCCAGGCCCTCGCTCTCGAGGATGACGGTGAACCCGGCGCGGACGACCGCCTGGTCGTCCACCAGCACGACGCGTGTCACGAGGCCTCCTGGGCGGGGGTGCGGGGGTCGCGCGCGGGGGCGCGGGGGACGGTCAGCCGGACGAGCCACGCGCCGTCGGGCGTGCGCCGCGCGTCGAGCGTGCCGCCGAGCACGGCCGCGCGCTCGCGCATCCCGACGAGGCCGTGGCCCGGTCGCGCGTCCTGCGGGGGAGCGACGCGACCGGCGGGGTTGCGCACGGTGACGACGACGGCCGCCGGGCTCCACGCGAGCCGCACCGCGACCGGTCGCCCGGGTGCGTGCCGCCGCGCGTTGGCGAGCGCCTCCTGCAGCACGCGGTAGACGGCGATCTGCGCGGTGGGCGCGGGCTCCCAGGGCTCGCCCTCGGTCTCGACGGTGACCGTCGTGCCCGCCGCGCGCGCCGTCTCGAGGAGCGCGGGGAGGTCGGCGAGCGTCGGCTGCGGGGCCTCGCGCTCGTCGCCCTCGTCGTCGCGCCCGCGCAGGATGCCGACCACGAGGCGCAGGTCGTCGAGGGTCTCGCGGCCCTGCGACCGGATCCAGCGCACCGACTCCTTGGCGCGCTCCGGGTCGGCGTCGACGAGCCGTTCCGCCGCGGACGCCTGCACGACGATGCCCGAGAGGTGGTGGGCCGCGACGTCGTGCAGCTCGCGCGCCATGCGGGCACGCTCCTCGAGCACCGCCTGCGCGGCGAGCGCCTCGCGCTCGCGCTCGGCGCGCACCACGCGGTCGCGCAGCTCGGCGACGAGCTCGCGCCGCGTCGCGACGTACGAGCCGACGAGCGCCGCGCCCACGAACGTGAGGACTGCCGAGAGCAGCGCGCCCCCCACCTGGAGCGCGTGCTGCGCGGGCCCGGCCCCGGCGGGGACACCGAACCCGCCGAGCGCGAAGACGAGCAGGACCTGCGCGAGCGCCGCGAGCGCCGGCGCCCCGAGGCGCGCGCGGCGGGGCGCGTAGGCCCCGGCGGAGTAGGCGGCGACGAGCGTCGCCGGGGCCTGGAACCCGACGTACGGCGGCAGGAGGGCGGTGATCGCCACCTGCGCGACGACGGTCAGCGTGAGGCAGACCAGCGGCGCCCGACGGCGGAGCACGAGCGCCGCGGCCTGGCCGACGACGAGCGCGAGCACGGTCGCGCGCACGCCCGGACTGATCAGGCTCTCCCCCGGCGCGCCGAACGTGGCCCCGACCTCCGTCGCGAGGACGCGCTCGATGCCGAGGAACAGCACGACGGTCGCGAGGGCGACCACACCGGCCAGCACGGCGTCGCGGCCGGTGTCGGTGCGGACGCCGACCCGGTCGAGCGCGCGGCGCAGGGTCTCGGTCACGGTCCTCCTCCAACGGGCGACGGGTGCGGGGACGGGGTGCGCCGTCGGGCCCGCCCACCCTACGGGGCGGGCGGGCCGACGGCGCCGTGCGGCTCCCGGCCTGTGGACGACCGGATCGTCGCGTCGGGAGCCGAACCGGCTGTGGTCAGACGAGGTCGCGTCGGCGCAGGCTCACGGCGCCCCCGCCGAGCAGGACCGCGGCCCAGGCCGCGAGCCCGGCGAGGGCGGCGAGCGCGCCGAGCGGGGCCGCGCCGCCGAGGAGCGTCGCGGCGGACCCGCCGGTCGACGCGAGCGCGCCCAGCCCGAGCGGGAGCCACTCGGCCGCGGCCGAGTCGCCGCCGGACAGAAGCGTCACCGCGCCGCGGACGATCGGCTCGGCGAGCGCGAGCGCGGCGACCGTGACGACGCCCGCGACCTGGCCGCGCACGAGGGTGCCGATGCCGAGCCCGAGCCACGCGAGCAGGACGAGCACCGCGAGCCCGCGGGCCCAGACGCCGAGGACGTCGCCCGGGCCGAGCGCGAGGCCCGCGCCCGGCGTCGTGACGATCGCGACGAGCAGGCCCAGGGCGCCCAGGAGGGCGAGGACGACGCCCACGCCGAGCGCGACGGTCGCGGTCGCGCCCGCCTTCGCGCCGAGGATGCGCAGCCGCGACGGCTGGACGAGCGCCGTGGGCACGATGCCGCCCGTGCGGAAGTCGGTCGTCACGGCGAGCACGCCGAGCAGGAGCATGCACACGGTCGCGACGCCGACGGAGCCGGAGCCGCCGAGGCCGGTGCCGAGCAGGTCGAGCATCGAGCGCTGGAACGCGGGCTGCGAGACGTCGGCGAGCGCGCCGAGGTCCGGCGCGAGCTCGGCCACCATCTCGGGCGGGGCCTGGAGCCCGACGGTCGTGCCGCCGCCGACCGCATCGGCGCTGCGCAGGATCGTGGGGAGGAGCAGGGTGAAGGCCTGGACGACGAGCATCCCGGCGACGGCGACGGCCGCGACGACCCACGTCGCGCGGGTCGTGCGGAGCTTGAGCATCTCGGCGCGGTACATCAGCGCACCCCTTCGGTCGTGGCGGTCAGGTCGAGGTAGAAGTCCTCGAGGGACTCCCCGTGCAGCAGCTCGTCGAGCGGCCCCTCCGCGACGACGCGTCCCTGCCCGACGACGACGAGGTCGTCCGCGACCTGCCGCACCTCGGACAGCACGTGGCTCGCGAGGAGCACGGTGCCGCCGTCGTCGGCGAACGCGCGGACGAGGTCGCGCAGCCAGCGCATCCCGGCGGGGTCGAGACCGTTGGCGGGCTCGTCGAGGACGAGGACCTCCGGGTCGCCGAGCAGCGCGGCCGCGATCCCGACGCGCTGCCGCATCCCCAGCGAGTACGTCCGGACACGGCGGTCTGCGGCGGGGGTCATGCCGACGAGCGCGAGCACCTCGTCGACGCGACGCGCCGGGATCCGGCCGGCGGACGCGAGCACGCGCAGGTGGTCGCGGCCCGTGCGTCCCGGGTGCAGGCCGCCCGCGTCGAGCAGCGCGCCGACGGTGCGGGCCGGGTGCGCCAGGTCCGCGAACGTGCGGCCGTCGAACGTCGCGGTGCCCGCGGTCGGGGCCGCGAGCCCGAGCAGGACGTGGAGCGTGGTCGTCTTGCCGGCGCCGTTCGGGCCGAGCAGCCCGACGACGCGGCCCGGCGCGGCGGTGAACGTCACGTCGTGCACGGCGTCGAACGCCCCGTACGCCTTGCGCAGCCCGGAGACGTGGATGGTGGTCATGCCGGTCCCTCCCTCGTGCGTCCCGCACGGGCCTCCCGTGCGGTGCCCCACCAGGCTGTCGCGCGGGCCCCCGCCGGGTCTTGCGGCGCAGGGCGGAACCTGCGTTGCGACCTCCGTCGGAGGCGTGGCGCCGCACCGCTGGACCGGGGGAGCCCTGGTGGGCATCGCCGCAGGTGAGGGCGTCGGGCGTGACACACGAGCCGGGATGGGGCAGGGTGGACGTCCACCCGATCGCCCTGGTGGGCAGCGTGTCGCGCCGTCCGCCCCCACGACAGCCCCGGAAGGAGGCGACGTGCGCCGACGCCACGACCGGTCCGGACCCGCCGAGCGGGACCGCACCGCCCCCCTCCAGCGGCCCGCGCGCCGCACCGCCACGCCGTGGGTCACGGTTGCCGCCGGCGCCGGGGCGGTGACGCTCGTCGTCGCCGTCGCGGGCATGGTCGGTGCCGCGACGGGCGGTGGCGAGGCGGTCGTCGTCGGCGGGGTCTCCGCCGAGGGCGGCGCGAACGGCGAGGACGCGGTCCCCGCGGTCACGCCGCGCCCCGACACCCCCCGCCCCGAGGTGACCCGCATCCCTCCGCCCGACGCGGCGGACGGCACGTCCGACGACGCGCGCCCGGCCCCGTCCCCGCGCCCGTCCGCGAGCGGCCCGGGAGAGCAGGCCGCGCCCGGCGCGCCCTCGCCCACCACCGAGCCCGCGCCCGCTCCCACCGCGTCCGAGCCGAACCCGGGACCGACCGCGCCCACCCCCACGCCCTCCCCGACGACCGACCCCGGCACGGCGTCCGTCTCGTGGGTCCAGGAGCGGCTCCGCGTGCACGGTGCCGACGTCGCCGTCACGGGGACGATGGACGACGCCACGCGCACCGCGCTGCGGTCGTTCCAGAAGGCGCACGGCCTCACGCCCGACGGCACCGTCACCGCGGCGACCGCCGAAGCCCTGCGGGCCGCGCCGCCCGACGTCGAGGACCCCACCGGACCTGGCCCGACGCCCCCGGCCGAGCCTGCGCCGACGCCCTCCGCCGACCGGCCGTCGGTCGCGGTGCCCGGGCCGTCGTCGAGCGCCGACGAGCCCGCCCCGACGCTCGCCCCCGCACCCTGAACCTCCTCCGCCCGGGCGCGGGCACCCCGCCGGGCCGCACCGCGGTCGGTAGGGTGTGCCCTCGTCGGACGACGGACGGAGCAGTGCCATGACGAGCGCGGCCATCGGCGCCGGGCAGGACCCCACGGGCTCCCGCCGCGCCGCGGCGCCCGACCCCGCCCGCGGGTACGCGAAGGGACGCGCCAAGCGTGAGGAGATCCTCCAGGCGGCCGTCGTGCTCTTCGGCGAGGTCGGCTTCCACGCCGCGTCGCTGCGCGAGCTCGCGTCCCGCGTCGGCATGTCCCACCCCGGGCTGCTCCACCACTTCCCGACGAAGGCGGCGCTCCTCGAGGCGGTGCTCGACCACCGGGAGACCGTCGACCGCGCCGACCTCGAGGAGGACCTCGCGCGCGGGACCGACTTCTTCGACGCGCTCGTGCGGCTCGTCGAGCGCAACGCCCTGCGCAGGCCCATCGTCGAGCTGTTCACGGCGCTCGCGGCCGAGGCGACGTCGCCCGACCACCCGGCGCACGCGTACTTCGTCGAGCGCTACGAGTCCACCGTCGCGCGCATCGGCGAGCAGCTGTCCCGGCGCGCCCGGTCGGGCGGCCTGCGCGACGGCGTCGAGCCGGAGGTCGCGGCCCGCCAGCTCGTCGCGCTCATGGACGGTCTGCAGGTCCAGTGGCTGCTGTCCCTCGACCGCCCGCGGCCCGAGCGCGTCGACATGGCCGCGGACCTGCGCGCGTACCTGCGCCTCGTGCTGTCCGACGCCGAACGCTGACGGCGCGGTCCGCCCGGGACGTCAACCGATCAGGTCCGCCGGGAGCGGGGCCTCGCTGCTCGCCAGGCACAGCCCGGTGCGGTCGCCGCCGCGCCACGACGCCTCGGTCGGTGCCCACACCACGAGCCGCACGTCCTCCGGGGCATCCGGACCGAGGGTCTCGGGCGTGCACACGCGCGCCACGCGGCGGTCCACGGCGTCCTGGCCGGGCCAGACCTCGTCCGCGCCCAGGTCGGTGCGCCCGACGACCTGCGCACGGTGCTCGTCGGCGCACGGGACGGCGCGCACGCGCGACACCTCGCCGTCGGGCGGGAGCTCGTCGAGGCACGTCCCCAGCACGAGCTGCACCGCGCTCACCGTGCGGGGCGCGTCCACGTCGCCCGCGAGCGGCGTGCGCGCCTGCTCGCCCTGCCACCAGGCGATCCCGCCCACCACCCATCCGAGCGTCGCGACGGCGCCGAGCACCATCCCGGTCACGGCCAGGCCGCGTCCGCGGGTGCCGCGGGAGCGGACGCGCGACAGGGCCGCGGCGCCGAGGCCGACCCCGACCGGCCCGAGCACCACGCCCGCCGGCACGCTCGCGACGGCGAGCGGCTCGACGCCGGGCGCCGCGGGCTGCCACCCGGGCGCGTAGTACGTCTCCGGGGCGAAGCCGGGCCGGTCGCCGGGCCCGAGCGGCGGCACGGGTGCCGCCGCACCGGAGGGGCCGTGCGGCGTCGGGCCGGGCCGGGGCGCGCCGGCGTCCGCGGCGCGAGGCTCCGCGGCCCCGGGCGCTCCCGAGGGGGGCGGGACGGGCGGGCGTCCCGAGGGCCCGGACGCGGCGTCGCCGGGCGGGGCGAAGAGGTCGTCGTCGCTCACGGTGCCGAGTCCCCGAGCGTGCCGGCGAGGACCACGAGCATCGCGAACGCCGTGCCGACCGCGCCGACGACGATCCCGGTCACCGCGAAACCGCGCCCGCGCGTGCCGTCGCGCATGACCTGGTTGAGCGCCACGATGCCCAGCACGAGGCCGACGAGGCCGGGGAAGCCCGCGCAGAGCACGAGGCTCGCGATCGACACGATCATGGACGCGAGCGCGAGCCCGTTGGTCCGCGGCGGGGGCGCGTAGGGCGCGCCGTACGGCGGCGGGTAGCCCCCGTAGCCCGGCGTCGGGTACGCCGCGGGCCCGGGCGGCGCCGCGTACCCGGGCGTCCCGCCGTACGACGGCGTCGCCCCGGGGGCGTAGGGGGAGCCGGGGCCGTAGGGGGACCCGGCGGGCGCGGCCGGCGCGCCGTACGGGGCGCCGGCGCCCGACGTGCTCCCGTACCCGCTCCCGCCGCCCGGCGTGCTCCCGTACCCGCCCCCGGCGCCCGACGGCGCGACGAACCCGCCGTCGTCCGGCGCGGCGGGGGCGTCCTCGGTGGGCGGGTGGTACGGCGTGAGCGGCGGCTGGTGCGGACGCCGCGGGGCGTACGGGTCGGCGGGCTCGTCGGGGGACCCGTACGGAGGGACGGGTGGCGTCGTCATGGACACACCGTAGCGAGGGGACGCGCCCTGCCCGACCCGGACCCGCGGCGCCGACCCGCGGCCCGAGCCCGACGGCGGACGCCCCGGAGGTCAGCCCGCCAGGTCGACGACGACCGGCACGTGGTCCGACGCGCCCTTGCCCTTGCGCTCGTCGCGGTCGATCGTCACGCCCGTGACGCGCGCGCGGGCGGCTGGCGACAGGTACGCGAAGTCGATGCGCATGCCCTCGTTCCGCGGGAACCGCAGCCGCTGGTAGTCCCAGTAGGTGTAGGTGCGCTCGGCGGGGATCGCCTCGCGCGTGACCTCGGTGTACCCGGCGGCGCCGAACGCGGCGAAGGCGTCCCGCTCGGCGGGGGTGACGTGCGTCTTCCCGGCGAAGTACGCGACGTCCCACACGTCGGTGTCGAGCGGCGCGACGTTCCAGTCCCCGACGAGCGCGACCTGCGCCGCCGGGTCGGCGGCGAGCCAGCCCGCGGCCTGCGCGCGCAGCTCGTCGAGCCAGCGCAGCTTGTAGGCGTAGTGCGGGTCGCCGACCTCGCGCCCGTGCGGCACGTAGAGGCTCCACACGCGCACGCTCCCGCACGTCGCGCCGAGCGCGCGCGCCTCGACCTTGTCGCCGAACGCGGGCTGCCCGGGGAACGACGTCTCGACGTCGTCGAGGCCCACGCGCGAGACGACGGCGACGCCGTTCCACTGGTTCACGCCGACGTGCGCGACCTCGTACCCGGCCGCCTCGAACGGCGCGACGGGGAACTGCGCGTCCGTGCACTTGGTCTCCTGGAGCGCGAGGACGTCGGTCCCCGTCCGCTCGAGGAACGCGACCGCGCGGTCGACGCGGGCACGGACGGAGTTGATGTTCCAGGTCGCGAGGCGCACGGGCCCCACCGTACGGCGTCGCGGGCGCGACCCGCAGCGACCCGCAGCGGTCCCGCCGGTCAGGCGGGCCGGTAGCCGTTCTCCGGTCGCCCGGCCGCGCCGTACCGGGGCGCGACGTCGGCACGCCCCGTGGCGACGAGGTGCTCGAGGTAGCGGCGCGCGCTCACGCGCGACATCCCGGTCCGCGCGGCGACCTCGCCCGCCGACGCGTCGCCCGCGTCGGCGCACGCCGCCGCGAGCGCCTCGACGACGAGCCGCAGGCTGCGCTCGGACAGCCCCTTCGGCAGCGCCGCGGCCTCCGGCGTCCCGCGCCGCACGAGGCGGTCGACGGCGTCCTGGTCGAGCTCGTCGCCCGCGGTGCGCAGCGAGTCGCGCAGACGGGCGACCTCGTCGAGCCGGCCGCGCAGCGCCGCGGCCGTGAACGGCTTGACGAGGTAGTGCTGCACGCCGCCCGCCATGGCCTGGCGGACGCTCTCCAGCTCGCGCGCGGCGGTCGTCGCGACGACGTCGACGGGCGGGGACGGCCGGCGCCGGATCTGGCGCAGCACGTGCAGCCCGGTCGCGTCCGGCAGGTAGATGTCGAGCAGCACGACGTCCGGGTCGAGCACGGCGAACGCGCGCAGCGCCTCGGCCGCCGTGCGCGCCTCGCCCACGACGACGAAGCGCGGGTGCGACTCGACGAAGCCGCGGTGCAGGCGCGCGATCGTCGGGTCGTCCTCGACGACGAGGACGCGCAGCCGGTCGCCCGGCGGCGCCGTGGGCGCGCCGGTGGGGGCGGGGGAGCGGCCGGCGGGGATCACGACGCCGTCTCCGGCGTCCGGGCCCGGGCGCCCGCGGCGGCGTCGACGGGCTGCGCGGGGAGGGCCACCGCGACGCGCGCCCCGCCGAGCACGGAGGTGGTCACCTCCACCGTCCCGCCGCGGCGCGCGGCCACGCGCCGCACGAGGGCGAGGCCGATCCCGCGCCCGGGCGGGCCCGCCTTCGTGGTGTACCCGGCGGCGAAGACGTCGGCGCGCGAGCCCGCGGGGATGCCGGGCCCGTCGTCCTCGACGACGACGACCACCCGGTCGCCCGGCGTCGGGCCCGTGCCGTCGGGCGCGCGGTCGGTCACGAGCACGCGGACGCGGCCCCCGGGCCCGACGGCGTCGACCGCGTTGTCGACGAGGTTGCCGAGCACGGTGAGGGCGTCGCCGTGCAGGGCGGCGTCGTCGGGCCCCGCGGGCGCGGCGAGGTGCGCGGACGGCGACACCTCGAGGCGCGAGCCGCGCTCGCGCGTCGTCGTGGCCTTGACCAGGAGCAGCGCCGCGACCTCGGGGGAGTGGACGCCTGGCGCGACGCCCGACGCGGTGAGCAGCCCGCCGTGCCCGGCGCGCTCGATGAACGCGACGGCCTCGTCGGCCTGCCCGAGCTCCAGCAGGCCCGAGACGACGTGGAGCTTGTTGGCGAACTCGTGGGACTGCGCGCGCAGCGCGTCGGTGAGGCCGCGCGCGCCGTCCAGGTCGCGCAGGAGCGCGTGCAGCTCGGTGTGGTCGCGCAGGAGCAGCACGGTCCCGACGGCGCGCCCGTCGACGCGGGCCCGGTCGGCGCGCGCGAGCAGCACGCGCTCGCCCGCGAGGACGAGCGCGCCGCCCTCCTCGGGCCCGGCGGCGGGCGCGTCGGCGTCGTCGGCCGTCTCCGCGGTGTCGGGCACGAGCGCGAGGAGCTGCGGGTCGAGGACGTCGTGCGCGGGCCGCCCGACGGCGTCGGCCGCCGCGATCCCGAGGAGGCGCTGCGCCTCGTCGTTGACGAGCACGACCGCGCCGTCGCGGTCGAGCGCGACGACGCCCTCGGAGATGCCGTGGAGCATCGCGTCGCGCGTCTCGAGCAGCCGGCCGATCTCCTCGGGCTCGAGCCGGAAGATGCGGCGGCGCACGGCACGCGTCACGAACGCCGCGCACACCACGCCGAGCGCCGCCGCGACGCTGAGGGCCGCGAGCAGCCACCCGAGGTCGTCGGCGAGGTCGTCGGCCAGGTCGGACTCGAGGATGCCGACGCTCGCCGTCCCGACGACGTCGCCCTCGGGCCCGAACACCGGGACCTTGACGCGCCACGACTCGCCCAGCGTGCCGGTCTGCGTGCCCGTCCACACCTCGCCGGAGAGCGGGACCGACGGGTCCGTCGAGACCCTCTCGCCGATGCGGGTCGGGTCCGGGTGGGAGTACCGCACGCCCTCGTCGTCCGTGACGACGACGTACGTGACGTCGGAGGCCTCGCGGATGACCTCCGCGATCGGCTGGATCGTCGCGGCGGGGTCGTCGTCGTCGAACGCGTCGATGATCGCGGGCAGGCGCGCGACGGAGAACGCGACCGCGGTCATGCGGTCGAGGTAGGCGTCGCGGAGCTGGCGGTGCTGCAGGGTCGAGGCGACGGCCCCCGCCGACGCCACGACCAGGAGCACGATGGCGACCTGCAGCACGAGGAGCTGCACCCGGAGCGACACTGCTCGACCCACCGCACCAGTGTGCCCCAGGTCCGCCGCACCCGGGCCTCGGCCGTGACCACAACGACCGCAACCACCGGATCGACCACAACGTCCAGTACGACCACAGCCCTCGCCGTGCCGCCCCGCGCTCCTAGGCTCCCCGGATCAGGTCGTGAGGCCCGCGCCGTTGCGGGTCCCGCTCAAGGAGGAGACATGCGATCCGTCGTCCGCCCGCGCTCCGGGCACACCGTCAGCCCGCGGCACGCTCTCACCGCGACGCTCGCCGCAGGACTCGTCCTCGGTCTCGCCGCGTGCTCGGGCCTCGAGCCCGGCGCCCCCACGACGGGCGGCTCCGGCGACGCGTCCGGCGGGGCCGCCGCGTCGGTCGACGAGCTCGCGATCGTCGTCCCGGCCGACCCCGGCGGGGGCTGGGACCAGACCGGCCGCGCGATGCAGCAGGACCTCCAGGGTTCCGGGCTCGTGCGCACCGCGACCGTCACGAACGTCGGCGGCGCCGGCGGCACGGTCGGCCTCGCGTCGCTCGCCAACACCACCGACCCCCACACGCTGCTCGTCATGGGCCTCGTCATGGTCGGCGCGGTCGAGACCAACGAGTCGCAGGCCCGCATCGAGGACACCACCCCGATCGCGCGCCTCACCGAGGAGCCCCTCGTCGTCGTCGTGCCCGCGTCGTCGCCGTACCAGACGCTCGAGGACCTCGTCGACGACGTCGTGGCGAACGGCAAGTCCGTCTCCATCACCGGCGGCTCCGCCGGCGGGGCCGACCACATCCTCGCGGGGATGCTCCTCCAGGCGGCCGACGTGCCGTCGGCGGAGGTGGGCGGGCTCCTCAACTACGTCGCCTACTCGGGCGGCGGCGAGTCGCTCGCCGCGCTGCTCGGCAACAAGGTCAGCGCCGGGATCTCGGGCGTCGGCGAGTACGCGGAGCAGGTCAAGGCCGGGACCGTCCGGGCGCTCGCGGTCTCGGGCGCCGAGCGCACGGACCTGCTGCCCGACGTGCCGACCATGACCGAGGCCGGGTACGACGTCGAGCTCACGAACTGGCGCGGCGTCGTCGCGCCGGGCGACCTCTCCGAGGAGGACCGCCGCGCCCTCGAGCTGCTCGTCAGCGAGATGGTCGCGTCCGACGAGTGGCAGGCGACGCTCGAGGAGAAGGGCTGGGACGACGCGTTCCTCGTGGGCGAGGAGTTCGACGGCTTCCTCACGGGGAACATCGCCGACATCAAGATGACGCTCACCGACGTCGGCCTGGTCGCGCCGTGACCAGGCGTCGCGCCTCGCGCGACGCGCCACCCGACGCGTCGCGCGAGCCGGGGTCGTCGGAGGCTCCGTCCGCGGGGTCGTCCGCCGCGGCTCCCGAGCCAGGACCGTCCGACGCCGAGCCCCGCCCCGGGCCGGCGCCGGCGACGGCCGTCGGCGACCCCGCCGACGGCCAGGCCGCCGGGGACCCCGCAGGCGCCACCCCCGCCGCGGGTCCCCGGCGGCGACCTGGCGAGCTCGTCGTCGCCGGCATCACCGCCGCCCTCGGGGTGTTCGTGCTCCTCGACGCGGGGACGATCGTCGTGCCGGGCTCGTCGAACACGCTCGGTCCCCGCGCGTTCCCCTACCTCGTGGGCGCGCTGCTGCTCGCCACCGGCCTCGTGCTGCTCGTCGCCGTCTGGCGGGGGCACGGCGGCCAGGAGGAGGACAGCGAGGACGTCGACCCCGACGCCCGCACCGACTGGCTGACCGTCGGTCTCCTCGGCGCGGTGCTGTTCGTGCACGTCTACGCGATCAACCTCGTCGGGTGGCCGCTTGCCGCGACGCTCCTGTTCGCCGGGGCCGCGATCGTCCTCGGCGCCCGCCCGTGGTGGCGCGCCGCCGTGCTCGGCCTCGTCCTGGCCCTGGTGATCCAGGTCCTGTTCGGGGGCGTGCTCGGGCTGTCGCTCCCGCCCGGCCCGCTCCTGGAGGGGGTGACCTGGTTCCGTGGATAACCTCACCGCGCTGCTCGACGGGTTCGCGACCGTCGTCCAGCCCGTCTACCTGCTCTACGCGCTGTTCGGCGTGTTCGTCGGGACCGCGGTCGGGGTGCTCCCCGGCATCGGCCCCGCGATGACGATCGCGCTGCTCCTGCCGCTCACGTACTCGCTCGACGCGACGGCCGCCATCATCGTGTTCGCCGGCATCTACTACGGCGGCATGTACGGCGGGTCGACGACGTCGATCCTGCTCAACACGCCCGGCGAGTCGTCGTCGATCGTCACGGCGCTCGAGGGCAACAGGATGGCCCGCATGGGCCGCGGGGCGGCCGCGCTCGCGACCGCCGCGATCGGCTCGTTCGTCGCGGGCACCATCGCGACCGTCGCCCTGACGTTCGTCGCGCCGTACGTCGCGCGCTGGGCCGTGCAGCTCGGCGAGCCCGACTACTTCGCGCTCATGGTCGTCGCGTTCGTGACCGTCGGCGCGCTGCTCGGGTCGTCGGTGCCGCGCGGCATGGCGTCCCTGTCGCTCGGCCTGTTCCTCGGGCTGATGGGCACCGACACGCTCACCGGCCAGCAGCGGTTCACGTTCGGCGTCCCGACGCTCGCCGACGGGATCGACGTCGTCATCGTCGCCGTCGGCCTCTTCGCGGTGGGCGAGGCGCTGTACGTCGGGTCGCGCCTGCGGCACGGTCCCGTGCACGTCATCCCCGTCGAGAAGGGGTGGCGCTCCTGGATGAAGCGCGAGGACTGGCGGCGCTCGTGGAAGCCGTGGCTGCGCGGGACGGCTATCGGGTTCCCCGTCGGCACCATCCCGGCGGGCGGCGCCGACGTCGCGACCTTCCTGTCGTACGCCGCCGAGCGCAGGTCCGCCGGGAAGCACAAGGACGAGTTCGGCAAGGGCGCGATCGAGGGCGTCGCGGGCCCGGAGGCGGCGAACAACGCCGCGGCGTCCGGCGTCCTCGTGCCGCTCCTCACGCTCGGCCTCCCGACGACGGCGACCGCCGCGATCATCATCGTCGCGTTCCAGTCGTACGGCATCCAGCCGGGCCCGCTGCTCTTCGAGAGCCAGTCCGCGCTCGTGTGGGCGCTCGTCGCGAGCCTCTACGTGGGCAACCTCATGCTCATCGTGCTCAACCTGCCCCTCGTGGGCATGTGGGTGAAGGTGCTCCAGATCCCGCGGCACTACCTCTACGCGGGCATCCTGCTGTTCGGCGCGCTCGGCTCGTACGCGCTGAACTTCTCCCCGGTCGACGTGCTCATCCTGCTCGTCATCGGCGCGATCGGGTTCTTCATGCGGCGCTACGGCTACCCCGTCGCGCCCATGGTCGTCGGCATGATCCTCGGGCCCATGGCCGAGGACCGCCTGCGCCGCTCGCTCGCGATCAGCCAGGGCGACCTGACGACGCTCGTCACCAGCCCGTTCGCCGCGACGGCCTACGCCCTCGTCGCCGTCGTGGTCCTCGCGGGCCTCTGGCTGCGCCGGCGCGAGCGCCGCACCGGCGCCGAGCTCGCGGCGCTCGCGGAGGACGTCCGCGTCGAGGCCCAGGACCAGGAGGTGCGCTGATGACCGTCGTCCTCGCCTACGCGCCCGGCGAGCTCGGGACCGCCGCGACGCGGGCCGCGGCCCGGGCGGCCGTCCTGCTCGGCGCCGGCGTCGTCGTGGTCAACACGACGCGCGGCGACCGGCTCGTCGACCCGCGCTGGGCCGACCACGACCAGCTCGTCGAGGTCGGCACGATCCTCGAGGAGGCGGGCGTCGAGCACGAGGTGCGGCACCTGCAGTCCTCCGCGCTGCCCGCGGAGGTCGTGCTCGGTGTCGCGGCCGAGGTCGACGCCGACCTCGTCGTCGTGGGGGTGCGGCACCGCACGCCCGTGGGGAAGCTCGTGCTCGGCTCCACCGCCCAGCAGATCCTGCTGGGCGCCGCGTGCCCCGTGCTCGCCGTGAAGCCGCCGGCCCGGTGACACGACTCCACCCCGCCTGCGGGCGCCCGGGTCACCCGGGCGCCCGTAGGCTGTGACCATGGCGACAGCACTCATCACCGGCGCGAGCGCCGGCCTGGGTTTGGAGTTCGCGTGGCAGCTCGCCACGGCGCGGCACGACCTCGTCCTCGTGGCGCGCGACGAGGCGCGCCTCGAGGAGACCGCACGGCAGATCCGCGCCGCGGCCGGGGTGCGCGTCCAGGTGCTGCGCGCCGACCTCTCCGTGCCCGACGACGTCGCGCGCGTCGCGGAGCGCCTCGCCACGACCGGCGGCCCGGACGAGCGCCCGGTCGGCCTGCTCGTCAACAACGCGGGCTTCGCGACGCACCAGCACTTCGTCGGGGGCGACCTCGACGTCGAGCTCGAGGCGCTCGACGTCATGGTCCGCGCCGTCATGGTGCTGTCGCACGCGGCGGCGGGCCAGATGACGGAGCGCGGGCGCGGCGCGATCCTCAACGTCGCGTCGGTCGCGGCCCTCACCGCGGGCGGCACGTACGCGGCGGCGAAGGCGTGGGTGCGGTCGTTCACGGAGGGGCTCGCCGTCGAGCTGCACGGCACGGGCGTCACGGCGACCGTGCTGTGCCCCGGCTTCACGCACACCGAGTTCCACGACCGCGCGGGCATCGACAAGTCCGTGCTCCCCGACCTCGCGTGGCTCGACGCCGACCGGGTCGTCGCGGAGGCGCTCGCGGACGTGCGGCGGGGCGTCGTCATCTCCACGCCGTCGGTGCGGTACCGGGTCGCGTCGGCGGCCCTGCGCGCGATGCCGCGCTCCGCCGTCCGCGCGATCGGCAAGTACCGCTAGGCACCGGGCGGGCCCGATACCCTGGCGGTCGTGACTACCGACCCCGCCTCGACGCTCGCCTCGACCCCCCGCGAGCAGCTGCTCGGCCTCATCCGTGAGCTCGCCGTCGTGCACGGCCGCGTGACGCTCTCCTCGGGCAAGGAGGCGGACTACTACGTGGACCTGCGCCGCGTGACGCTGCACCACCGCGCGGCGCCGCTCATCGGCCACCAGCTCCTGGACCTCCTCGAGGAGCAGGGGCTCGGCACGGCGGAGATCGACGCCGTCGGCGGCCTGACGCTGGGTGCCGACCCCATCGCGACCGCCCTCCTGCACGCCGCCGCGTCCCGTGGTCAGGACCTCGACGCGTTCGTGGTGCGCAAGGCGGCGAAGGCGCACGGGATGCAGCGCCAGATCGAGGGTCCCGACGTCGCGGGCCGGCGCGTCGTCGTGGTCGAGGACACCACGACGACGGGCGGCTCGCCGATCACGGCGATCGAGGCCGTGCGCGCGGCCGGGGGCGAGGTCGCGGGCGTCGCGACGATCGTCGACCGTGCCACGGGTGCGGGCGCGAAGATCGAGGCGCTCGGCGTGCCGTACCACTACCTGTTCAGCCTGGAGGACCTCGGCCTCGCCTGAGCCCCTCCCGCTCCGTCTCCCGCCGCTCGACGCGGCGCACCGCCCCGCGGCCTCCTGGGCCGCGGGGCGTCGTCGTGGAGGGAGGAGGCGCGCGTCACATCTCGATAGGTCAGGCTTACCTTGCTTTGGTGAGGCGACCCTTATATGGTCCGTCTCGGCGGAGCGTGAGCACGCTCCCTTCTCGGTCCCGCTCCCCGCCGGGACCTCGCCCGGACCAGCACGGGAGACCTTGTGCGCACTTCATCGCCGAGACGCGTCCGACGCGCCCTCGCCTCGTTCCTCGCCGCGGCGCTCGCCGCCGGCCTCACCGTCGCCGGCACCGGCGCCCCGGCCCAGGCGGCCGCGGCCGACGTGACCGGCGGGTCGGCCACCTGGAACTTCGTCGACTCGTGGACGTCGTACGTCACGGGCGGCATCGCCCAGGGCACGATCACCCCGCCGCTCCACGGCGGCCAGGCGACCTACGGCCCCGCGTCCGGCAGCTACGACGCCGCGTCCGGGACGGGCACCGTCCGTCTCGGCGGATCGACCCGGTACGAGGGCCACCACGGCGCGCTCGACGTGACGATCTCCGACGTGCGGCTCGACCTCACCGGCCCGACGACGGGCGCGGTCTACGCGGACTTCGCGGGCACGGTGAACCCCGGCGCGGGGAACGACGTCAAGGTCGCCGACGTCACGGTGTCCGCGACGCGCACCGGCGACGAGGTCACGTTCGTGGCCGACGGGACCGTCGTCGGGACGCTCGGGAACGTCTCGCCGTACTTCTCGTCGTACGCGGGCAAGCCCCTGTCGACCTTGACCGCCCGCGTCGTGTCGCCCGAGCCCGTGGCGCCCGCGCAGGCGACGACGACCGCGCTCGCCGCAGCGCCCGCGGGCACGTCCGCGGCCGGGGCGAGCGTGACGCTCACCGCGACCGTCGCGCCCGCCGCCGCGGGCACGGTCGAGTTCCGTGACGGCGGCACCGCCCTCGGCACCGCTCCCGTGGCCGACGGCGTCGCGCGCCTCGAGACCGCGGCCCTCGCCGCGGGGAGCCACGAGCTGAGCGCCGCCTTCACGCCCGCGGACCCGGCCGCGTTCGTCGCCTCGGCCTCCGCGGCCGTCGCGCACACGGTGACCGCCCCGGAGCCCGAGCCCGAGCCGGAGCCCGAGCCGGAGCCCGCCGTCGACCCCGCGGTCACGGTGTCGCCGTCGGCGCCCGTCGACCCGGCGGTGGAGAACACGTTCACGATCCAGGGGACCGGGTTCGTCGGCGCGGGCGCCGCGAACGGCGCGTACGTGCTCCTCGGCGACGCCTCGATCTGGGACGGCAGCGGCCCCCTCGTCGCCAGCGGCTGGCTCGCCCAGGGCTGGGTCATGCCGCAGCAGGTGCGCGACGGCGCGTTCACGACGACGCTGACCGTCCCGGCCGGAAAGCTCGACCCGGCGAAGCAGTACGTGGTGGCGACGTCCGCCGCGCACGGCCTCTCGGCGACCGACCGCAGCCTCGACACGTTCACGCCCGTCGCGGTCCAGGGCGGCACGACGCCCGAGCCGGTCTGGGAGCCGCGGATCACCCTCTACGCCGCCGACGGCACGACGCCGCTCGGGGACGCGCCCGTCCGCCCGGACGACAGGATCGTCGTCAAGGGCTCGGGCTTCGACCCGGCCGCGAACGTCGCGCCGGCGGGCAACCGCCCGCCGATCTCCGGCGGCATCCCCGCCGGCACCTACGTGGTCTTCGGCAGCTTCGCGGCCGACTGGCGCCCGTCGGAGGGTGCCCCGTCGAGCGCGCGCACGGCCGGCTCGCAGCGGTGGGCACTCTCGTCCGCGGCGCTCGACCAGGTGGACCCGCGCTACCAGTCCGCGATCCGCGGGCAGTGGGCCGAGCTCGCGCCGGACGGCACGTTCACCGCCGAGCTCGTCGCGAGCGAGCTCGAGCGTGAGGGCGGCCGCTACGGCGTCTACACGTACGCCGCGGGCGGCACGGTCAACGCCGCGCAGGAGCTGTACGCGCCCGTCGCGTTCACGACGGAGCCCGAGGCGCCCGTGTGGGAGCCCGAGATCTCGGTGCTCGCCGCGGACGGCACGACGCCCCTCGGCGACACCCCGGTCGCGGTGGGCGACACGATCGTCGTCCGGGGCACCGGCTTCGACCCGGCGGCGAACGTCGGCGGGCGCGGCGTCCCGATCCCGGCGACGCTCCCGCAGGGCACCTACGTCGTGTTCGGGAGCTTCGCCGAGCAGTGGCGGCCGTCCGAGGGCGCCGCGGCGTCGACCCGCAAGGTCGGCTCGCAGGTGTGGGCCCTCGCCGAGCCCGTGCTCGACCAGGTCCCCGCGCAGTACCAGTCGGTGGTCCGGGCGCAGTGGGCGGACATCACGCCGGAAGGCACGTTCGAGGCGCGTCTCGTCGTGAAGAACCCCGCCGCGCTCGAGGGCGGTCGCTACGGCGTCGCCACCTACGGCGCGGGCGGCGTGAGCAACGCCGCGCAGGAGCTCTTCGTCCCCGTCGCGTACGACGCGCCGGGCACGCTCACCGTCACGCCCGCGTCCACCACGGTGGAGGCCGGCTCGACGGTCCGCCTCGCCGTGCGTGGCCTCGCTGCGGACGACGCGGTCAAGGCCGTGACGTTCGGCGGCGCCCCGGCGTCGTACTCCCGCGACGGCGCGACGCTCGTGCTCACGGTCCCCGCCGGCACCCCCGCCGGGCCCGTCCCCGTGGTCGTCACGTCGGAGCTCGGCCTGACCGGCAGCACCACGCTGACCGTGACCGCCCCGGTCCCCGGGGGCGAGGCGAAGTCGACCACGACGACGCTCGCGTCGTCGGCGACGTCGGTCGTCGAGGGCGCGGCGGTGACGCTCACCGCGACGGTCGCGCCGAAGGCGGCCGGCACGGTCCGGTTCGTCGAGGGCGGCACGACCCTGGGCACCGCGGCCGTCACGGACGGTGTCGCGACGTTCCGGACGGGCCCGCTCGCCGTCGGGTCGCACGCCCTGAGCGCGACGTTCGTCCCCACGGACGCCACCGCCTACCGCGGCTCGACGTCCGCGCCGGTGACCGTCGCGGTGACCGCCACGCCGGTGACCCCGGCGCCGACGACGGCCGGCAGCCTCACGTGGGGCGTCAAGGAGTCGTTCCGCAGCTACATCGTGGGCCCGGTCGCGAAGGGCGGCGCGACGGCGACGAGCGGCGCGAGCGTCGTCGACGGCGTCTTCCGCTTCGGCCAGGCCGACGGCGGCACGTGGACCGCGTCGAGCGGCCGGGGGACGGCCCGGTACGCCGGGACGGTCCGCTTCACCGGCCACGCGGGCGCGCTCGACCTCACCCTGTCGAACCCGGTGGTCGAGATCACCGGCCCGGGCACGGGTCGCCTGCTCGCGGACGCGCGCTCCACGGGGCTGGACGGCTCGACGTTCGACCGCACGGGCGTCGCCGTCGCGACCCTGGCGCTCGGTGCGCCGACGACGAGCGCGGACGGGGCCGTGACGTTCCGCGACGCGGCCGCGACGCTCACCGCGGACGGCTCGCTCGCGTTCGTCGGCTTCTACCCGGCCGGGACCGCGCTCGACCCCGTGACGTTCACGGTCGGCGCGAAGGCGACCGCGCCCGGGGGCGGCGGCACCATCGGCGCCCCGGGCGACGGCTCGACCGGCGGGTCCGTGGACCCGGCGAAGGCGACGCTCTCGGTGGCGCAGGCTCGCCCGGGCGACGAGGTGACGATCAGCGGCGTCGGGTTCGGCGCGCGCGAGTCCGGCATCCGCACGGAGCTCCGCTCCACGCCGCGCACGCTCGCGACGGGCACGACCGCGAACGCCGGTGGCGCCGCGAGCTCGACCGTGACGATCCCGAAGGACGTCGCCCCGGGCGAGCACACGCTCCTCCTCGTCGGTGCGGACCACACCGCGTCCGCGCCCATCACGATCGTGGGCGCCGGCACGACCGGCACCGGCTCCGGTTCCGGCAGCGCGACGGAGCAGTGCTTCGCGCAGGGCGTCAACGGCGCGACCCTCTCGTGGGGTGTGAGCGACCGGTTCCGGTCGTACGTCACCGGCCCGATCGCGAAGGGTTCGGTCTCGACGGACGGCGTGCGGGACGGCGGCTCGGCGTTCACGTGGAGCGGCGGCAAGGGCTCGTTCAACATGGACCTCGGCAAGGGCCGCGCGAGCTTCGGCGGGTCGGTGTCGTTCTCCGGGCACGAGGGCATCCTCGACCTGCGGATCAGCAACCCGCGGGTGGTCGTGGACGGGTCGTCGGGCACGCTCGTGGTCGACGTGCAGAGCAGCGACATGGAGGGCAACAAGTCCTCGTCGACCGGCGTCGCGTTCGCGAGCCTGGACCTGTCGGGGAAGAAGGCGACGTCGGGCTCCGCGATCACGTGGAGCGGCGTCCCCGCGACCCTCACGGCCGCCGGCGCGAAGGCGTTCGCCGGGTTCTACGAGGCCGGGACCGCGCTCTCGCCGGTGACGGTGAGCTTCCCGGTCGGCGGCGACGTCGAGTGCGACGCCTACTCGGGGGCGCTCGCCACCACCGGCTCCGACGCCGGGAGCCTCGCGCTCCTGGCCGGGACGCTGCTGCTCACCGGTGCGGCCCTCCTGGCGGTGCGCCGCCGTCGCGCGGGTCGCGTGGAGGTGGCCGCGGCCGGCTGACCCCGGTCCCCGGCACGACGACGCCCGGTCACCTCGCGGTGACCGGGCGTCGTCGTGCGTGCGGGGTTCCCCGGGGAGCTGGAACGGCCGGACCGGCCCGGCGTGCCCTCAGACGAGGTCGACGAGGTCCGCGACGGAGTCGACGACCTTGCTCGGCCGGAACGGGTAGCGGTCGACGTCGGACATCGTCGTGGAGCCCGTCATGACGAGGTAGGTGTACAGGCCCGCCTCGATGCCCGCGACGACGTCGGTGTCCATCCGGTCGCCGATCATCGCGGTCGTCTCGGAGTGGGCGTCGATGCGGTTGAGCGCGGAGCGGAACATCATCGGGTTGGGCTTGCCGACGAAGTACGGCTTGCGGCCCGTCGCCGAGGTGATCATCGCCGCGACGGCGCCCGTGGCGGGCAACGGTCCCTCCTGCGAGGGCCCGGTCGTGTCGGGGTTGGTGCAGATGAACCGCGACCCGCCCAGCACGAGGCGGATCGCCTTGGTGATCGCCTCGAACGAGTACGTCCGCGTCTCGCCCAGCACCACGTAGTCCGGGTCGGACTCGGTGAGCGTGTAGCCGGCCTCGTAGAGCGCCGTCGTCAGCCCGGCCTCGCCCACGGCGTACGCGCTGCCCTGGGGGATCTGGTCGGTGAGGAACTGCGCCGTCGCGAGCGCCGACGTCCAGATCGACTCCTCCGGCACGTCGATGCCTGACGTCGCGAGCCGCGCCCGCAGGTCGCGTGCCGTGAAGATCGAGTTGTTCGTGAGGATGAGGAACGGCCGGCCCTTGTCGCGCAGCGCGCGCACGAACTCCGGTGCGCCGGGGATCGCGTGGCCCTCGTGGACGAGCACGCCGTCCATGTCGGTGAGCCAGCTCGTGATCTCTCGGGTCATGTCAGGCGTCCTTCCCGTCCGTGTCGGCCTGGCCGACGGCGGTCGCGTCCTCCGCGACCCCGGTCCTCTGCTGGGCGTCGGCCGCGATCTGCGCCTCGAGCGCCGCCGCCCGCTTCTCCGCCCGCCGCCCGCGCCAGACCTCGACGACCATGGGCAGCACGGACAGGAAGACGATGAGGAGGACGAGCGCCTCGATGTTCTCCTTGACGAACGTGATGTTCCCCAGGAGGTAGCCGAGCCACGTGAGGCCGACGGCCCAGAGCAGCGCGCCGAGCGCGTTGAACCCGACGAAGTGCCGGTAGTGCATCTTGCCGACACCCGCGGCGACGGGGGCGTACGTGCGCACGATGGGCACGAACCGCGCGATGACGATCGTCCGGCCGCCGTACTTCTCGAAGTAGGCGTTCGTCTGGTCGATGTACTTGCGCTTGAAGAACCGGGAGTCGGGCCGGTCGAACACCTTGGGCCCGACGGTGCGTCCGATGAGGTACGCCGTCTGGTCGCCGAGGAACGCCGCGGCGAACAGCAGGACGAGCAGCACGGGCAGGCTGATCTGCAGCGACTCCTGCGCGACGAGCGCGCCCGCGGTGAACAGCAGCGAGTCGCCCGGCAGGATCGGGAAGAGCAGGCCCGTCTCGATGAAGATGACGACGACGATCCCGACGAGCGCGGCGTCGCCGAAGCGCTCGATGAGCGTCATCGGGTCCATCCAGTCTGGGCCCAGGGCGGCGACCGGTCCGGCGGCGCCGAGGCTCGCGGCGTGCGCGGCTCCCGGGAGGGCGGAGGCGAGCTCGGCGAGGGTGGTCACGGGTCACCAGCGTAGCCGGGCGCGGCCGCGTGGCCCGGCGGTCGGTGTGGACCCGCCGTGGAGGTCCGGCGACGACGGACCTGCGGGTCCCGGCAGAATGTGCGCCATGGCGAGCAGCGCGGGCGAGCGGGAGGCGGACGAGCGCGAGGTCGGCGTCGGCCCGTGGCCGGGCGGCCCGGAGGCGTGGCCCCGCGTCCCGGACCCCGCCGGACCGCCCGGAGCGACGCGGCTCGACCCTCGGTACGACCCCGAGCTGCTCGCGCACGGCGACCGCCGCAACGTCGTCGACGCCTACCGGTACTGGACGGTCGAGGCCGTCGTCGCCGACCTCGACGCGCGCCGCGACCCGGCCCGCCGGCTCCACGTCGCGATCGAGAACTGGGCGCACGACCTGAACATCGGCTCCGTCGTCCGCACCGCCAACGCGTTCAACGCGGCCGGGGTGCACGTCGTGGGGCGACGGCGGTGGAACCGCCGCGGCGCCATGGTCACCGACCGCTACCTGCACGTCCACCACCATGCGTCGGTGGCGGACCTCGCGGTCTGGGCGGCGGGGGAGGGGCTGCCGCTCCTCGGGGTCGACAACGTCCCGGGGTCGGTGCCGATCGAGGGCTACGCGCTGCCCGCGTCGTGCGTGCTGCTCCTCGGCCAGGAGTCGGCCGGGCTGACGCCCGAGGCGGTCGAGGCGTGCCGCGCGGTGCTCCACATCACGCAGCACGGGTCGACCCGGTCGATCAACGCCGGCGCCGCCGGCGCGATCGCCCTGCACGCGTGGGCGGCGCAGCACCTGGGGCCGACGGGGTCGCCGAGGTAGAGGCGTGGTCATCGGGGGACCACAGGTCGAACGGCCCTGACCTCGCGCTGTCATCCATGCCAGACTTTGACCTGACAGTCCACCCCGCACGACTCCACAGGAGCTCCGCATGCCCATCGCAACCCCCGAGGTCTACGCCGAGATGATCGACCGGGCGAAGGCAGGCTCGTTCGCCTACCCGGCCGTCAACATCACCTCGTCGCAGACCATCACCGCCGCGCTCCAGGGCTTTGCCGAGGCCGAGTCCGACGGCATCATCCAGGTCTCCGTGGGCGGCGCCGAGTACGGCTCGGGTTCGACGGTCAAGGACCGCATCGCCGGTTCGCTCGCGCTCGCGGCGTACGCGCGCGAGGTCGCGAAGAACTACCCGGTGCAGATCGCGATCCACACCGACCACTGCGTCAAGAAGAACCTCGACTCCTGGGTCCGCCCGCTCCTGGCCATCGAGGCCGAGCAGGTGAAGAACGGCGGCCTGCCGACGTTCCAGTCGCACATGTACGACGGCTCGGACGTCCCCCTGGACGAGAACCTCACCATCGCGGCCGAGCTGCTCGAGCTCTCGCAGGCGGCGCGCACGATCCTCGAGATCGAGGTCGGCGTCGTCGGCGGTGAGGAGGACGGCCACGAGGCCGAGATCAACGAGAAGCTCTACACGACGGTCGAGGACGGCCTCGCGACGATCGAGGCGCTCGGCACGGGCGAGAAGGGCCGCTACCTGACGGCCCTCACGTTCGGCAACGTGCACGGCGTGTACAAGCCGGGTGCGGTCAAGCTCCGCCCGGAGATCCTCAAGGAGATCCAGGAGGCCGTCGGCGCGAAGGTCGGCAAGGAGAACCCGTTCGACCTGGTCTTCCACGGCGGCTCCGGCTCCACGGCCGAGGAGATCTCGGCGGCGGTGGACTTCGGCGTCATCAAGATGAACATCGACACCGACACGCAGTACGCGTTCACGCGCCCCGTCGTCGGCCACATGTTCTCGAACTACGACGGCGTCCTGAAGATCGACGGCGAGGTCGGCAACAAGAAGGCCTACGACCCGCGCGCCTGGGGCAAGCTGGCCGAGGCCGGCATGGCCGCGCGCATCATCGAGGCGTCGCAGCAGCTGCGCTCCGCGGGCAACAAGATCCGCTGACGCCGCACGGCCCGGCGTCCGCTCCGGGCCCGCGTCGCACGAAGGCCCCCGGTCCGTGAGGACCGGGGGCCTTCGTCGTGCTGCGGCGGCGGGCGCGCCCGACGACGGGCGTCAGGCGGCCACGGGAATCAGTCGGTGGTGCCCGCGCCGTTGCCGGGAGGCTCGTCGAGGTCGAAGCCGGGGTCCACGTCGACGATGTCGAGCAGCTCGCCGATGCGGGTCACCTCGAGCAGGAACCGGACCGTGGGCGGGGCGCGGAGGACGCGCACGCGGTGCGGGCCGCGCGACGCGAGACGTGCGAGGAACGCCACACCGGACGAGTCCATGAAGGTCACGTGGTGGGCGTCGATCTCGACGGGCAGGCCGGAGTCCTCCGCCGCGGCGGTCGCCTCCTGGAGGTCGGCGCCGAGGTCGGCGTCGATCTCGCCCGAGAGCACGATGCGGGCTCGCGTCGTACCCACGATGACGTGCACGCTCGCGGGGTCGCCCGCTCCTGCGGGGTCGCCGGCGACGCCGACCGGGCGGTCTGCGGCCGGGGGTGTACCTTCGCGCACCGGCGCTCCTCTCTGGCGTGGTCCGGACCGGTTCCGGTCTCGGGAAGCACCAATCTACGGTTGAATGTCCAGTCGGGACAGTAACGCGACCGTGGCGTCCGTTTCCAGACGATCGACGCTCGGACCGTCGGAGGTGACGATGGGCAGCTCGCCGGGGCTCGGCACCGACCTGCCCGCGCACGTCCAGGAACTGTGCACACGCGCGATGGACGCCACCGGGGTCGCGATGTTCGTCACGGGCCCGCGGTCGGCGGAGATGCCGATCGTCTGGGTCAACCGCGCGTTCGAGCGGCAGACCGGGTTCACCGCCGCCGAGGTGCTCGGCCGCAGCCCCCAGGTCCTCGAGTCGCTCCTCGCGAACCCCGTCGACGCCCAGCAGCTCCGCGCCGCCGTGGCCGACGAGCGCGAGCTCACCTACACCGTGCGCACCTTCCGGCGCGACGGGGTCGCGGTGTGGACGCAGCTCTCGCTCGCGCCCCTCACCGGCCCGGACGGCACGGTGACCCACTGGGTCGGTGCGCAGGTCGACGTCTCCGAGCACCTCGACCGGTACGCGGCCCAGGTCGCGTCGCTCGCGCTCGAGCGGCGCGAGCGCGCGGTGCTCGACGTCGTCTCCCGAAGCTCCGACCTCCTCGCCGACCTCGACCAGCCGTACGCGTTGCGCGACATCACGGCGCTGCTCGCGGGGTACGTCGTCGACTGGGCGGGCTTCTACCTCAACGACGACGGGCTGCGGTACGCGGAGGGCGTCGACACGGCGGCGCCCCCGAGCGGGCGCGGCCAGCGGCACGGCCGCTACACGCCCGGCGTCCTGCCCCTGGCCCCGGGCGTGCACGCGACCGACGCGCTCGGCGACTCGGCCTCCGTCACCGGCTCGGTGCCGCGCGTCCGCGTGGACGTGCCCGACCGCGTCCAGGACGTGCTCGACGGGCGCATCGAGGGGCCGGTGACGCTCGACCTCTCCGCCACGTACCCGCAGTGGTCCGCCTCGGGCTGGCTCCAGCGCGACCTCCACCACCGGCTCTCCGGGCTGCCCCGGCGGCCGGGGTCCGTGACGGTGTCCGCCGTCCCGGGGCGCCGGCGCATCCTCGGCCTGCTCGTCACGGGAGACCTGCCCGACACGCCGCCGCAGGGGTTCGGCACCGACGCGGAGGCCCGCGAGGGCGTGCGCACGCTGCTGCAGGTCATCGCCCGCCGCGCCGGCACCGCGATCGACAACGTGCGCCTGTACGCGCGCGAGCACCGCCTCGCCGAGACGCTCCAGCGCGCGATGCTCCCCGAGCAGGCCGACGTCACGGGCCTCGACGTGTGGACGTACTACGCGCCGAACTCCGAGCACGCCCAGGTGGGCGGCGACTGGTACGACGTCCTGCAGATCGCGCCGGACGTCGTCGGCCTCGTCATCGGCGACGTCGTGGGGCACGACGTCGAGGCCGCGGCCGCGATGGGCCAGCTGCGCTCGGTGGTGCGCTCGTACGCGTACGAGCTCACGACGCCCGGCCCCGTGCTCGAGCGCGTCGACCAGCTCGTCCAGGGCATGCGCATCCCGCGCTCCGCGAGCCTCGTGTACGCGGCGCTCACGCAGCCGGACGCCGCGCAGCCCGAGGACACGTGGCGGATCGAGTACTCGCGCGCCGGCCACCTGCCGCCGCTCCTGCTGCGCGACGGCACCGTGACGCAGCTCGACGACGCCGGGGGAGCGCTCGTCGGCTTCGGCGGCCGCAGCCGCTCGACGGGCGTCGCGACGCTCCTGCCGGGCGACACGCTCGTCTTCTACACCGACGGCCTCATCGAGCGCCGCGACCGCGCCCTGCGGGTCGGGCTCGAGGCGCTCGTCGCGGCGTCCGAGGCGGTGACGGCCGTCGACGCCGCGGGCGTGGGCGAGGAGCTGCTGTCGCGCCTGGCCGACGCCCCCGAGGACGACGTCGCGCTCGTCGTCGTGCGCATCCCCGACCCGCAGCGGGACGCGTCCGCCGTCGTGCTCAGCCCGCGCAGCCGCCGCTGGCTCCTGCCGAGCGAGCCGGCGTCGATCGGGCGTGCGCGGCACGCCGTCGTGCGCACGTGCCAGGCGTGGGGCGTGCGGGAGAGCGCCAACGCGGAGCTCGTCGTCTCGGAGCTCGTCGCGAACGGCGTGCTGCACGGCTGGGGCCACCTCGCGCTGCGCCTGTTCGACACGGGCGACGGCATCCGCGTCGAGGTCGAGGACTCCAACCCGGCTCCCCCCGTCCCCACGGACGGGCACCCGAACCGCATGGGCGGCTTCGGCATGCAGATCGTCGAGCGGCTCGCCGACTGGGGGTGGCGCCCGACGGCGTCGGGCAAGCTCGTGTGGGCCACCCTGCGGCCCTCGGGGCGCTAGGACGCCCCGCGGGCGTCAGGCCGGGGGCTCGACCTTGGCGAAGCCGGACGGCGGCGTCGCGGGCTCGCAGCGGTGGTCGTTGTCGATGCGGAACAGCTCGAGCGCGCCGCACACCTCGAGCACGAACAGGTCCCGGTCGTCGCAGCCGCGCAGCACCGTCGCACCGCCGCGCTTGCGACCGGCGTCGGCGAGGGAGATGAGGAACGCCGCGCCGGTGGAGTCCATGAACGTCACGCGGCACATGTCGATGACGAGGAGCTGACGGCGCAGCCCGACGACGCGTGCAGCGATCTCCGGGAACTGGTCGCGCTCGGCGAGATCGAGGTCTCCGGCGATGACGAGGGTCGTCGTCGCGGGGGACGTGGCGATCTCGATCATGCCCACGACTCTAGACGCCGCCCGGGTGCGTCGCGCGCCCACCCGGTGGTCGCCGGGCGGACGCGCGGCCGGTCAGCGCAGCGCGCGCACCTCGTCGGCCGAGGTCCCGGAGTCGCGCAGGAACTGCTCGCAGCGCTCCGCCTCCTCGACCTCGCCGAGGTACGCGGCGCACTCGGCGAGGGCCAGGAGCGCGCGCAGGAAGCCCTGGTTCGGCACGTGGTCGGCCGGGATCGGTCCCTGGCCGCGCCAGCCGGCGCGCCGCAGGGAGTCCAGCCCGCGGTGGTAGCCGGTGCGCGCGAACGCGTAGGCCGTCACCGCACCGCGCGAGCCGTTCTCGTGGAGGAAGTCCTCGGCGAGGTAGGCCCACGCGAGCGAGCTCGCGGGCGAGCGGCCCGCGATCTCGTACGGGTCGCCGTCGGCCGCGATGGCGTCGCGGACGTGCGCGTAGTCGTCGGGCAGGCGGACGGGTGCGGGGCCGTCGAGGAGGTTCGGGTGGGTGTCGCTCATGAGGCCATTCTGCCCATCCCGGGCGTGACGCGGTCGATAGACGCCTCGAAGGTCAATTTCCGTCATCCGACCGGTAAACTCGGCGCCGGTCCCCGGGTCTCTGCCGCCCGGGTGACGCCTCGGGCCCGCGGGCCCGGCGCCGTCGGGCACGCCGTGCCCGCTCCGCTCCGGACGCCGGTGCGCGCCCACGACCATGACCGGCCCGAGGAACAGGCAGCGCGAAAGTGGGGATTCCATGCCAGGCGTGGTGCTCGTCGGTGCCCAGTGGGGCGATGAGGGCAAGGGCAAGGCGACCGACCTCCTCGGGTCCCGGGTCGACTACGTGGTCAAGTTCAACGGCGGCAACAACGCCGGCCACACGGTCGTCATCGGGGACGAGAAGTACGCGCTCCACCTGCTGCCGTCGGGCATCCTGTCCCCGGGGGTCACGCCGGTCATCGCGAACGGTGTCGTCGTCGACATCGAGGTGCTGTTCCAGGAGCTCGACGACCTGATCTCGCGCGGCGTCGACGTCTCGCGCCTGCTCGTCTCGGGCTCCGCGCACGTCATCGCCGGCTACCACCGCACGATCGACAAGGTGAGCGAGCGGTTCCTCGGCAAGCGTCGCATCGGCACGACGGGCCGCGGCATCGGGCCGGCGTACGCGGACAAGATCAACCGCGTCGGCATCCGCATCTGGGACCTCTTCGACGAGAAGATCCTCGCGGAGAAGATCGAGGGCTCGCTCGACCAGAAGAACCACCTGCTGGTGAAGGTCTACAACCGCCGCGCCATCACGGTGGACGAGACCGTGGCCGAGCTGCTGCAGTACGCCGACCGGCTCAAGCCGATGGTCGCGGACACGGCGCTCGAGCTGAACAAGGCGCTCGACGCGGGCAAGAACGTCCTCTTCGAGGGCGGGCAGGCCACGATGCTCGACGTCGACCACGGGACGTACCCGTTCGTCACGTCGTCCAACGCGACCGCGGGCGGCGCGCTCACGGGCTCGGGCGTCGGGCCGACGCGCATCAGCTCCGTGATCGGCGTCATCAAGGCGTACACGACGCGCGTGGGCGAGGGCCCGTTCCCGACCGAGCTGTTCGACGCGAACGGCGAGTACCTGCTCAAGCAGGGCGGCGAGTACGGCGTCACGACGGGTCGCGCGCGCCGCTGCGGCTGGTACGACTCGGTCATCGCTCGCTACGCGACCCGCGTCAACGGCATCACCGACATGGTGCTCACCAAGCTCGACATCCTCACCGGCTTCGAGAAGGTGCCGGTCTGCGTCGCGTACGACGTCGACGGCGTCCGGTACGACGAGATGCCGCTCGACCAGACGGCGTTCCACCACGCGAAGCCGATCTACGAGGAGCTCGACGGCTGGTGGGAGGACATCTCCGGCGCCCGCACGTTCGACGACCTGCCGGTCAACGCGCAGCGCTACGTGCACGCGCTGGAGGAGATGTCGGGCACGCGGATCTCCGCGATCGGCGTCGGCCCGAGCCGCGACGCGATCATCCCGCGCCACGACCTCATCCACTGAGCCGACGACGCCAGCCGACCACGGCCCGGACGCCCCGCGGGGCGTCCGGGCCGTCTCGGTAGACTCGGCGCCCGTGAAGATCCTCGTCGTCGGGACCGGTGCCCGCGAGCACGCCATCGTCCACGCCCTCGCGCACGAGGCCGACCGCCCGGGCGCGGAGCGCCACGAGCTGCACGCCGCCCCGGGGAACCCGGGCATCGGGGACCTCGCGACGCTGCACGCGGTGGACCAGAACGACGGCGCCGCGGTGGCCGCGCTCGCGACGGACCTGGGCGTCGAACTCGTCGTCGTCGGCCCGGAGGCGCCGCTCGTCGCCGGCGTCGGGGACGCGGTGCGCGAGGCCGGCGTCCCCGTGTTCGGGCCGAGCGCCGAGGCCGCGCGGCTCGAGGGGTCCAAGGCGTTCGCGAAGGACGTCATGGCCGCCGCGTCGGTCCCCACGGCGCTCGCGCACGTGTGCACCGACGTCGACGAGGTCGCGGCCGCCGTCGACGCGTTCGGCGCGCCCTACGTCATCAAGGACGACGGCCTGGCCGCGGGCAAGGGCGTCGTCGTCACGGAGGACCGCCAGGCCGCGCTCGAGCACGCCGCCGCGTGCTTCGCGACGCCCCGCCGCGCGGCGGACGGCACGCCCGAGGACCCGTGCGTCGTCGTCGAGGAGTACCTCGACGGTCCCGAGGTCTCCCTCTTCTGCGTGAGCGACGGCGCGACGGTGGTGCCGCTCGCGCCCGCCCAGGACTTCAAGCGCGCGTTCGACGCCGACGCGGGCCCGAACACGGGCGGCATGGGCGCCTACAGCCCGCTGCCGTGGGCGCCCGAGGGCCTGGTGGAGGAGGTCGTCACGCGCGTCGCGCAGCCGACGATCGACGAGATGGCGCGCCGCGGCACCCCGTTCGTCGGCGTGCTCTACGTGGGCCTCGCGCTGACGAGCCGCGGCACGCGCGTCGTCGAGTTCAACGCGCGCTTCGGCGACCCCGAGACGCAGTCCGTGCTCACGCGCCTCGCGACGCCGCTGTCCGCGGTCATGCTCGCGGCGGCCCAGGGGCGGCTCGCCGAGGTCGGCCCGCTGCGCTGGCACGACGACGCGTCGGTCACCGTCGTCGTCGCGGCGCACGGCTACCCGGGCGCCGTCCGCGGCGGCGACCCCATCACGGGGATCGACGCGGCGGAGGGCGTGGAGGGCGTGCACGTGCTGCACGCGGGCACGTCGCGCGCGGACGACGGCGGCCTGGTCGCCTCGGGCGGCCGCGTGCTGTCGGTCGTGGCGCGCGGCGCGGACCTGGCCGAGGCGCGCCGCCGTGCGTACGCGGCGGTCGACCGCATCGTGCTCCCCGGATCGCACCACCGCACCGACATCGCGGCGAGGGCCGCCGCGGGCGAGGTCATGCTCGCGCGCTGACACTCCGCCGTCGAGCACGGCACGGCGGTCGTTCTCCGCGGGGAGCGACCGCCGTGCCGTGCGCAGCACCTCAGGGGCGAGGCGTCAGGCGCGGCGCCACTTCTGGGCCGCGGTGCCGTTGCACGTCCAGATCTGCAGCTTGGTGCCGTCGGCGCTGTTGCTGCTCGGCACGTCGACGCACTTGTTCGCCAGCACCGACACGAGGTCGCCCGCGCCGCTGAGCACGAACTTCTGGGCCGCGTTGCCGCTGCAGTTCGCGAGCTGGAGCGCCGTGCCGTCGGCCGTGGCCGCCCACGCGACGTCCATGCACTTGCCGCCCGCGCGGACGGTGCCGTCGGCCTCGAACGTCCAGCGCTGCGCGCTCGACCCGTTGCACGTCCACAGCTGGAGGCGCTTGCCGTCGCTGAAGTCGGACCCGGGGACGTCGATGCACTTGCCCGCGAGCCCGACGAGCGCGCTGCCCGACCCGCCGCCCGTGGTCACGAGCGACAGTCCGTAGGCCGACAGGATGGGGTTGACGGGCTGGTAGATGAACTTGCCGCCGTTCGAGCAGTCGTTGATGCGGCCCGACGTGACGCCCTGCGCCTGGTTGCCGGAGATCACCGACCCGCCCGAGTCGCCGCCCTCCGCGCACGCGCTGCCGCGCACGAGGCCGGGAATGTCGCCGTTGCCGTAGTTGACGGTGATGTTCTTCTGCTCGATGACGCCGCAGCGCCAGCCGGTCGTGGCGCCCGAGCGGCACACCGACGCACCCACGGGCGCCTCGGCCGAGCCGGCGACGTCGACGGTGCCGCCCGCGTAGTTGTTCACCCGGGGGACGGGGGAGAACCCGGCGTCGACGCGCACCCACGCGTAGTCGTGGCCGGGGAACGACGCCGCCTGGACCGTACCCATGCGCGCCCAGCTCGCGGTGAGCACCTCCTTGCCCGCCGCGCCGCAGTGCCCCGCCGTGACGAAGCCGCCCTGCACGGCGAAGCCGATCGAGCAGGCCGAGCCCGACGACGCGCCCGGGTCCCGGGTGATGTAGCGGTCGCCGCCGCGCACGTCGGCCGTGAGCTCGTACGGCGCCGCGAGGACCTCGGTGCGCACCGCGGCGGCGTCGACCCCGGACGCGGCGACGAACGCCTGCGCTGCCGCGGGGTCGAGCGACTCGACGACCACCTCGTTCGTGGTGACGTCGACGTACCAGGCCTGCACGGCGTCGGGGGTGGTGGTCGCGTCGAGCCGGGCGGCGACGTCGTCGAGCTCGGCCAGGCCGTGCTCCACGACGACGGCCGTGGCCCCGGCCGCCTCGACGTCGGCGACGGCCGCCGGGTCGGTCACAGCGACGACGGGGGCGCCCGCCTCGGCGTCGACCCACGTGCCGGCGTACGCCGTCCCGAGACCGTCGCTCAGTGCGCGCTCGACGGTGGCCGTCGCGGCGTCGAGCGCGAGCCGGTCGGCGACGCCCGCGGCATCGAGCCCCAGGTCGCGCTCGAGAGCGCGGAGCTGCCCTTCCGACAGGTCGTCGGGGGCGGGGGCGGCGGGGCTCGCGGTCGTCGGTGACGGGCTCGGGCTCGGTGCGGACAGGGGCGCGCCCGCGGGACCGAGAGCGTCCGCGTGCGCGGTCGTCGTGAGGCCCACGCTCGCGACGACCACCCCCACCCCGGCCGCTAGCGCTGTCAGGCGATGGTGCATCGTGCGGTGGTGCATCGTTGCCTCCTCCGTGCGGATGGGGCCCGCCGCCGTCGGCAGGCCCGGACAGCAGCGCACGCGCCCCCGCAGGAGTCGCTCCGGTGCGGCCCCCTGACGGCGGGAGAGCGCTCCCACGGCCGTCCTGGGAGGCACAGTAGCGACTTTTCGTCCCTACGTCGCGCGCTCCTGGACCGGTGGGCGAACCTCGCCGGGGCCGGTGCGAGACTAGGGGCCGTGACGCACCCACCCCTGGACCCCGGCTCGGCTCTCTCGCTCGGAGAGGCCGACGCCCTCGACACGGCCGCGCTCGACCTGCCCGGCTGGACGCACGCGTACTCCGGCAAGGTGCGCGACCTGTACACGCCGGACCTGCCGGCCGTCGGGGGCGTGCACCCCCTGGGCGACGTCGTCCTCGTCGTCGCGAGCGACCGGGTGAGCGCCTACGACCACGTGCTGTCGCCCGGTATCCCGGACAAGGGCGTCGTGCTCACGCAGCTCAGCCTGTGGTGGTTCGAGCAGCTCGCCGACCTCGTGCCGAACCACGTCGTCTCGACCGCCGTCTCGGCGGTGCCGGGTGACGGCCTCGTGCCGGACGTCGTTGCCGGCCGCGCGATGATCTGCCGCCGCCTCGACATGTTCCCGGTCGAGTGCGTGGCCCGCGGGTACCTGACGGGCTCCGGCCTCGTGGAGTACCGCGCGGGCGGCGAGGTGTGCGGCGTGCCGCTGCCCGACGGCCTCGTCGACGGGTCGCGCCTGCCCGAGCCGATCTTCACGCCGGCGACGAAGGCTGCCGTGGGCGAGCACGACGAGAACGTCTCGTTCGACGTCGTGGCCGAGCAGATTGGCCTCGACGACGCCACGCGCCTGCGCGACCTCACGCTCGCCGTGTACGCGCGCGCCGAGGAGATCGCGCGCGATCGCGGCGTGATCCTCGCGGACACCAAGCTCGAGTTCGGCGTGGACCCGGCGACGGGGGAGACGGTGCTCGGCGACGAGGTGCTCACGCCCGACTCGTCGCGCTTCTGGCCCGCGGACCAGTGGGAGCCGGGCCGCGCGCAGCCGAGCTTTGACAAGCAGTTCGTGCGCGACTGGCTCACGTCGCCCGCGTCGGGCTGGGACCGCGCCGCGGACACCCCGCCGCCGTCGATCCCGGCCGACGTCGTCGCGCGTACCCGCGCGCGCTACCTCGAGGCGTACGAGCGCCTCACCGGCTCGACGCTCGCCTGACACCTCGCTCCTGACGCCTCTCTCCGGACGCCTCACGCCGTCCGCAGGGTGCCGGGTCGGAGGTAGGTGTGCCCGCTCGGCGCGGTCCACCGGACCGACCCGTCGGCGAGCAGCGCCGGGCGCCAGCGGTCGCGTGCGCGGACGACCCGGTGGTGGCGGCACAGGGCGACGAGGTTGTCGGCCCCGTGCGCGGGCTCCGCGTCGTCGTCCGTGCCCGTGCCTGTGCTTGTGACCGGCCGCGGGGCGACGACGTGGTCGAGGTCGCAGCGGAACGCCGGTACGCGGCAGCCCGGGAAGACGCCCGTCCCGTCGCGCGCGAGGACGCGGGCCACGGTGGCCGGCGCGGGTCGTGAACGGCCGCGGTCGATCATCGGGACGGGCGCTGCCGGTGCGTCCATGGTGAGCCTCCGTGCGTCGTCGGGCGAGGTGTCGTGCGAGGGCGGGGAAGGGGCAGGACCCCGCCCTCGCACCGTGCCCGAGCGTGCGTCTCGAACACGTGTTCGAGCGTAGCCCTACCCTCCGACACACTCCGAGCGCTTGCGCACATAGGTCGCCGGGCGATATATATCGACCATGGCCACCTCAGCCCCGTTCCGCATGACGGAGCAGGCGTACCTCGTGCTCCTCGCGCTCAGCGGGGAGCCGCTCCACGGCTACGCCGTCATCCGGTCGGTGCGCGACCTCTCCGACGGCCGCACCCGCCTCGGCGCGGGCACCCTCTACGGGAACCTCGACCGCCTCGTCGCGGCCGGTCTCGTCGAGCCGACGGGCGAGGAGGTCGTCGACGGCCGGCTGCGTCGCTACTACCGCGCGACCGACGACGGGCGCCGCGCCGCCCGCGCCGAGACCCTCCGCCTCGCCGAGCTCGCGGAGCGCGCGCGCCGGTCGCTCACCCGCGGTGCCGGTCGGGGTGCCGCCGACGGTCTCGCCGGGAGCGGCGCGTGACCGGGCGACGGGCCGCCGCCGACGGCGCGCAGCCCGGCCGCCCTGCCCGCGGGGCGCGCGGCACAGACCGGTACGAGCGGTCCGCGCGGTTCTGGCTGCGCGCCTACCCCCGGCGCTGGCGCGAGCTGCACGGGGACGAGGCGCTCGCCGTCCTGCTCGACCTGGCGCCCGAGCCGGACGACGGCGCCGCTCCCCGCGGCATCGGCGCCCGGGAGGCGTGGGGGCTCGTGCGCGCAGGGTGGGCGCTGCGATGGCGCGAGCACCCGCCGCTCGGGCGCTGGCTGCTCTACCGGTCGCTCGACCTGCGGCTCCCCGCGCGGTACTGGTGGTGGGTCGCCGACGACATCCACGGGGCGCTCTACCCGTGGCGCAGGGCTGTCGCGGCCGCATCGCTCGTCACGGGGACCCAGCTGGTCGTCTCGGCCACGATGGCGTTCCTCGGGGTGGTCTCGTCAGGGGCTGAGTACGTGTGGCGGCTCCCCTTCACCTGGTGGTACTGGCCGCTGGTCCTGGTGTGCGCGATCGGGTCCGCCATGCTCTTCGCGCGGTCGAACGTCGACCGGGCCTGGCGCAAGCACGTGCTCGACGGCAACATCCCGGTCGACACCCCGGACCAGCGCCGCACCGCGGGCGGCTGAGCACGCCCGCTCACCGTGCGGACGCCCGACCGGGCGGGTGCGCGCGCCCGCTAGACTGAGCGCGGAATCCCGCCGTCGGCTCCCGCTCGTCCCGTCCTCCCGGGCGTCCTCGACGCCCGTGACGTGGCCGGGATCCCGGAGCCCCGGCCCTCCCAACACTCTCGCCAAGGAGCCCCCGTGGGACGCGTCGTCGTCGAGGTCATGCCCAAGCCCGAGATCCTGGACCCGCAGGGCAAGGCCGTCGTCGGGGCGCTGCCGCGCCTCGGCTTCACCCAGTTCACCTCCGTCCGCCAGGGCAAGCGGTTCGAGCTCGAGGTCGAGGGCCCGGTGACGCCGGAGGTCCTTGCCGCCGCCGAGGAGGCCGCGGTGAAGCTCCTGTCGAACCCCGTCATCGAGGACGTCGTGCGCGTCGCCGACATCGAGACGGACGCCGCCGCGACGATCACGTCGCAGGGTCTCGCCTGATGACCGCCTCGGCTCTCGCGACGGCCACGGTCGGCGTCGTCACCTTCCCCGGCACGCTCGACGACCGCGACGCCGCGCGCGCGGTGCGTCTCGCGGGCGGCGAGGCGGTGTCGCTCTGGCACGCCGACGCCGACCTCCACGGCGTGGACGCGGTCGTCCTGCCCGGCGGCTTCTCCTACGGCGACTACCTGCGCGCGGGCGCGATCAGCCGCTTCGCGCCGGTCATGGAGTCGATCGTGGACGCCGCGAAGGGCGGCATGCCCGTGCTCGGCATCTGCAACGGCTTCCAGATCCTCACCGAGGCCCACCTGCTCCCGGGGTCGATGGTCAAGAACGACCACCTGCACTTCGTGTGCCGCGAGCAGGTCCTCCTGGTCGAGAACGCCGACACCGCCTGGACGCGCGACTACACGGCCGGCCAGCGCATCACGATCCCGCTGAAGAACCAGGACGGGCAGTTCGTCGCCGACGAGCGGACGCTCGACGAGCTCGAGGCCGAGGGGCGCGTCGTCTTCCGCTACGACGGGTGGAACCCGAACGGGTCGCGCCGCGGCATCGCGGGCATCTCGAACGCGGCAGGCAACGTCGTCGGCCTCATGCCCCACCCGGAGCACGCCGTCGAGCCCGGCTTCGGCCCGGCGGCCGAGGCCGGCCCGCGCGCCGGCACCGACGGTCTCGGGTTCTTCACGTCCGTCCTGGGCGCGCTCGTCCGCGCGTGACGCTCCCGCGCGTCCTGCCCGACGCCGTCGGGCGCCCCGGGACCGGGGTCGTCACCGTGGCGACGGTCCCGGCGGACGACGCCGCGGCCGAGCGGCTGCGGTCGCGGCAGCAGGCGGAGCTCGCGGTGCGCTACGGCGAGCCCGACGCCGGCACGTTCGCCCCCGAGGCGGCGCTCGCGAACGTCGTGGTCCGGGAGGACGGCGAGGCCGTCGCGTTCGTCGCGCTGCGCGACGTCTCCGGCACGCCGGACGGACGTGGCGGTACGCACCCCGCGCGGACCGGCGAGGTGAAGCGCCTGTACGTCGAGCCCGCCCACCGGGGTCGCGGGCACGCACGCACCGCGATGCGCGCGCTGCACGAGCGCGCGGTCGCCGCGGGCCTCGACCGGCTCGTGCTCGAGACGGGCACGCTCCAGCCGGAGTCCATCGACCTCTACCTCGCGCTCGGGTACGTGCCGATCGAGTCGTACGGCCACTACGCCGGCCAGCCGCTCTCGCGCTGCTTCGCGCTCGACCTGCGCGTGTCGCCCGCCGCTGCGTCGGATGCCGCCGGAGCGCGGACCGCCGCGCCGGATGCCACCGGACCACGGGGCGCTGCGCTGGACGGCACGAGGTCGGGGCCCGGCGCCGCGGCGGGCGGCCTGGTCGTCGGGGGTGCGGCGGTCGAGCTCCGAGCCGTCCCGTGGGACGACCCCGACGCGGCAGCGCTGCGCCGCGAGATGCACGAGACGTCGTCGGCCGTCCTGTACCCCGAACTCTTCAGCGGCCTCGACTCCGCCGGGGGCTTCGAGGCCGTGGACGCGCGCCTGGGAGCGGACGTCGTGGTCACCCTCGTCGCGTACCGGGACGGCGAGGCGCTCGGGTGCGCGTCGCTGCGACGGCCCGAGCCCGGCGCGCCGCAGGACGCGCTCGAGGTGAAGAAGGTGTTCGTGCGCGAGAGCGCGCGCCGCACGGGGACCGCGCGCCGGCTCCTCGACAGGCTGGAGACGGCGGCGCGTGAGCGCGGGGTCTCCACGCTCCTGCTCGAGACGGGCATCCGCCAGCCCGGCGCCATCGCGCTCTACCGCTCGCTCGGCTTCCGTGCCGTCGCGCACTTCCCGCCCTACGACGGCGACAACCATGTCGCGCTGTGCTTCGCCAAGCCGCTGACCTGAGGCGATACCCCGCCGTGCCGCATATGACCGCGCTGTCCGGTTCCGCTAGGGTGGACCGGTGATCCCCCTCGCGTCCGGCGCCCACTCCGTGGCCTCCGTCGTCCTCGAGCTGCTCGGGTGGGTCTCCGCAGCCGTGACGCGGGTGCCCGGACGGATCGGTGCGCTCGCGGCGGAAGTGCGCGAGACCGCGGCGGGCTGGGGCCTCCCGGTCGGCGAGGTGACCGACCTCTATGCCGACTTCCCCGTCCGCCTCGCGCTCGCCGTCGGCGCCGTCGCGCTGGTGTGCGCGGTGGTCGCCCTCGTCCACGGCCTGCGGCAGCGGCCCGGCGCCGCGGGCACCGAGGGCGACACCGGGCGCGTCACCGGGAGCTGAGCAGCGGCGCGACCTCTCGCCCGAGGAAGCGCACGAAAGCCTCGACGTCGGGCTCGTCCGCGGTCGGCTGGACCGCCACGGCCGTCGCGCCCGCCTCCGCGAGAGCCAGGACGCCCGCCGCGACCGCCTGCGCGTCGCCCGCGGCGCCGATGCCCCGACCGGGCTCCGCGCCCCAAACCGGCAGCTCGCGGTCGACCCGCGCCTGCGCGTCCGGCCCCGTCGCGGCGATGAGCGTCGCGTGGACGTCGAACCCGAGGCCCGCGCCGCCCTCGCGCGCGACGGCCGTCGCGCCCCGCACGTCCTCGGGAGTCAGCGCGTTCGTGAGGATGAGACCGTCGCCGAGCTCGCCGGCCAACGCGAGCGTCCGGGGCCCGGACCCGCCCAGCCACAGCGGGACGGGATCCGTGGGCGGCCAGTCGAGCCGGACGGCGTCGAGCGTGACGTACCGGCCGTCCGTCGTGACCTCCTCGCCCGCGAGCAGGCTCCGCAGCGCCGTCGCGTGCTCGCGCAGGAGCGTCAGCGGCGACGCGACGCGCACCCCCGCCTGCCCCATCCACTCCTGGACGCCGTGCCCGACCCCCGCGACGAGGCGACCGGGGAACATCCGCGCGAGCGTCGCCACCTCCATCGCCGTGATCGCCGTGCTGCGCAGCGGGGCGGGCATGAGCCCGATGCCGACGCGCACGCGCTCGGTCCACGCCAGGGCAGCGGCCGCCGAGGCGAGGCCGGACTGCTTGAAGCAGTCCTCCCACACCCAGAGGTCGTCGAGGCCGGCGTCCTCCGCCGTCGTCGCGAGCCGCCGCAGGCTCTCGGGTGCGTGGGTGGGCACGAACGCGATACCGAGCCGTGGTGTCGTCATCCCGTCATCGTGCACCGTGGCACCGACAGTCAGCCGTCGCGGCTCGGGGCGCCGGGGGTGTCGTCGGCCGCGTCAGCTCCGATGTCGGCGATCGTTCTGGTTCTGGTTCTGGTGCTGGTGCTGGTGCTGGTGCTGGTGCTGGTGCTGGTGCTGGTGCTGGTGCTGGTGCTGGTGCTGGTGCTGGTGCCGGTGCCGGTGCCCGCGTCGGTGTCTGGGCCGGCGAGGAACGCGAGCTGCGCGGCGACGGACTGCCGGGCGGCTCCTCGCACCGCGGGGTCGACGTCGGCGTAGACCCGCGCGACCACCTCGTCGACCGCGCCCGGTGCGTCCGGGGCTAGGCCGAGCGTGGTCAGCGCGGCCCGCACCTGGGCGAGACGGTCGTGACGGTGCTCCCGGTACGCGCGAACGCGTGCCGCGAGGTCGTCGACGACCGGTCCGTGGCCCGGGAGGCCGGCCACCGGTCCCGGGCCGCCCGAGACGGCCTCGATCGCGTCGAGGCTCGCGAGGTAGGCGCCGAGGGACCCGTCGGGCGCCGCGATCACCGTCGTCCCCGCCCCGAGCACCGTGTCGCCCGTGAGGATCGTCGTGCCCGACGGCGCCCGCGCGCCCTCGTCCGCCGCGGTCCCGGAGCCCGCGGCGACGGGGCCCGCGGTGCCGGAGCCCGCCGGGCCCGGGTCCGCCGTGCGGCGGGCGCGGTCGTCGGTCGAGGCGACGGGGCCGTCGTCGGGCAGGACGAGGCAGACCGAGTCGGCGGTGTGGCCGGGCGTGGCGAGGACCGCGACCCGCAGGCCTGCGGCCTCGATCACCTCGCCGTCGCGCAGCGGCGCGCCGCCGTGGCAGTGGTCCGGGTCGGCGGCCCGCACGGGGGCGCCGGTGCGCGCGCGCAGGCCGGGGGACCCGGCCGTGTGGTCGGCGTGGCGGTGGGTCACGAGCACGAGCTCGACCGGCCCGGCGGCGGCGAGCGCGTCGAGGTGGGTCGCGTCGTCGGGCCCCGGGTCCACGACGACGCACGACGACGAGCCCGGCGCGCGCAGCACGTACGAGCGCGTGCCGTCGAGCGTCATGGGGCCGGGGTTGTCGGCGCGCAGGACGGCGGCGAGGCGCGTGACGGGCGTCGGGGCGCTCATGTCACGCGCGGTGCCGCAGGACCGCCGGGCGGCCCTCGTCGTCCCACTGGGCGAACCGCGCGTCGATCAGCGGCGCGACGAGCTCGTACGTCTCCCACGTGTCCGGGACGCGGTACACGTCCTCGGGCTCCCCGTCGCCGGGGCTCACGGCGTCCACGTAGTCTTCGAGGTAGAGGCCGGCGTCGCCCTCGTCCTCGTCGTCGCCCGCGTAGTAGGCGCTCGCGAACGCGGTGCCGATGTCGTCGAGGTCGTGGTCGACGAGCTTGCCGTCGCACGAGTCGTGCACGAACGCGCCCGGCGTGACGGTGCGCTCGCGCAGCGCCGCGAGCTCGTCCGCGGAGTCCTCCTCGAGCTCCGGGGACGTGTGCCCCGCGAGCACCGCCCACGCGAGGAACATGCCGATGTGCGTCGCCCCCGCCTCGGGACCGGCCTCGGGCGGGTAGCCCTCGCCGCCGGAGTGCCAGGACGCGTCGTCGTACTTCGTGCTCATGCGCGCGACGCTACCGCCTCCCACCGACGCCGCCGCGCCCCCGCCGCCGACCACGACGCCGCTCCGCGTCGAGCACGACCTTGCTGTCGTGACGGGCGCTATCGCGACAGCAACGTCGTGCTCGGCGGGGAGGGGGTCAGACGGCGAGCTCTCCCGCGAGGAGCTCGAGCGTGCGCGCGCGGCCCGGCGTCGCGTCGAGCGCCTCGTCCGCACGGGACGCGGCGACGGGCACGACCATGACCTCGTCCACGCCGTGGCGCTCGGCGAGCCGACGGACCTCGGCCGCCGCAGCGTCGGGCGTCCCGACGGCCCAGCGGCGCAGGCTGTCCTCGACCATCTGCCCGGCCGCGCCGTCGAGCGGCGCGGCCTGCGCCTCCTCGACGGTCTCGAGCGCGGTGAGCGCCTGCCCGGTGCGCAGGCGCGCCATCATGCGGGCCTGGGGGAGGGCCCGGGCGCGCGCCTCGTCGTCGGTCTCCGCGACGACGGCGTTGAGGGTGAGGAACGTGCGGGGCTCGGGGAACGCCTCGCTCGGGCGGTAGCCCTCGCGGTACAGGGCGAGGATCTCGTCGATGCCCTGGCCCGAGAAGTGGTTCGCGAACACGTACGGCAGGCCGAGCTCGGCCGCGAGGCGCGCGGAGTAGTCGCTCGACCCGAGCAGCCAGACCGTCGGGGTGCCGTCCGCGGCGGGCGTCGCGTGCACGTCGTAGACCTGCCCGCTCGTGAGGCGCAGCGTCGCGCCCTGCGGGCTCATGAGCGCGAGGATGTCCGTGACGTGCTGGGGGAAGCGGTCGACGTCGGCCGTCGGGCCGGTGATGCGCAGGAGCTGCGTGACGACCGGGTCCGAGCCGGGCGCGCGGCCGAGGCCCAGGTCGACCCGCCCCGGCGCGATCGCCTCGAGCGCCGCGAACTGCTCGGCCACGACGAGCGGCGCGTGGTTGGGCAGCATGACGCCGCCCGAGCCGACGCGGATCCGGTCCGTCACCGACGCGGCTGCGGCGATCATCACGGGCGGGGTCGAGGCCGCGACCGCGGGCATGTTGTGGTGCTCGGCGAACCAGTAGCGCTCGAAGCCGAGCCGGTCGGCGAGGCGGACCAGGTCGAGCGACGCTCGCACCGCCTGGGTGCTGGACTGGCCCGAGCGGACGGGCACGAGGTCGAGGACGGACAGGCGGGGGGTCTGGGTGCTCACCCTGGTGCCAACCGGCCACCCCCGTGCCTCATTCCCCGGGGCGACCGCGCACGCCTGCCAGGATGGTCGCCATGGACGTCCCCTCGATGATCATGGGCGCCGCCGTCGCGTCCGTCGCCTGGATCGTGCTCGTGCCCTGGGGCCGCCTCAAGGAGCTGCGCGAGCGCGATCAGGCGGAGCGCACCGAGGACTGACCGCCGGGCAGCGGAGTCCGCAGCCCGCTCGCCCGGTGGACCGGGCTCGTCACCGCGGTGCGCACGGCGTCCTCGGAGCCGACGACGCGCACGAACGACTGCGCGCGCGTCACCGCCGTGTACAGCAGCTCGCGCGTGAGCAGCGGCGAGGTCGCGGGCGGCAGGACGAGCGTGACCCGGTCGAACTGGCTGCCCTGCGCCCGGTGGACCGTCATGGCGTGCACGGTCTCCACGGGTGGCAGCCGGTGCGTGCGCACGCGCAGCGGCGCGCGCGGGTCCCCGAACACGGCGACGACCCCGCCCGAGGGCTCCGCGACGAGCACGCCGGTGTCGCCGTTGTAGAGGCCGACCTCGGCGTCGTTCGTCGTGACGAGCAGGGGCCGCCCGGCGACCCACGGGGAGTCGGTCGTGTGGTGGCCGGTCGCCTCCTCGACCCACGCCTCGACCTGCGCCGCCCACCGGCCGCGCCCCGCGGGCCCGCGCCGGTGCGCCACCATGACGCGGTGCCGCGCGAGCGCGTCGAGCGCGGCGGCGGCGTCCCCGGCGCGCGCGGCCTCGACGAGCAGGGTCCCCGCCGCGACGGCGTCCGCGCGGACCGCAGCCAGCACCGCGTCGTCCGGCTCGTCGTCGGGCGTCTCGAGGAACTCCACGGACCCGTGCCCCGCGCGCAGCAGGGCGAGCGTCGCCTCTGCGTCCTCGGCCCGGATCGCGGCAGCGAGCGGCAGGATCTCCGAGTCGCGGTCCTGACGGTGGACGGTGCGCAGCCGGACGACGCCGTTGCCGAGCACCGCCCGGTCGTCGACCTCGCCGTCGGCGGGCGGCGGCGCGTCGGCCAGCGCGGTCTCGGCCGCCGCGAGCACGACCGGTGCGGTGGCCGGGGGCGTGACGGGCTCGCGGTGCACGAGGTCGCCGAGCACGGCACCGGCCTCCACCGAGGCGAGCTGGTCCGGGTCCCCGACGAGCACGAGCCGCGCGTCGGGCCGCAGCGCCTCGAGCAGCCGCGCCATGAGCGGCAGCGCGACCATCGACGTCTCGTCGACGACGACGACGTCGTGCGGCAGGTGGTGGTGCGCGTCGTGGCGGAACCGCGTGCTGCTGCCCGGCCGGTACCCGAGCAGGCGGTGCAGCGTCGTCGCGACGGGCGTCCCGACGCGCGCGCGGTCGGCGGCGTCGCCGAACCCGGCGACGACCTCGCGCACCGCCTCCTGGAGCCGTGCGGCCGCCTTCCCGGTCGGGGCGGCGAGCGCGACGCGCAGCGCCGTGCCCTGGTCGGCCGGGACGTTCGCCCCCGCGCGCGACGGAGCGGGCGCCGCCGCGGTCGCGGGGCGGGCAGCGTCGTGCGGGACGGCGTCGTGCAGGACGGCGAGCAGCCGCGCGACCGTCGTCGTCTTGCCCGTGCCGGGGCCACCCGTGAGGACGGTGAGCCGGCGCGTGGCGGCGTGCGCGGCGGCGAGCCGCTGCCGCGTGTCCTCCGCCGCGGGGAAGAGGCGGGCCAGCGCGACGTCGAGGCGGTCGGCGTCGACCGGCAGGTCGGGCGCCGCGAGCCGACCGTCGACGTCGTGCCGGACCGCGAGCTCGTCGCGCCAGTAGCGGTCGAGGTACAGCGCGCCCCCGACCCAGCGCGCGGGCCTGTCGGGCGCGCCGTCGACCCCGACGGCGACCAGCGGGCTGCGCGCGACCGCGCCGGCCCACGCGGCGCGGTCCGGCCACGGCAGGTCCGCGGCGTCGGTCCGGGCGGCCTCCTCGTCCTCGGGCAGCGCCAGGGAGCCGAGGTCGTCGAGGCGCACGCACACGGAGCCGCTGCGCACGGCACGGACGGCGAGCGCGACGGCGAGCAGCACCTGGTCGTCGTGCTCGCCCGTGAGCCGGCCGAGCCGCAGCGCGACGCGCACGTCGGCGGCCGAGACCACGCGCGCGACGTTGAACGGCGCCAGGCCCGCCGGCACGCCGACGGCGAGCCGCGGGTCGCCCTCGTCGACCACGTCGCCCGCAGGAGGAGCGGTGGGCCGGAGCGCCGACCCGGGAGTGGTCGTGGTCATGCGCGACCTCCGTCGAGCAGGGCGGACAGGGCGACGACGAGCCCGGGCGGCGGGCTCCAGGCGACGACGCCGTACGGGGTGCCGTCGGGGTCGCGGGGCGTGTCCGGCCCGGCCATGCCGCGCACGAAGAGGTACGCCCCGCCGGCGAGGTCGCGGTCGGGTTCGTAGTCGCGCACGCGCCACCGCAGGTAGCGGTGGAGCGCGACGAGGTAGAGCACGAGCTGCAGCGGGTAGTGCGAGGCGAGCATCGCGTCGCGCATGGCGTCGGGGTGGTAGTCGCCCACGGCGAGCGGGACCCCGGGCGGCCCGACGCGGTTCGTCTTGTAGTCGACGACCAGGTACCGGTGGCGGCCGCCCGGATCCCCGTCCGGAGCGCCGTCGGGACCCGGGGCGGGCACGCGCAGCACGGCGTCGATCGAGCCCGTGAGGTAGCCGCGCAGCGGGACGCCGCCGGTGCTCGTGCCCGTCTCGGACTCGTCGGCCAGCGCCGCCAGGAGGTCGGGGTATCGGGCGAACGCGTCGTCGGCGGGCAGGTGCGCCCGCAGGACGTCCGCGAGGTCGCGCAGCGTCGCGGGACGCACGCCCTCCGTCTCGTCGCCCCCGGCGAGCGGGAGCTCGAACTCGAGCTCGGGCAGCCGGTCCCGCGGGTCGACGTCGGCGAGCGTGAGCCCGCCCGCGATCGGGCCGAGCGGCGTGCGCAGCGACAGGCCGAGCGCCGTCGCGAGCGCGACGGGCTCGACGCCCGGCACGCGGACCGTCGCCGCCTGCGCGCAGCGGGCGCGCACCTCGGCGTCGAGGTCGTCGGCCGCGGTGTCGACGTACTCGAGGATCTCGTGCACGAGCGTGCCGAACGCGGTGCCGCCCGGCTGCCCCTCGTACGGGGACGGCACGTCCGCGCCGGGGCGTGGGGTCGAGGCCGGGGCCGAGGGCGCGGCGGTGTCGTCGTCGGTGGTCTCCTCCGGCTCGTCCTGCACGCCCGGGTCCTCGGGCTCGCTCTCGATCCCGCCGACCGGGCCGTGGTGCGCGGCCGCGGTCAGGGCCGAGTACGACGCCCGCCGCCAGTCGCGGTCCGGGAGGTGGACCGCGGTCGCGAGCGCGAGGTCCGTGCCCGACCGGGTGCCGGGCGACCAGGGCTCGCCCTTCGGCCGGGCGTCGACCTGCTCGACGACGACCGTCCCGCCCGACCGCGCCGCGACCGCCTCGAACGCGGACCGGACGGCGTCGTCGCGCATCGCGTCGGGCCGTGCGTGGCGCCCGGGCTCGCCGCCGAGCATCCGGTCGGCGAGCAGGAGGCGGGTGAGCGGTCCCGATCCCGTGCTGCGCTTCGTGGGGGTCCAGTGCACGACGACCTGGTGCCGAGCCCGGGTGAGCGCCACGTACAGCAGGCGCAGGTCCTCGCCGAGCTCTTCGTCTCGCCAGCGCGCCTTGGCGTCCACGAACCCGGGGGAGCCGACCCCGCCGAGGTGCAGCACGCGCTGCCCGTGGTCGTCGTGGAACGCGAACAGCTCCTGGTCGTCGGGCTCGAACCGCTCCCACCCGAACGGGACGTAGACGACGCCGAACTCGAGGCCCTTCGCGGCGTGCACGGTGACGACCTGCACGGCGGCGGCGTCGGTCTCGAGACGGCGGGTGCGCTCGTCGGTGAAGACCGTCCCGACCTCGGCGATCCGGGTCCGGAGCCAGGCCGTGAGCGCGGCCGTGCCGAGCCCCTCGGTCGTCGCGGCCTCGTGCAGCGCCTGCGTGACGTGGCGCAGGTCGGTGAGGTAGCGCTCGCCGTCGGCGCGCACCATGACACGGGCCGTCGCCCCGCGCCGTGCGGCCACCTCCGCGACCGCGGCCACGCCCCGGTCAGCGAGGAGGCGCGCCCAGGCCCGGACCGTGTCGCCGAGCTCGTCGTGGTCCGCGTCGCCTGCGGTCGCGAGACGCTGTGCGTCCCAGCCGACGAACGGCGTGAGGGCGAGCGCCGTCGCGCGCCGGTGGAGGCCCGGCTGCTCCAGCGCCGCGAGGAGCGTGAGCCAGTCCTGCGCCGCGGCCGACCCGAACACGCTCGACGGTCCCGACACGACCGCCGGCACGCCCAGCGCGACGAGCGCCGAGCGCACCGCCTCGGCCTGGGCGTTCGTGCGGGTCAGCACGGCGACGTCGCGCGGCTCGAGCGGGCGCCAGCGCGCCGCGTCGACCGCCGCGCCGCCGACGTCGTCGCGCACGCGGTCGCCCCCGCCGGACGCGGTGCCGAGACGGCTCGCGACGTCGGCCGCGACGTCCTTCGCGAGCAGGCCGCGCGCGTCCGGGGCCGACGGCGCCGACGAGGCGCCCAGCCGGTAGGCGCGGCGCGTCACCTGCCGCAGCCGCACCGGCGCGCCGCCGGAGAACCGCGCCTCGGGGTGCGCCGCGTCGACCGGGCGCACGACGATGCGCGGGTCGCCGAGCGCCGTCTCGCCGAGCAGCGCGTGCAGGCCTGCGAGGAGCGGGCCGTCGCTGCGCCAGCTCGTGCTGAGCGTCGCGGTGTCCGTCGCGTCCTCGACGGCCTGCAGGTACGTCACGACGTCCGCGCCGCGGAACGCGTAGATCGCCTGCTTGGGGTCCCCGATGAGGACGAGCGCGCTGCTCTCGTCGGGCCGCCCGTGGAACGCGGTGCGCAGGATCGCCCACTGCTCGGGGTCCGTGTCCTGGAACTCGTCCACCATGACGACGCGGAACCTCGACCGGACGCGCTGCGTCGCCGTCGCACCGTGCTCCGGGTCGGTGAGGGCGCGTCGCAGCAGGACGAGGAGGTCGTCGTAGTCGAGCAGGTGCATCGCCCGCTTGCGCGCCTCCACCTCGCGGCGGGCGGCGACGGCGACCTCGTACCGCGCCGCGGCCACCGAGCCCTCGGCCGCGTCCGACGGCGCGACCACCGCCCCGTGGTCGCTCACCGCCGCGCGGGCGACCGCGCGCACGTCGCGCGGCGAGAGGATCGGCTCGCTCTGGTCGGCGAACCGCCGCACGTACAGGTCGTCCGTGACCTCCTCGACGAGGTCGGCCACGTCGGGCAGGAAGCTCGTCGCGAGGTCGACGTCGGCCGCCGTCCCCAGCGCGGTGAGCATCTGCTGGCAGAACCCGTGCGTCGTCGTGATCGTCGCGGCGTCGAGCTGGGACAGCGCGACGCGCAGGCGCTCGCGACGGCGGGCGAGCTCGTCGGCGTCGACCGCGGCGAGGAACGTGACGAGCTCGTCGGCGCTGTGCGCCGGGTCGTGGCCGCGCAGCGCGCGCTCGGTCGCGACGAGGCGCTCGCGCACGCGGTCGCGCAGCTCCGACGTCGCGGCCCGGCCGAACGTCACGAGCATGATCTCGGGCAGCGCCGCCACGCCCTCGGCGACGTAGCGCGTGGTGAGGGTCGCGATGGTGTGCGTCTTGCCCGTGCCGGCGCTCGCCTCGAGCACGACCGTCCCGCGCGGCAGGTCGCCGAACGGGTCGAAGCGCCGCGGGCTCCCCGCGACGGGTCCGGGCACCGCGGGTCCGGACGCCGCGGCGGGCGTGGCGGGTGCGGACGTCGGGCCGCTCATCGCGCACCTCGCAGCTCGTGCTCCAGCAGGGGGTCCCACACGCGGCGCGCGAGCGCGCCGAGGCGGGTCGGGTCGTCGGGGAAGCGGCCCAGGTCGGCGGTCGTCGCGTGGCCCGCGAGGTCGGGGAGCGCCGGGTCCTGGCCCCACGCGAGCACGACGTACGGGTCCTTGCGCTCGAAGCCCTTGTTCCACGCCCACCCGGCGCGCATCAGGGCGTCGCGCGCGTCGGTGGTGCGCCGCTCCTCGGCGTAGCGGAGCGCGACCTCGGGCAGCAGCGGCAGGGGCTCGCGGGCGGCCTCGTCGCGCAGGGCCACGAGGTCGGCCAGCACGGCGGCCGCCGTGTCGCGGTCGGGCGGCGTGAGCGTCGACCACGCGACCCCCGGGCCGCGGGGGGACCGGCCGATCGCGACGGCGTCCCACGGGCGGTCCGGGGCGCTCACGCGCAGCGCGAGCGCCTGCACCCAGGCGCGCAGCCGGTGCTTCGGCCCGAGCCGCGAGTACTCCGTGCGCACCACGCGCGCGCCGTGCACGCCCGGCACGCTGCCGACGAGCGTGCCGCCGTCCGGGAGGGTCGCTCGCACGTCGACCGTCTCGGCAGAGCTCAGCACGTCCTGGCTCACGGGACGACCAGCCGCGACGTCGGCCTCGCGCGCGGCCTCGACGGCCGCGACCCGGAGCGGCCCCACGGCCCGGACGACCTCCTGGAGCGCCGACCGGCCGAGCTCGCGCGGCGGGACCTGGCCGCGGCGCCACTCGGCCTGCATCGCGCGGTTCGGGTCGACGCCCGCGAGCGCGGCCCGCAGCACGCGGTCGCCCACGCCCCAGCCCGCCAGCCCCGTGAGGGAGAGGGGCAGCCGGTCCTCGACGTCCTCCTCCTCCAGCACGAGACCCACGTCGAGCGTGTGCTGCGCGAACCAGCGGGGTGCGTTCTCGAGCAGGCGAACCAGGTCGTCGAGCTCGACGTCCGCGCGGCCCCCGGTCGCCGTGGGCGACCCCGGTCCTTCCACGGAGCCGACGGCGGCACCGGTCGGCAGCGAGAGCGGTGCGCCGACGAGGGCCCCGACCGGCTCACGCTTCTGGCGCGCCTGGCGGGCCCCGGCGAACGCGGCGTCGTCGTGGCTGAACGGTCCGGGGACGCCGAGCGCGCCCGGCGTGAAGTTCCGCTCGTCGACCGTCTGGAGCGGGTGCTGCACGACGACGTGCTCGCGCGCGGCGCGCCCGTCGGCCGTGATGGCCACCCGGTCCAGCGCGTCGAGCAGCTCCGCCACGGGCACCGCGGGCGGGCGCGGCGCCCCGGTGCGCTCGTCGGCACCCGTGTGCACGACGACGAGGTGGTCGCCCGCCGCGGCGACGGCGTCGAGGAAGATCTGCCGGTCCTCGCTGCGCGCGTCGCGCTCGCCGATCTCGGGGTGCCGGGCGAGCAGGTCGTCGCCCGCGGGCGCGGCGGTGCGGGGGAACACGCCGTCGTCGAGCCCGAGGAGGCAGACCACCCGGTGCGGCACGGAGCGCATCGGCTCGAGCGAGCAGACGGTGAGCGCGCCCGTGCGGAACCCGGCGCGCGTCGGGCGCCCGGCCAGGCGGTCGTCGAGCAGCGCCCGCACGTCCGCGAGCCGCAGCGCGACGCCGCCGTGCGCGGCACCCGCCGCCCGCACGTCGCCCAGCACGCGGCGTGCGGAGCCGATCTGCCACGCCTCCGTCGGCGGCGCCTCCGCCAGGAGCGTGAGCGCGCGGTCGAGGGTGTCGAGCCAGTGCGCGAGCGGGTGCACGCCGTCGAGGCCGCGCAGGATCTCCGTGAGCCGCGCGACGAGCTCCGCGAGCCGGCCCGCGAGGTCCACGTCCGTCGAGCCGACGTCGTCCAGCGGGAGCGCAGGCCCGACGAACCGGGCGTCCTCGTCGGCCATCGCGGCGCCGAGCAGGATGCGGTCGAGCGCCGCGTCCCACGTGCCCTGCCGCACGTGCCCGTCGATCCCGAAGCGGGCGCGACGCTCGCCGTCCTCGCCCCAGTGGACCCCCGCCTCGACGGCCCACTGCCGCAGCCGGTCGACGTCGTCGTCGGAGAAGCGGAACCGGCGGCGGACCGGGCCGCTCGCCGCGAGGTCGAGCACCTCGGACGCCGTGACGCGGCCGTCCGCGAGGCGCAGCAGCGTGGCGAGCAGCGCGAGCACGGGGTTGGTGGTCCCGGCGCCGCGGTCCGCGAGGCTGACCCGCAGCCGCTGGCCGGGGTGCGCGTCGTCGCCCAGCTCAGGGACGGCGCCGAAGGTCGCGGTGACGAGCGGCGCGAACGTCTCGACGTCGGGGCACAGCACGATGACGTCGCGCGCCTGGAGCGTCGGGTCGGCGGAGAACAGGCCGACGAGCGTCTCGCGCAGCACCTCGACCTGCCGGGCGCGGCCGTGGCACGCGAGCACCTGCACGGAGCGGTCCGTCGGGTCCAGCACGTGCGCGCCGTCCGGATCGTCGGCCCGCAGCGCGGACTGCAGCGCGCCGAGCAGGGTCGGTGGCGGGGGCGCCGCCTCGTGGTGGGTCTCACGCGCCTCGCCCGCGGCCAGCCGGAGCTGCAGCTCGACCGTGTCCCGGCCGGTGGACGCGAGGAACGGGTGGCGCGCGAACGTCGGCAGGTCCGCGCGACGCCAGACGGGCGCGCCCGCGTGGTCTGCGCTCGCGCTCGCGCCGCCCGTGAAGGGTTCGCCGGCGGACGTGGCGACTGTCGCCCACAGCGCCGGCGAGGGGTGCACGAGCCACAGGTGGACGTCGCGGTGCTCGGCGAGCGCGCGCAGGACCCGGAGCTCGTCCTCGGGGAGCCGCGTGGGCCCGAACACGGACAGCCGCGGCGGCAGGTCGACGGCCGCCGGGTCCGCGTGCAGCGCCGCGACCGCCTCCGTCACGCGCCGCGCCGGGTCCGTCGCCGGGACGCGCTCCACCAGGCGGCGCCACAGCTCGGGCTGCCACGCGAGGTCGTCCGGCGCGACGGCGGTCCCCGTGACCGGGGCCGACCACGCGAGCACGACCTCGGGCCGCTGGCGGGCGTAGTCGACCAGGAGGTCCGCGAGCCGTCGCGCGAGCGTGAGCCGCCGGCCCCGCCGCACCTCGTCGCTCGGGTCGCCGACGTAGCGCGCGAGCGGCGCCGCCCAGGGCTCGGCGAGGTGCGCGTCGAGCACCTCGAGCACCGACCACGCGAGCCGCTCGGGCCGCCACGGGTCGTCGTCGGGGTCGAGGTCCGTGAGGTCGGCCACGACCTGCTCGACGAGCCGCCGCGGGCCCCGGAAATCCACGTTCGCGCAGATCCCCGCCGTCTCGCCCGCGCCCAGGTGGTGCGAGAGCCGCTGCGCGAGCCACCGCTCCACCCCGCGCGTCGGGACCGCCACGACGTCCGGCGTGAACGGGTCCGCCGGGACCTCCGCGAGCACGGCGGCGAGCGGCGCCACGAGCGCCTCGGCACGCTCGGAGCGGTGCACGTGCAGCAAGAGGACCCCTGTCGATGGTGGTGGCGTGATCATGTGCCCGGCCCGTGGCCGTGCGCTATGAGGAATCTACGAGGTGCGACCCACACCGTCGAACCGCCGTCCACAGGCGGCCCGGGGACTACGGTGTCCGCACCGCACGCGCGCGGAGGCCGCGGCGGAATCAGCACCCGAGGGAGGACCGATGCGGCAGCGGAGGACGACGGCCGTGCTGTGCACGATCGCCGACGGCGCCTCGCCGGGCACCGTCGCGGCCGCGTGTCGCGGCGCGCTCCTGGCGCTGCGCGACCGGGTGGCACGGCTCCAGGTCGACGTGTACTCCGACGAGCCGTGGCCACCGGACGCGACCGATGCGGTGCACGCCTTGGAGGAGCTGTGCCGCGCACGACGCGGACGCCTCGCCCGGCGCTTCGGGTGGGAGCCCCCGATCTCGCTCGAGCTCGACCCGCGCGACGACCGCGAGCTCGACCTCGCCCTCGCCGTCGCCCCCTTCACGATCTGCGGCTCGGGCTTCGACGAGCACTGGACGCTGCTCTGGGACGTGAACGACACCGGGACGTCGGTGAGCTTCCTCCTGCTGCCGCACGAGCTGGACGCGGTCCGGTCGCACGTCGCACGGTCGGGCGGCCGCCCGGAGGACGTCGTCGTGCTGGGCGACCGTCGCGGCTGACACGATCGCGCTTCGCGCGGCTCAGCCGCGCCGTGCCACGAAGACCCACTCGCGACCCGGGCGGTCGGGCGCGTCCCGGACGTCCACGACCTCGAACCCGCACGCCACGAGCGACGTCTCGACCTCCCCGCGCTCCCGGAAGCGCAGCGTCGAGTCGGAGTGGAGCGTGGTGCCGTCGGGCAGCACGGTCGTGTCGTGGAAGGACACGAAGGGGAGCGACACGTCGGTGAGGTCGGTCCACGACTCGACCGGGCCGACGTCGGGCACCTCCACGCGCGTGACCGTCGCCTCGCGGACCCACCCCTCCCAGGCCCGACGGGCGGGGACACGGGTCTCGAGCACCAGCCACCCGCCCGGCACGAGCGCGTCGTGGACGCCCCGCAGCGTCGCGGCCCACGCGTCGTCGGTGAGGAACACCTGGGCGACGTTCGCCGTCATCGTCGCGAGGTCGACCTGGAGCGGGGGGAGGGTCGTCGCGTCGCCGTGCAGCCAGCGCACGCGCTCGGCGCCCGGCTTCGTGCGGGCGATGTCGAGCGACGCACCCGCCGGGTCGAGGCCGACCACCTCGACGCCGCGCTGCGCGAGCAGGCACGCGAACGTCCCGGTGCCGCACCCGACGTCGAGCACTCGGCGCGCGCCCAGCTCGTCGACGATCGCGACGTAGGCGTCGAGGTCGGACCGGTCCGGGTCGAGCGGGTCGTAGAGGGCGGCGAGGCGGGGGTCGTCGAAGAGGGCGTCGGGCACCCGACGACGCTACGAAAGCTCACGCGACCGGTCCACCCGATCCTGGGAAGCCCCCGGTGCCGACCAGGCCCCTCCTGCCCGCCGAGCAGGTGGTCGTGGCCCGTCCCGGCGCCGGGACGAACCGATACCGCCTGCTCGGCGGGAGGCGGGGTCAGGAGTTCAGGGCTTGCTCGACGTCCTCGATGATGTCTTGCGGGTCTTCCAGGCCCACCGACAGGCGCACGGTCGTCTCCGCGATCCCGACGGCGGCGCGGCCCTCGGGGCCGAGCTTGCGGTGGGTCGTGGTGGCCGGGTGCGTGACGAGGGACTTCGCGTCGCCGAGGTTGTTCGAGATGTCGACGACCTGGAGCGCGTCGAGGAACGTGAACGCGCGCTTCTTCGCCGTCTCGGGGTCGGTGCCCTCGGGCACGGCGAGGTCGAACGTCACGACGGTCCCGCCGCCGCTCTGCTGCGACCGCGCGAGCTCGCGCTGCGGGTGCGACGCGAGGAACGGGTAGCGCACGCGGCCGATCCCGGGGAGCTGCTCCAGCGCCTCCGCGACCTGCGCCGCCGCGGCGTTCTGAGCGGCGACGCGCACGGGCAGCGTCTCGAGGCCCTTGAGCAGCACCCACGCGTTGAACGCCGAGAGCGACGGCCCGGTGTTGCGGATGAAGGTCTGCACCGGGCCGGTGACGTACTCCTCCGTCCCGAGGATCGCGCCGCCGAGCACGCGGCCCTGCCCGTCGATGTGCTTGGTCGCCGAGTAGACGACGACGTCGGCCCCGAGCTCGAGCGGCCGCTGCAGCAACGGCGTCGCGAACACGTTGTCGAGCACGACGACCGCGCCGGCGGCGCGCGCGAGCTCGCTCACGCGCCGCGCGTCGACGATGTCCTGCATGGGGTTGGACGGCGTCTCGAAGAACACGACGTCCGCGGGGGTGGACAGCGCCTCCTCCCACTGCGACAGCACGTGGCCGTCGACGTAGTCCGTCCGCACGCCCCACTTCGCGAAGATCTCGTCGAAGATGACGAGGCTCGACCCGAACAGCGCGCGCGCCGCGACGATGCGCGACCCGGACCGCACCAGCGCGGCGAGCGCCGTGAACACGGCGGACATGCCGGACGCCGTCGCGTAGCACGCCTCCGCACCCTCCAGGAGGCGCAGGCGCTCCTCGAACGTGTGCACGGTCGGGTTGCCGTAGCGTGAGTAGACGAACCGGTCGAGCTCTCCCTTGAACGCCGCCTCGGCGTCCGCCGCACGGTCGTACGTGTAGCCCTGCGTGAGGAACAGCGCCTCGGACGTCTCCTGGAACTCGGTGCGCGCGTGGCCGCCGCGCACGGCGAGCGTCGCGGGACGGGCGCTCGCGGGCAGGGGCTTGCGGCCGGAGCCGCCGGGCACGACCGCGCTCATCGGGCGGCCTCGTCGAACGTCGTGGTGGGCAGCCCGCGGACCTTCCAGCCCTCGACGTCCCGCAGGCCCGAGAACCCCTGGGCGCCCTCGAAGCCCTCGAGCACGTTGTACGACGGCCCGAGCCCGGCAGCCGTGGCCGCGCGCGCCGCGCCGATCGACCGCTGGCCCGAGCGGCGCAGGAACACGACGGGGCGCTCGTCGCCAGGCGTCAGACCCGCCTCGACGAGCCGGTCGAGGAACCGCGGGTTGGGCCCCGCCGGGGTCACCCACTCGTCGAACAGGACGTCGCGGCCGAGCTGCGTGGCGTCGGGCACGCCGATGGTGCGCCACTCGCCCTCGGTGCGGACGTCCACGAGCACGGCGCGCTCGTCGTGCGCGAGCAGGTCCCATGCCTGCTGCGGGGTGAGGTCGCCGGCGTAGCCGACGGCGGGACGCGCCTCGGGGGGTGCCGGCCGGGGTGCCGACGCCTGCTGGGACTGGTCGCTCATGAGAGTCCTCCTCCATCGATCGTGGCAGTAGCACCCTGCGCCCGGCCGCCGAGGCGGTCCGGGGGGTTGCTGCGGCGTCGACGTGCCACGTCACTCGGCCGCTCCGGATGGTTGGCTCGGATCGTACGCCACGCGTCCGACGTGCGGAACGCCCGTCTCGGGGAGCGGCCCGTGAGGGGTGCCCGACGCCGCGCGGCTCCGCTAGCGTGGCCGCGCAGCCGGGCGGGGGTCCCGGCGGGCGGGGGGAGTCGATGCAGACGGGACGAGCACGCGCTGCGGGCGCGGGCGTGGCGGCGGTCGTCGTCGCGGCGGGCGCTTGGTGGTGGGCCGCGTCCGGCGGGGAGGAGCCCCCGCAGGGTGTCGTGAGCGTGGGGCCCGTCGGGGACGATGCCGCGCGGACGCCCGGGGAGCGGCCGTCCGTCCACCCGGTTCGCCCCGAGGGCGAGCGACCCGACGACGAGCGGCCCGACGGCGAGCGGCTCGACCCGCCCCCGCCGTCGTCGGACGGGGCCGCGGCGCACCGGGGCGAGCCGGTCGACCTGGCCGATCACACGGTCGGCGGGTACGAGGGCTGGTGGAGCTCGGACGGGAACGGTGCGGCGTGCGACGCCTACGCCGACGCGCACCCGGAGGTCGTGCTCGCGAGCACCCGCACGGGCGCGGTGATCGAGGCCCACACGCGCGGTGTGCGCCTCCAGCGCCCGCCGGCGACACCGCCGGGCGACCCGGCGCGGTGGCCGGCCGACTCGGTCGTCGTGCTCGACGCCGGCACGGGGGAGGTGCTCGAGTCGTTCGCGGTCGACGAGTCGGGGTGGCGCCTCGAGACGCCGGTGGACTGCGTCCCGCCATCCGAGACGCCGTGACCACCGGTTGACACGCTGCGGTGCTCACGGACATCCTGGTCGACAGGTCATGAGTGCCAGCGCGAAACCCCGGTTTGCTGGCCGGCAACCCTCCTCTCGCGGCGGGGTGCCCCGGGTGACGACCAGGCCGCACGCCGACCGGCGGGTGGCAAGCGCGGGGAGGTTCTCCCCGGACGACCCTGGAGGACTGTGCCATGACTGCTCTCGCGGACGTCTCGTGTCCCACCGACGCCCCGGCCCCTGACCTCGCGGCGCTCGCCGACGCGCCCGCGCTCCTGCCCGTCGTCGGCGGGGACACGCTCGTCCCGCTCGTCGACGGCCGCAGCGTCCCGTACGCGAACCTCGACGTCGCGGCGTCGGCCCCGGCGCTGCGCTCGGTGGCCGACCGCGTGACCGAGGTGCTGCCGCTCTACGCGAGCGTGCACCGCGGCGCGGGCTACCTGTCGCAGGTCTCCACGGCGCTCTACGAGGCGTCGCGGCGCACGATCGGCGCGTTCGTCGGCGCGCGCGAGGACGACGTCACGGTCGTCACGCGCAACACGACCGACTCGCTCAACCTGCTCGCGGGCTGCGTCCCGGCGACCGCGGACGGCACGCCCGGGCGCGTGCTCGTCCTCGACGTCGAGCACCACGCGAACCTGCTGCCGTGGCAGCGCACGGGCGGCGCGACGGTCCTCGCGGGCGGCGCGTCCGTCGCGGAGACGCTCTCGGGCCTGCGCACCGAGCTCGCGCGCTTCCCGTACGCGCTCGTCGCCGTGACCGGCGCGTCCAACGTCACAGGCGAGTCCCTGCCGATCACCGAGGTCGTCCGCGCCGCGCACGACGCCGGCGCGCGCGTCGTGCTCGACGGCGCCCAGCTCGTCCCGCACCGCGGGTTCTCGCTCGCCGCGTCGGGCGCCGACTACGTCGCGTTCTCGGGGCACAAGACCTACGCGCCGTTCGGCGCGGGCGCGCTCGTCGGGCGTCGTGACTGGCTCGACGCGGGCACGCCCTACCTCGCGGGCGGCGGCGCCGTGCGTCACGTCGCGGTGACCGGGACCCAGTGGCAGACGGCGCCCGCGCGCCACGAGGCCGGCTCCCCGAACGTGGTGGGCGCCGCGGCGCTCGCGGCGGCGTGCGACGCGCTCGCCGCGCTCGACCCGGCCGACCTGCACGCGCACGAGGCGGCGCTCCGCGCGGCCCTCGTCGCGGGCCTGGAGGCCGTCCCGGGTGTCCGGGTCGTGCGCGTGTGGGACGACGCCGTCGACCCGGTCGGCGTCGTGACGTTCGCCGTCGAGGGCCACGACCCGGGCCTCGTCGCCGCCTACCTCTCGGCCGAGCACGGCATCGGCGTGCGCGACGGCCGGTTCTGCGCGCACCCGCTGCTCGCGCGCCTCGGCTACGACGCGGGCGCGATCCGTGCCTCGGTGGGCGTCGGGACGACCGGTGCGGACGTCGTGCGCCTCGTCGAGGCCGTGCGCGCGTACGTCGAGCAGGGCCCGGCCACCCGGTACGAGGTCGTCGACGGCTGCTGGGCCGTCGTGGACGACCCCCGCCCGGTCCCCGTGGGGTCCGGCCTGGAGGGGCTCTTCGCGACCGCGGCGGCGGGCTTCCTCGCCGACGCGGCGGGCTGCGGGCCGGCCGTCTGACCGGCGTCGACGGCCGACGGCGGAGCCCGTTCACCGGACCGTCGCCGAGCGTTGTCCACCGCGTCGCCGGACCCTCTTGGCGCGGTGTTCCGCGTGTGCTCTGATATGCGCTGTGCTGCACGACGTCGTCCTCTCGGGGCACGGTTTCCGGCTGGAACCGCTGGCCCTGGAGCACGCTGAGACGCTGGCCGGCCTCGTCGACGAGGCGATGTGGTCAGGGATGAGCATCCCCCTGCCCTACGGGGTCGCGGGGATGGCCGATCTCGTGGCCGCGACCCGCGCGGCCCCGGACCTCACGGGCTTCGTCGTGCGCGCCGTCGGCCCCGACGGCGCGCCCGGCGCCGTGCTCGGCAGCACCGCGTTCCGCGATCTGTCGCTCGTCGACCGCCGCGTCGAGGTGGGCCGCACGTTCTACGCGCGCTCCACGTGGGGGAGCCTCGTCAACCCTGTGGCGAAGTGGCTGCTGCTGCGCCACGCGTTCGAGACGTGGGACGTGCACCGGGTCGGCTTCCGCGTCGACACGCGCAACGCGCGCTCGCTCGGGGCCATGCGCCGTCTCGGCGCCCACGAGGAGGGCGTCATGCGCGGCCACCGCACCGCGCCCGACGGGACGCGCGCCGACTCCGTGCTGTTCTCGATCCTCGCGCCCGAGTGGCCCGGGGTCGAGGTGGGTCTCCTCGCGCGGATCACGGCCCCGCGCGTCGTGCCGGTGCTCGCCCCGGCGCCGTCGGCCGACGTCCGGCCGCTCGCCGCATCCTGACCGTCGCGGCTCCCGGTCGTCGTGTCCTGGTCGTCGCATCCCGGTCGTCGCGTCCCGGTCGAACGGTCCCGGAGACGCCACGAGGGCCCCGCCGGAGCGGAGCCCTCGTGAGCAGAACGGTGGAGCACGTCAGCGGTCGAACGCGTCCTTGACGTCGTCGCCCGCCTGCTTGACGTTGGCCTTGGCCTGGTCGCCCTGGCCCTCGGCCTCGAGCCGCTCGTTGTCCGTGAGCTTGCCCGCGCCTTCCTTGAGCTTGCCACCCGCCTCTTCGGCGGCGTGCTTGGCCTTGTCTCCGAGTCCCATGGGAGCTCCTCTCGTCGGTACCTCTCGACCGTAACCACGGTCGGCCGGCTTCGCACGCGGTCGAGCCACCGGGGTGTGGTGGGATGTGCGGGTGCAGCACGAGACCGTCCTCGAAGGCTTCGGCGTCCGCCTCGAACCGCTCGCCGCGACCCACGCGCCGGCGCTCGGCGCCCTCGTCGACGACGGCATCTGGGCGGGCATGTCCAGCGCCGTCCCGCGCGGCACGGAGGCGATGGAGGGCTACGTGCGCGACGCGGTCGCCGCGCCGGGCCGGCTCGCGTTCGCGGTCCTGGGCGCCTCCAGCGCTCCCGGTGCGGACGGCGCGACCGCCGACGCCGTGGTCCGCGGCTCGACGTCGCTCTACGAGTGGGTGCCGCCGCAGGGCCGGGTCGAGCTCGGGTCCACGTTCTACGCGCGCGAGTGGTGGGGTGGGACGACGAACCCGGCCTGCAAGTACCTCCTGCTGCGGCACGCGTTCGAGGACCTCGGGGTCGCGCGCGTCGCGCTCCGCGCCGACGCCCGCAACAGCCGGTCCATCGGGGCGATCCGGCGCCTGGGCGCGGTGCCGGAGGGCGTCCTGCGCAGCCACCGCGTGGCGCCCGACGGCTCCCGCCAGGACACCGCCTACTTCTCGGTCCTCCGCGACGAGTGGCCGACCGTCCGCGACGGCCTGCTCGCCCGCCTGCCCTGACGGACCGGCACGCCGAGCACGAGCCTGCGTGGCGTCGAGCACGGGGTAGGTGTCGTCATGCGCTCCAGAACGACATCGACCCCGTGCTCGGCGGCGGGGGTCAGGGACGCGGGGTGACGCGGCCCGCGAGGTGGAGGCGGCCCTTGCCGTCCCACGCCTGGTAGGTGACGCCCGTGCCCGGGTCGCCCGCGCCGTCGGGCACGGCCGCCGCGACCTGCCCGAAGGCGTCCCGCACCTCGGCGCGCACGTCGCCCGCCGGGCGCAGCGCGACGTCGACCGTGCCGGGCAGCAGCACCGGCTTGGCGAACGTGACGGTCCAGTCGTAGGCGTCGCCGCGACCGGGGCCCGCCTCGGCGAGCGCCCGCGCCGCGGTGTACATGCCGTGCGCGATGGCCCGCGGGAACCCGAACGCCTTGGCGCCCAGCGCCGAGGTGTGGATCGGGTTGCGGTCGCCCGACACCGCCGCGTACGCGCGGCCCGTCCCCGCCCCGAGCGCCCACCGTGCGGTGGGCAGGGGCGGGACGAACGCGGGCGGGCCGTCGGCGTCGGCCGGGGCGGGGCCGCCCGGGAGGGAGGCGCCCTTCGCGAGGTACGTCGAGACGCCCCGGTAGGCGAGCGTCGTCGCGGCCAGCCCGCTCCCCGCGGCGCGCTCGTCGTCCGTGCGCAGCACCGAGACCTCCGTGACGAGGTCCACCTGGACCCCGCGACGGTGCGGGCGCAGGTCCTGCGCCCACGCGCGGACCTCGAGCGCGTCCCCGAGCCGCACGGGGCGCAGCACGGACACCGAGTTCGCGAGGTGCACCATGCCGAGCAGCGGGAGCGGGAAGTCGGCCCGCACCATGACGGCCGTCGCGAGCGGGAACCCCAGCACGTGCAGGTACCCCGCGGGCAGGACGTCCGACGGCGCCTCGCCCACGAGCCGCACGTACCGCGCGAGGTGCGCGGCGCTGCCGACGTGGCCCGACGCCGCGTCGTCGCCCGTCGGGGCGGCCGCGACCCGGTAGGTGACGTCCGGGAGCGTGAGCTCCGTCCGGTCGCCCCGGACGGGCAGCCGGTGCGCCGCCGCGATCCGGCCCGACGCCGCGAGCCCGCGCACGTACAGGCCGCCCAGACCCGGGACGGCGGGCAGCGTCTCGACGCGCGCCGGGGCGCCCGCGGGCGCCGTCACCGGCCCACCACGTTCTGCCCGCACACGCGCAGCACCTGCCCGTTGACGCCCCCGGCCGCGGGCGACGCGAGGAACGCGATCGCCTCGGCCACGTCCACGGGCTGGCCGCCCTGCTGCAGCGACGCGACGCGGCGCGCGACCTCGCGCTGCACGAAGGGGATCGACGCCGTCATGTCCGTCTCGATGAAGCCCGGCGCGACGGCGTTCGCCGTCCCGCCCGGACCGCCCGGCGCCGCGAGCAGGCGGGCGAACGCGCGCGTGTGCCCGATGACGCCCGCCTTCGAGAACGCGTAGTTCGCCTGGCCCCGGTTGCCCGCGATCCCGCTCGTCGAGGCGAGCGACACGACGCGCGGCGCGGAGGAGAACCCGTTCGCGCCGAGCAGGTACTCCGTGATCCGCAGCTGCGCGGCGAGGTTCACCGCGACCACCGCGTCCCACTTGTCGGGCGACATGTTGGCGAGCAGCTTGTCGCGCAGGATGCCGGCGTTGTGGACGAGGACGTCGAGCCCGCCGTGCCGTGCGCGCGCGTGCTCGAGGATCCGGGCGCCCGCGTCGTCGGCGGTCACGTCGAGCTGCAGCGCCGTGCCCTTGATCTCGTTCGCGACCCGGGCGAGCGCCTCGCCCGCCGCGGGCACGTCGACCACGACGACCTTCGCGCCGTCGCGCGCGAGCGTCCGGGCGACCTGCGCCCCGATGCCGCGGGCCGCGCCCGTGACGACGGCGACCTTGCCGGCGAGCGGCTGGTCGAGGTCGGCGGAGGTGCTGCCCGCCGCGCCGTCGGTCGCGCTCGGGCCCACCCGGAGGAGCTGGCCGTCGACGAACGCGGACTTGGCGGACAGGAAGAAGCGGAGGGTCGCGAGGACGCTCGGGCTGTCGACAGGGGCGTCGTCGGTCACCTGGATGCCGTTGGCGGTCGCGCCGTAGCGCAGCTCCTTGGCGACGGACCGCAGGAACCCGTCGACGCCCTCGCGGGCGGCGGCGAGCTCGGGGGAGTCGGTGTCGGCGGGGGCCCGGGAGATCGTCACGACGCGGCCGTTCGGCGCGAGACGTCGGAGCGTCGCCGAGAGCGCCATGACGGGCGCGGACGCGTCCTGCGGCCGCTCGATCCCGCTGAGCACGACGACGACCGCGCCCCAGCGGGTCGTGTCGTCCGGGGTCTGGCGGACGTCGAGGTCCCAGCCGAGCAGGGCCTCGGCGACGAGGTCGGCGTCGTCGCGCACGCCGGGCGTGCCGCCGAGCACGAGCACGGGCCCGACGGTGAGCGGGTCGCCCGCGCGGAAGCGGCGCAGGACCGCGGGGCGCGGGAGGCCGAGCTTCTTGGCGAGCGTCTTCGTGAAGCCGGAGTTGACGGCCTGGACGTAGGAGTCGGTCACGGTGTTCCTCTCGGTCGTCGGGGCGTCAGGCGGCGTCGGTCGCGGGGACGGACTCGAGGATCGCGGCGACGCCGAGGCCCCCCGCGGCGCACACGGAGATCAGCGCACGCGCGGGCGCCCCGGTCTCGGCGGTGCGCTGCGCGAGGAGCTTGGCCGCCGTCGCGACGATGCGCCCGCCGGTCGCGGCGAACGGGTGGCCCGCGGCGAGCGAGGAGCCGTTGACGTTGAGCCGCGAGCGGTCGATCGAGCCGAGCGCGCCGTCGAGCCCGAGCTCGGTGCGGCAGTACTCGTCGTCCTCCCAGGCCTTGAGCGTCGTGAGCACGGTCGACGCGAACGCCTCGTGGATCTCGTAGAGGTCGAAGTCGCCGAGCGTGAGCCCGTTGCGGACGAGCAGGCGGGGGACCGCGTGCGCGGGGGCCATGAGCAGGCCCTCGTGGCCGTGCACGAAGTCGACGGCGGCGGTCTCCGCGTCGACGACGCGCGCGAGGAGCGGCAGGTCGCGCTCGCGCGCCCACTCGGCCGAGGCGAGGAGGACGGTCGACGCGCCGTCGGTGAGCGGGGTCGAGTTGCCCGCCGTCATGGTCGGGGTGACGCCTTCCAGGCGCTTGCCGTACACCGGCTTGAGCGCGGCGAGCTTCTCGAGCGACGAGTCGGCGCGCAGGTTGTCGTCGCGCACGAGCCCGCGGAACGGGGTGACGAGGTCGTCGAAGAACCCGGCGTCCCACGCGGCCGCGAGGCGCTCGTGGCTCGCGAGCGCGAGCTCGTCCTGCGCCTCGCGCGAGATGTCCCAGCGGGCCGTCGTGATCGCCTGGTGCTCGCCCATCGACAGGCCGGTGCGCGGCTCGTCGGTCGCGGGCGTGAGGGGCGCGAGGTCGGCGGGGCGGACCTTCGCGAACGCCTTGACGCGCTGGCCGAACGTCTTGGCGTGGCTCGCCTCGAGCAGCGCCCGACGCAGGCCCTCGCTCACGGCGATGGGGGCGTCGGACACGGTGTCGGAGCCGCCCGCGACGCCCGACTCGACCTGGCCGAGACGGATCTTGTTCGCGACGGCGATGGTCGCCTCCAGGCCGGTCGCGCACGCCTGCTGGAGGTCGTAGGCCGGGGTCTGCGGGGAGAGCGACGACCCGAGCACCGACTCGCGCACGAGGTTGAAGTCGCGGGAGTGCTTGAGCACGGCGCCGCCGACGACCTCCCCGAGCCGCTCGCCCTGGAGGCCGAAGCGCGCGACGAGCCCCTCGAGCGCGGCGGTGAACATCTCCTGGTTGCTCGCGGACGCGTACTTCTTGCCGGCGCGGGCGAACGGGATGCGGTTCCCGCCCACGACCCACGCGTCGCGGGGAGCGCCCGCAGGGGCGTCTTCCCGGGGGGACTGCTCGGGGGTCGGGCGGGGGCTGGTGCTGGTGGCCACTGTGCCTCACTTCCTGTCCGTGCTCGCTGCGCTGCGTTCGGTGCCGGCCCGGGAGAGCGCCTCGGCACGGCGTGCGCGAGGCGGGGGAGAGGACCGGTTGGTGTCCAATACCAAGAGTACCTGATACTCTCGGTTTCGTGAGTCGGGTCACAGGGCTGTGCCCTGCCCCGGCACGGCACCCGTGACGAGGTGCCGACGACATCGAGGTCGGGCGCAACGGAGGACGACGTGAACGCAGGTGCCGACGCGCGACCGGTCACCCGAGGGCGGGTGCAGCCGGCCGCGGTGGTCGACGGTCGGTCGACCCGCTGGGACGAGCACCGGGCGGCGCGCCGCGCGGAGCTCATCCGGGCGGCGAGCAAGGCGGTGCACCGGGGAGGCCCTGGGGTCTCCATGGACGAGATCGCGGCGGCGTCGGGCACGTCGAAGTCGATCATCTACCGCTACTTCGACGACAAGACCGGGCTCCAGGTCGCCCTGGGCTCCGCCGTCGTGGGGCAGATGCACGACGCCCTGACCCAGGCGGCCGAGGCCGCCGAGACGCCCAAGCGCGCGCTGCGCGCGATGGTCGGCGTGTACCTCGAGATGATCGAGAGCTCGCCCAACGTGTACTACTTCGTCACCCGGACGAGCGCCGTCGCGGGGACGGAGGAGCCCGCCGCCCAGCTCGCGGCGAGCGGCCTCACCCAGGGCGCGGGCGGCGCCGACCGCGCCCCGCTCGCCGCCTTCCTCGACTCGGTGATCGAGCTCGTCGCCGAGCCGTTCGCCCGGGTCACCGACGTCTCCCCGGCCGACGCCGCGGCGTGGGCCGCGGGCGCCGTCGGCTTCGTCCGGGGCGCCGGCGAGTGGTGGCTCGCCCACCGCGAGCGCGCCGACGTCCCCGACCGCGAGCAGCTCACCGAGCGCGTCGCCGCGTGGCTGTGGGCCGGCCCCGTCGGCGTCCTCTCCCACAACCCGGGCACGACCCGCCCGGACGCCGTCCGCCCTCCGCACCCGGCGACCGCCTCAGACCCCAAGGAGAAGCCATGACCGCCACGTCCGACCGTCCCGCGCTCGCACCGCGCACGACGAGCGCCGGCGACGCGGGCCCGACGTCGCAGGGCGACGCCCGCGTCGACGTCGCCGCGCTCGAGAAGATCCTGCTCGGCCGCTGGGCCGACCTGCGCGCGACGGCGCGCGCGACCGCGGGCGAGGAGGCGTTCCAGCGCATCGAGGGCCTGAGCCTGCGTGAGCACCGCGAGCGCGTGCTGGAGCAGATGCACCTGCTCGTGGGCAAGGGCCAGGTGTGGCGCGGGTACCCGGAGCGCCTCGGCGGCGCGGACGACGCGGGCGGCAACCTCGCCGGGTTCGAGGAGCTCGTCGCGGCCGACCCGTCGCTGCAGATCAAGGCGGGCGTGCAGTGGGGGCTGTTCGGCTCGGCCATCCTGCACCTGGGCACGCCCGAGCAGCAGGACCGCCTCCTGCCGGGCGCCATGGACCTCTCGGTGCCGGGTGCGTTCGCGATGACGGAGATCGGCCACGGGTCCGACGTCGCGAGCATCGCCACCACGGCGACGTACGACCCGGAGACCGAGGAGTTCGTCATCCACACCCCGTTCCGCGGGGCGTGGAAGGACTACCTCGGCAACGCGGGCGTGCACGGCGTGGCCGCCGTCGTGTTCGCGCAGCTGATCACGAAGAACGTCAACCACGGCGTGCACGCGTTCTACGTGCCCATCCGCGACACCGCGGGCGAGCGCGACGAGCTCGGTCGGCTGCCCTTCCTGCCCGGCGTGGGCGGCGAGGACGACGGCCAGAAGGGCGGGCTCAACGGCATCGACAACGGGCGCCTGCACTTCGACCACGTGCGGGTCCCGCGCACCGACCTGCTCGCCCGCTACGGCTCGGTGGACGCCGACGGCACGTACTCCAGCCCCATCGACAGCCCCGGGCGCCGCTTCTTCACGATGCTCGGCTCGCTCGTCCAGGGTCGCGTGTCGCTCGACGGCGCCGCGGTGACCGCGGCGAAGCTCGGCCTCGCGATCGCGGTGCGGTACGCGAACGAGCGCCGCCAGTTCACGGGGGCGACGCCGACGGAGGAGGTCGTGCTCCTCGACTACGGCACGCACAAGCGTCGCCTCATCGTCCCCATCGCGGAGACCTACGCGGCGCACTTCGCGCACGACCGCCTGCTCGACCTGTTCCACTCGGTGTTCTCCGGCGAGGAGGACACCCCGGAGCAGCGCGAGGACCTCGAGACGACGGCGGCCGCGCTCAAGGCCACGAGCACGCGGTTCGCGCTCGACGTGCTCCAGGAGACGCGCGAGGCGTGCGGCGGGGCCGGGTTCCTCACGACCAACCGCATCACGAGCCTGCGCGCCGACCTCGACGTGTACGCGACGTTCGAGGGCGACAACACCGTGCTGCTCCAGCTCGTCGCGAAGCGCCTGCTCGCGGACTACGGCAAGCAGTTCAAGGGCATCACCCCGGGCCAGATGGCGCGCGTCGTCGTCGAGCGCGCGGGCGACATGGCGCTGCACCGCACGCCGCTCAAGCGGGCCGCCCAGGCGCTCGCGGACGTCGGCGACCCGCGCCGCGCGGCCGGCCACCTGCGCGACCCCGAGACGCAGCGCGCGCTGCTCACCGACCGGGTCGAGACGATGGTCGCGGACGTCGCGCAGGCGCTGCGCCCCGCGCAGAAGGCCGACCCGGAGACGGCGACGAACCTGTTCAACGCCCACCAGGTCGAGCTCGTCGAGGCGGCCCGCGCCCACGCGGAGCTGCTGCGCTGGGAGGCGTTCACGCAGGCGCTCGACACGATCGAGGACGCGGGCACGCGCGAGGTCCTCACCACGGTGCGCGACCTGTTCGGCCTGAGCCTCGTCGAGCGGCACCTCGCCTGGTACCTGCTCAACGGGCGCCTCTCGACGCAGCGCGCGCGCACGGTGACGAGCTACCTGGACCGCCTCATCGACCGGCTGCGTCCGCACGCGCAGGACCTCGTGGACGCCTGGGGCTACGGCCCCGAGCACCTGCGCGCGACGATCGCGACCGGCATCGAGAAGGAGCGCCAGGACGAGGCGCGCGACTACTACCGGCGCCTGCGCGCGAGCGGCGACGAGCCGCGGAGCGAGAAGTCGCTGCGCAAGGCCGCGAAGGGCGGCCCGCAGGCCCGCTGACCACCCCGGCGTCGTCCTCGGCGCCACCCCGGAACGTCCTCGGCGTCGCAGGCGGAGCGGTACCGCTGCCGAGGGTCAGGCCCGGGCGGCACGACGTCCACCAGCCGTCGTGCCGCCCGGGCCGTTGCCGTCTCGGTCTCGTTCTCCGTCTCGGTCGCCGAGCACGAGGTTCCTCTCGTTCCGAGGCACATGCCGACAGGAACCTCGTGCTCGACGGGGAGGGACGTCGTGCTCGGCGGCCGAGCCGGTGTTCGGCCGAGCGGGGGGTGCGGGTCGACGGCGGGCGGTCAGGCGGGGTTGCAGCGCGCGGACATCGTGGCGAGGAGCCCGACGTCGGGCCGCCAGGGCTCGAGGTTCCACGTCGCCTTGTCCGGGGCGCCGACGGCGTGGCACACGAGCTGGTCGTGCATCGTCGGGGTGTCGGCCTCCGGCTCGGCGGCGACGACCTGCGCCCACACGAGCTCCTGGCCCGCCTGCCCCGCGGCGCGGGCCCACGCGGTCGGGTCGACGGCGAGCGACCGGCCGCCCTCGCGCTCGCCCCAGTCGGTGCTCCGCACCGCGCGCGTGCCGAGCGGGACGACGACCTCCCACGCCCCGGCGTCGTCGGTCGTCGCGGTCCCGTCCGGGTCCCCGTCGGGAGCGCCCGCCGCGTCGTCGCCGCCCGACGCCGTCCCCGCCGTACCCGCCGTCCCCACGAGGGTCACCTCCGCGCGGTGGGTGTCGACGAGCGCGACCCGGACGCGCGGGGTCCCGGGTGCGGGGGTGTCCGCCGCGGGGCCGGCGTCCGTGCCGTCGGCCGTCCCGCCCTCTGCCCCGCTCGCCCCGTTCGCACCGTCGGCGCCGTCCGCGCCGGGCGTGCCCGGCGCGCCGTGCCGGCCCACGACGCGCGGGGCGCCGAGCCCGCCGACGGGCGTGCCGCCGTCGTCCAGGACGGTGAGCGTGCCGTCCGGGTGGCGCACGAGCGAGCCGTCCTCCACCGAGACCACGGCTGGGGCACCCGCAAGGGCGAGCGTGACGTCGGACGCGCCCTCGGCGTCGGCCGTGACCCGAGGGGGTGCCGCCCCGCCCGACGCCGGCGGGGGCACGGCGATCTCGACCGTCGCCGTCCCGACGGGGACCCGCAGGGACGCGAGCTCGGCGTCGCCGCTCCGGTCGCCGTCCGGGTCGTCCGCGGCGCGGCCGTCCTCCGTGGTGGCGCCAGGGCCGGGGGACGGGAACCGCGCCGGTGCGGACGTCACCACGTCCGGGTCCGGCGGCGGGGTGCCGGGCGTGCACGCGGCGAGCGCGACCGGGACCAGGACGCCGACGGCGAGCGCGCCCAGCACCGTCGTCCCGGGCCGCCCGTCGGCGACCCGGCGCGGGCGGGTCACGACGGCACGGGGAGCAGGCCGGCCCAGCGGCGGGCCACGTCGACCAGGCCGACGCGGTCCAGCGCGTCGACCTCGTCGGGCGTGAACCAGCCGACGTCGTCGGTCGACTCGTCCTCCTCGACGCGCAGCTCGCCGCCTACCACGTGGGCCCGGTAGACGATGCGGATCGCGTGCAGCGACCGGTCGCGGTCCTCGGGCCGGATCCGGTCGGCGGCGTCGATCACGAGGCTGTCGACGCCGAGCAGGCCGTCGAGCTCGACGTCGTAGCCGGTCTCCTCGCGCACCTCGCGGACGGCCGCGGCGGCGGGGTCCTCGCCCGGGTCGATCCCGCCGCCGGGCAGCGTCCAGCCGCCGCGGTCCCCCTCGCTCCAGTGGGGGAGGAGCATCCGGCCGTCCTCGCGGACGACCACGGCGTAGGCGGCGACGCGGATCTGCATGGACCCATCATGCGCGACGGGCTCCCTCCGTCCGGCGCGGTGCGTCGGTCCCTCGGCTCCCCGGAGGCCAGCTCGGGGCGCTGGTCGGTGACGGAGCCCGCCGCCCGCCCCGGGAGGCGACGTCGTCGACGGACGTCCGTGTCAGCATGTGGAAGGTCCCCCCGAGCACGCGGGCGGGAGAGGACGATCCTCCCGTTCGTCCCAGGGGGGCGTCAGGAAGGGGACATCGCGATGAGGCGAAAGATCATGGCTACCGTGACCGCGGCGGCACTGGCCCTCGGAGGGGCCGTGCTCGTCCAGGGGTCGGCGGAGGCCGCGCTGTGGGCGAACTGCTCGGGGCAGATCCTGAGGAACGGCGCCGGTCAGAGCGCACCGCGGATCTCGTGCACGACCGTCGGTCCTCGGACCGAGGCGCGCGGGAAGCTGGACTGCACGGCTGCGCCCGACACGGCCACCGCCTGGGTTCGCGCGTACCAGAGCTCGACCGGGGGCTTCTGCCTGTTCGGCGCCCGCGGCTACTCCTACGAGGTCCGCGGGTACTAGCGACCACGGCGTCGTAGGGAGCAGAGCATGACCACGGTCGAGTTCCGGGATGCGACGCTCGTGGTGGGGAGGGGGCGCGTGGCGCGCCCCCTCTTCCGCGGGTTCTCACGGGTGTTCCGCGCAGGGTGCGTGACGGCCGTCGTCGGCCCGTCGGGGAGCGGCAAGACCAGTCTCCTGCGGGCCGTCCTCGGAGAGGTGCCGCTGTCGGCCGGGTCGGTGCACGTGGCCGGGCGAGACGTCGGTCGGCTCCGGGACAAGTCTGCGCTTCGACGGACCTCGGTCACGACGATCGCGCAGGACCTCAACCTCGTCGACACCCTCACGGCCGAGGAGAACGTCCTGTTCGGGCTCAGGGTGGCAGGGGTCCGCGGTGCCGAGGCCCAGGTCGAGGGCTGGTTCGAGCGGCTCGGCATCACCGACGTCCGTACCATGCTGCCGACGACGCTCTCGGGCGGCGAGCGGCAGCGGGTCGCGATCGCGCGTTCCCTGGCGTCACCACATCCCGTCGTGCTCGCCGACGAGCCGACGGGAGCGCTCGACGAGGAGAACACCCGCATCGTCGTCGAACAGCTCAAGTACTTCTCGTCCGAGGGAAAGTGCTGCATCGTCGTCACGCACGACCCCGTCGTGGCCGCGGGTGCCGACGAGGTCGTGGCGTTCCACGAGGGCTTCGTGGGATGAGAGCCGTCACCCCCGCGGGCCTGGGCGTGCGCAACCTGCGGGGGCTGTGGCGGCACTCCGCGTTGCTGGCGGTCGTCGTCGCGGTCGTCGTCGCGGGGACGTTCGCGGTGTTCTCGGTGCGCGGCAGCGCCCAGTACTCCGGTGAGGAGCTCGCGCGCATCGCCATGGGCGAGGCGGACCTCCAGGCACGCTTCGCGGGGGGCGACGTCGCGTCCGTGCCCGAGGTCGAGCCCGGGCCCGGGACCGGCATCGCTCGCGTGCTCACCGACACCGACCTGCGCACGACGCTCGTCGCGGGCACCGCGTCGCAGATGCTCGACGGGCGGGTCGTCGCCTACGAGGACCCGATGACGACGGGGATCGTCACCTTCGCCCGCGACGTCTCCGGCTCTCCGGAGCTCGCGCTGTCCCCGGCAGCGGCCGACCGCCTCGGGGTCGTCCTCGGAGACACGGTCGGCGTCCGGACTGCCGGGTCGACCGTCGCGCTGACCTTCACCGACGAGGTGCGGTACGCCGGCGCCACCGACGCCGCGTTCTTCCTGATCTCCCCGGCCGGGGCCGACGCAGCGCAGCTCGAGCAGATCGTGGACGGCGCGTCGAGCTCCTTGACTCCCCGATGGCTGGTCGAGAGCACGGACCCGCTCGTGACAGGCCAGCGTCTGCGCGACCTGGGGCTCACGGTGGCGACACGAGGCGGCTTCACGGCTCAGCCTCCGACGGACCTGGTCGACGTCGATCTCGTGCTGGGCGGTGTCGGGCTGGTGGCCGCCGGCGTCCTCGGCGCCACGACGGCCTCGCTGGCGCAGGCGCGCGGGCGCCAGGACGCGATCCTGCGCGCGCTGGGTGCGACGAGGCGCGAGCGGCGGACGGTGTGGTCGGTCCACGCGGGCGCGGCAGCGGGAGGTGGTGCGGCGGTCGGCCTCGTGCTCGGGGCAGTCGTGACGCACGTGGGCGTCGCGCTGCTCTCGGGCGTCGTCCACCAGGACTGGGGCGGCATCGACTACGCGTGGCTCCCGGGGATCCTCGCCGCTGCGCTCGCGAGCGCTGCCGTGCTCGTGGTCGTCGTCGGCGGTGTCCGTGAGCCTGCCGCGGCAGGGGAGCCGGCTCGTGGGAGGGGACCCGCGTGGACGCGCCGCGGTGGCTACACGGTGCGCGTGGCCGCACGCCTCGCGACCCGATCCCGGGGACTTCGGAGGGTCGGGGTGGTCGTCGTCGGCTCGGCGGTCGCCGTGAGCTGCGCGGGTCTGGCGACGGTGGAGGCCGCCCGGGAGAGGGCGGTCACGGCCTACGTCGCGGCGGTGCCCGTCGGCGATGCGGAGCTCCGGACGGGCCGAGCGCTGACCGACGCCGAGCGGTCGGCGATCGAGGTGAGCGGCAACCTCCGGGTGATCGACGACGCACGGGCGTCGTTCACGGTCGACTCGGCGGGCACGGACGTCCCGGTCGTCCTCGAGAGCGACTTCACCCGGTGCGCGCGCGCCGGGGCCGTCGACGACTGCCTCGACCGAGCAACCCTGCAGGACGACCGGTCGGTGCTCCTGGTGGACGGCGCCGACGAGGCTGCGGCGCTCCTCGGTCGAGACGTCACGGCCGAGGAGAGGAGCGCCCTCGACGAGGGGGACGGGCTCCTCCTGGTCGAGCCGGACGACGACGTGGTGCTCGTGCCGCCACCCGGCTACAGCGAGTCCGAGACGGACTTCCGCCGGGCGCTCGATCCGGTCGCCGTCGACGGGTACGCGACGTTCGGCAGGCTTCCGGCCCTGATCGTCTCCGCGGAGCGCGGGGTGGAGCTGGGGCTCTTCGAGGAGAGGAGCGGGCTGGGGTTCTCCTTCCTCGTCCCTCAGACCGGGGCGATCGACGAGAGCGTCGTCCGGACCGCGCTGCCGGCAGACGTCTCCGGCACCGCCGAGCTCGTCGTCGAGGCCGGGCCGCCTCTCGTCGGGGTCCTCGACACGATCGCCCGCACCACGCTCCTCGTCGGCAGCGGGCTCGTCGTCCTCGTCGTCCTCCTCCTGGTCGCGGCCTGGGCAGAGGACAGCGCGCCTCAGCTGCGCGCCCTGGCCGCCGTGGGAGCACGTCCGCGGATGCTGCGCGGGGTCCTCGTGCTGCGCAGCCTGGTGTCGGTCCTCCCCGCGGTGCTGCTGGGCCTCGGGACCGCCGCGGTCCTCGCGGGCGCGTTCGCGCTGGTCGCCGGAGCCCGTCCCTCCGGGGCGGGAGACGCGTGGTGGCTACCGGTGCTCGTCGCGGTGCTGGGGTCGGGCGCCGCCGCGTGGCTCCTGGCTCCCGTGCCGCGGCAGTCTCTCGCGCGGCGCTGAGGCGGGTGGCGCGGCCGATCGTCGGTCCCGCGGTGCCCACGCGCCTCCCGCCGAACGGCGGGTCGTCGGTCACTCGTCGTCGATGCCGTCCTCCAGGCGGGACACGTCGGAGAACGCGATCCGGCGGTGGCGCACCGAGCGGTTGTAGAGCCACGTGACGAACGAGAGCACGACCCCGAGGGCCACGAGCGCGCCCGCGATGACGTACTGCTCCTGCTGCTCGGCGCTGCGGGCCCACGGCCCGGCGAGGTACGCGCACGTGAGGGCGCCGAGCACCGCGAGCCAGGTGCGGGTGCGGAAGTGCTCGTGGTCGACGCGGTCGCGGCGCAGCACGAGGAGCGCGATGTTGACGATCGTGAAGACGACGAGCAGGAGCAGCGACGTCGTCCCGCCCAGCAGGGCGACCGCGTTGGTGCCCTCCGCGGTCCCGGACTGCCGCACGACGTACACGATGAGCGCGAACGCGATGGCCGTCGTCACGAGGATCGCGACCCACGGCGTGCGGCGGAACGGGTGCACCTGGCCGAACGCACGCGGCAGCACGCCCTGGTTCGCCATCCCGTAGAGCAGGCGGGACGCCATGAGCATGTTGATGAGCGCCGAGTTCGCGACGGCGAACATCCCGATGAACGGGAAGATCGTGTCGAAGGGCAGGTTCGGCGCGCCCGCCGCGACGACCTGCGTGAGCGCCGACCCCTTGGCGTCGTCGGTGAGGTCGCCCACGGGGACGAGCGCGACGGCGGTGATCGCGACGAGCACGTAGATCGCGCCCGTGATCGAGAGCCCCGTGAGCATCATGCGCGGGAAGTCCCGCACGGGGTTCTTGCACTCCTCCGCCATGTTCACGGAGTCCTCGAACCCGACCATGGCGAAGAACGCGAGCGTCGTCGCGGCGGTGACGGCGAGGAACACGCTCTTGTCGTCGGCGCTCTCGAACACGACGACGCGCGAGAAGTCGGCGCGGCCCTGCGTCGTCGCCCACAGCCCCACGAAGACGACGAGCAGGAGGCCGGACAGCTCGACGAGCGACAGCACGACGTTCGCCTTGACGCTCTCACCGACCCCGCGCAGGTTGACGAGCGCGACGAGGGCCATGAAGGCGAGGGCGATGAGCAGGCGGCCGTCGCCGCCCGTCGGCAGCCCGAGCCCGAACCCGTCGGAGACGAACCCCGCGAACGCGTTGGACGCCGTGGAGGCCGAGGTGATCCCGGAGCTCATGACCATGAACGCGACGACGAACGTCAGCAGGTGGATGCCGAACGCCTTGTGCGTGTAGAGCGCGGCGCCGGCGGCGCTCGGGTACTTCGTGACGAGCTCGAGGTAGGAGAACGCGGTGATCGTCGCGACGACGAACGCGAGCAGGAACGGCAGCCACGCCGCCCCGCCGACCTCGCCCGCGACCTGGCCGGTGAGCGCGTACACGCCCGTGCCCAGGATGTCCCCGACGATGAACAGCAGGAGCAGCTTGGGCCCCATGACGCGCTTGAGCTCCGGTTGCTGCCGTTCCTGCGTGCGGCCCGCGGTCTCGCTCATGAGAGGCTCCTTCGCGTCTCGGACGTCCCGGACTCCCATGGAACCCCCGCGCGGGCGTCCTGTCAGCGCGAACGCGCGCGTGTCGCGGTCGGACCGTCGGTCGCGGTCGCGTCGGGGCGCCCGGGAGCGGGCGCAGAGGGCGGGCCTGCCGCGAGGGAGGACGACACCGCGACGGAGGGCGCCCCCGCGTCGGGCACGACCGCCGTGCCGGGCGGGCGCCGCCGCCGCAGGGCGCCCGTCGTCGTCGCGACGCCCAGCAGGAGCACGGCACCGCCCACCACCTCGGCCGCGTTCGGCACCTCGTCGAGCACGAGCCACGCGGCGAGCATCCCGACCGGCGGCACGAGCATCGTGAACGGCACGACCGCCGACGCCGGGTACCGCGCGAGGAGCGTGTTCCAGATCCCGTAGCCCACGAGGCTCGCGAGCCAGGCGGTGTAGAGGGTCGACAGGACCGGCGCGAGCGTGAGGTGGGTGAGCGCGTGCCCGACGGCGTCCGGCCCGTCGAGCGCGAGCGACAGCCCGAGCATGGGGACCGGCACCACGAGCGCCGACCACACCGTCATCGACAGCCCCTCCAGCCCCGGCCGCGGGGAAGAGCCCCGCCCCGCCGAGGCAGACCCCTGGTCGCGGGAGGTAGAGCCCAGGTCACGCGAGGGAGAGCCCTGGCTGCGCGAGGTAGAGCCGTGGTCACGGCGGCTCCCGGCGCGTCGGGTGACGACGTTCCCGACCGCCCACGACGCCGCGGCGGCGAGCGTCACGACGAACGCGAGGGCCGGCGTCGAGGCGCTGCGGCCCACGCCGACGACGACCAGCCCGGCGGCGCCGACCAGCACGCCCACGAGCTGCGCGCGCGTCGGGACCTCGCGCAGCGCCGCGGCGGCGAACAGCACGGTGAGCCCGACCTGGGCCTGCAGCACGAGCGACGCCAGCCCGGCGGGCATGCCGAGCGCGAGCGCGGTGTACAGCAGGCCGAACTGGCCGAGGCTCATGAACGCGCCGACGAGCAGCACGTCCCGCCACCGCGCGCGGGGCCGCGGCACGAGGAACACCGCCGGGACCAGGACGACGAGGAAGCGCAGGGCGACGAACAGCGTCGGCGGCATGTCGCCGAGCCCGAGGTCGATGACGACGAAGTTCACACCCCAGACGACGGCGACGAGGACGGCGAGGAGGGACGGGCGCAGCGGCATGGCATCGAGGGTGCGCCCGCGGCATCGTGCACGTCCAGCGCACAGTCGTGCACAGTTCCCGGTAGCCAGGCTTCCGCATAGCATCGGCTGCATGATCGACCTCGCCGCCGTGGACGCCCTGCTCGCCGTCGAGCGCACCGGCACCGTGCACGCCGCGGCACGCGACCTCGGGTACACGCCGTCCGCCGTCTCGCAGCAGGTGAAGCGCCTGGAGCGCGACCTCGGCGCGCGCCTGCTCGACCGCGAGGGGCGGGGCGTCGTCCTCACGGCCGCAGGGCGGCGCGTCGTCGAGGAGGGCCGCGCGCTGCGCGAGCAGGTCGAGTCGCTGCGGGCCCGCCTGCACGACGCCGGGGCGCGCCCCACGGGGACCGTGCGCCTCGGGTCGTTCTCGACGGCGGTGCGCGGCGTCGTCGCCCCGCTCCTCGCGCGGGTGCGCGACGACGTGCCGGACCTGCGCCTCGTCGTCGAGGAGACCGAGCCGTGGGACGCCGTCGCGGCCGTCGCGGCGGGCACGCTGGACCTCGCGCTCGTGCACCACTGGGAGGGCGTCGGCCTCGCGCTCCCGCCGAGCCTGCGCGCCGAGGAGCTGTTCCGCGACGAGGCCGACGTGCTCGTGCACGCGTCGAGCCCGCTCGCGGGGCGGGCCGCGCTCACGCCGTCGGACCTGCTCGACGAGACCTGGGTCTGCACGCCCGACGGCACCATCTGCTACGAGTGGTTCTGCCACATGTTCGCGCGCGAGCCGCGCGTCCCGCGCATCGACTTCCGGTGCCTCGAGTTCGCGTCGCAGGTCGAGGTCGTGGCCCAGCGCCTCGCCGTCGCGCTCGTGCCGCGCCTCGGGCGCGGCCCGCTGCCGACCGACGTCGTCGCGGTGCCCGTGCACGAGCCCGTCCCGACCCGCCCGGTCACGGTCGTGTGGCGCGCGACCATGACCGACGCCCCCGCGGTGCGCTACCTGCGCGAACGCCTGCGCGTCGCAGGAACCCGGCACGGCCGCGAGCCGTTAGGCCCCGTGAGCACACCTGCCGACGAAGGGGCACGATGACCGAGCACGCGCCGACCCGACGGGCCGCCGACCCGCGCACCGTGGCGATCGCGGGGCTGTCCACCGTGGCGTGGTACGCCGTGCCCGACGTCGTCCGCCCGCGCTGGGCGCGCGCGCTCCTCAAGACCGCGGTCGCGACGGCCGCCGTCGTGCTGACGTTCACCTCGACGACCGAGGGGACCGAGGCGCGCGAGGGCCTGCGCTCCCTGCGCGACGCGGCCCGCGAGGCGGACGCGGACGAGACCGACGCGGAACCCGAGATCGCGACGGCCGACGGCGCCCCGCGCGAGGACAACACCTGGGCGACCGACGACGACGCCACGCCGGTGCCGGCGGGCGTCGCCGTCGCGGGCGCGGCGGCCGGGCTCGCGCTCGCGACGACCCTCGTCGTCGTGGGCGAGAAGTGGGTCTACCGGCGCGGGGAGCGGCTGCGCGAGCGCGGCGTGCGGCTGCCGCACACGCGCGTCGGGCTCGTGGTCGGCGCGCTGGCCGTGGCGCTCGCGGCGGCCGAGCCGCTCCTGTGGAACGCTGAGGAGCGCTGAGGCAGCGACACCCGGTCGGTACGCCGGGGTCTGCGCACCGTGCGGCCTCGCGGACCGGGAGGGACCGACGATGATCGGGTTCGGGCTGGCGCTCGCGGGGGTCGCCGCGGCGATCCACGTGTACATCTTCGTCATGGAGTCGCTCACGTGGACGAGCGACCGCACGCGCGCCACGTTCGGCACGTCGCCGCAGGAGGCGGCGGCCACGCGCGAGATGGCCTTCAACCAGGGGTTCTACAACCTGTTCCTCGCGGTGCTCGTCGTGCTCGGCATCGTCCTGTACGCGGCGGACCGGCAGGACGTCGGCCTGACGCTCGTGGTCGCGGGGGCCGGTTCCATGGTCGCGGCGGGGCTCGTGCTCCTCGTCTCGTCGCCGTCGAAGGCGCGGGCGGCGCTCGTCCAGCTCGTCCCGCCCGCGCTCGGCGTACTGGGGGTCGTGCTGGGGCTGACGCTCTGAGCCGTCCCGCGTACCGCGGTGGCCGCGCTCGGAGTCGCGGCCGGGAGCCTGGTCAGCAGGACGCGGCGACGCGCATGGCGCTGAGCATCTCGAGGCGCGACAGGATGCGCTCGCGCTCGGCCTCGAGCTCGTCCCGGTAGCGGCCCTCCGCCGGTTCGACGGTCTCGACGGCCCCGTGGCCCACGTAGGAGCCCGTGCGCCGGGAGTAGCCGTTGAGCTGGCGCTCGACGAGCGTGAGCTCGTGGCCGAGCCGCTCCAGGTGCGGGTCGAGGAGGTCGCTGGTTCTGCTGCGGTCGGTGCCGGACGTCGGTTCGAGAAGGGTGGTCACCCCTCCATCGGAACCCGGAAACCGGGTTTCCGCACGGCGAGACGCTCGTCTCACTTCTCGGCCGCCCGCGACGCGAGACGCGAGGACGGCCTCTCCGCGGGCGCCGGTAGACTGGCCGCGCGCCGTCGTGCGCTCCCCGCTCAGCGCCCACCCGAGGGAAACGATGACCGCCCCCGCACCCCAGGCTTCCGCACGCTCCGAGGCTCGTCCCGCCGCGTCGACGCTCGACACCGTCGAGCACGCCGCCGCCACGCCCGACGAGGTCCAGCCGTTCGCCGAGCTCGGCCTCAAGCCGGACGAGTACCAGCGCATCCGCGACATCCTGGGGCGCCGCCCCACGGCCGCGGAGCTCGCGATGTACTCCGTCATGTGGTCCGAGCACTGCTCGTACAAGTCCTCCAAGGTCCACCTGTCGAAGTTCGGCGCCGCCACCACGGACGAGATGAAGAAGCACCTGCTCGTCGGCATCGGCGAGAACGCGGGCGTCGTCGACATCGGTGACGGCTGGGCCGTGACGTTCAAGGTCGAGTCGCACAACCACCCGTCGTTCGTCGAGCCCTACCAGGGCGCCGCGACGGGTGTCGGCGGCATCGTGCGCGACATCATCTCCATGGGCGCGCGCCCCGTCGCCGTCATGGACCAGCTCCGCTTCGGCGCCGTCGACCACCCGGACACGGCGCGCGTCGTGCACGGCGTCGTGAGCGGCGTCGGCGGGTACGGCAACAGCCTCGGCCTGCCGAACATCGGCGGCGAGCTCGTCTTCGACTCGTCGTACCAGGGCAACCCGCTCGTCAACGCGCTGTGCCTCGGCGTGCTGCGCCACGAGGACATCCACCTCGCCAACGCCTCGGGCGTCGGCAACAAGGTCGTGCTGTTCGGCGCCCGCACGGGCGGCGACGGCATCGGCGGCGCCTCGATCCTCGCGTCGGAGACGTTCGAGGACGGCGTGCCCGCCAAGCGTCCGAGCGTCCAGGTGGGCGACCCCTTCATGGAGAAGGTCCTCATCGAGTGCTGCCTCGAGCTCTACGCGGCGCAGGTCGTGGAGGGCATCCAGGACCTCGGTGCCGCCGGCATCTCGTGCGCGACGTCGGAGCTCGCCTCCAACGGCGACGGCGGCATGCACGTGTGGCTCGACGACGTCCTGCTGCGCGACCCGACGCTCAACGCGGGCGAGATCCTCATGTCGGAGTCGCAGGAGCGCATGATGGCGGTCGTCGCGCCGGAGAAGCTCGACGAGTTCCTCGCCATCACCGCCAAGTGGGACGTCGAGACCGCCGTCATCGGCGAGGTCAACGACTCCGGCCGCCTGACGATCGACCACCACGGCGAGCGCATCGTCGACGTCGACCCGCGGACCGTCGCGCACGAGGGCCCGGTGTACCACCGCCCGTACGCGCGCCCGTCGTGGCAGGACGGGCTCAACGCCCGCACCGTGGCCGCCGACGCTCTCGCCCGACCCGAGAGCGGCGACGAGCTCCGCGCGACGGCGCTGCGCCTCCTCGCGTCGCCGAACCTCGCGTCCAAGGAGTGGGTGACGAACCAGTACGACCGGTTCGTCCAGGGCAACACCGCGCTCGCGCAGCCCGACGACTCGGGCGTGGTCCGCGTCGACGAGAGCACGGGTCTCGGCGTCGCGCTCGCGACGGACGCGAACGGCCGCTACGGCAAGCTCGACCCGCGCACGGGCGCCCGCCTCGCGCTCGCCGAGGCGTACCGCAACGTCGCGACGACGGGCGCCCGCCCGCTCGCCGTGACCGACTGCCTCAACTTCGGCTCGCCCGAGGACCCCGACTCGATGTGGCAGCTCGTCGAGGCGATCGAGGGCCTCGCGGACGCGTGCCGCGAGCTCGGCGTCCCCGTGACGGGCGGCAACGTGTCGCTCTACAACGGGACCGGCGAGCCGGGGCAGATCGACTCGTCGATCCACCCGACCCCGGTCGTGGGCGTGCTCGGCGTGCTCGACGACGTCGCGCACGCCACGCCGTCGGGCTGGCGCGAGACGGGGGAGAGCATCTACCTCCTCGGCACCACGCGTGCGGAGCTCGACGGCTCGGCGTGGGCCGACGTCGAGCACGGCCACCTGGGCGGCGTGCCCCCGCGGGTCGACCTCGCGGCCGAGAAGGCGCTCGCCGGCGTCCTCGTCAACGCGAGCCGCGACGACCTCGTGTCGGCCGCGCACGACCTCTCCGAGGGCGGGCTCGCGCAGGCGCTCCTCGAGGCGTCGCTGCGCTTCGGCGTCGGGGCCACCGTGTCGCTCGACGCGCTGACCGAGCGCGACGGCGTCACGCCGTTCGAGGCGCTGTTCTCCGAGTCGACGGCCCGCGCGCTCGTCGCGGTGCCCCGCGGCGAGGAGTCCAAGCTCGTCGACGCGTGCGTCGCGCGCGGCGTCCCCGTCCTGAAGATCGGCGAGACGGGCACCGAGCCCGGCGCCGTCGCCGAGTCGGGCGAGGCGCTCGAGGTCGCGGGCCTGTTCACCGTCCCGCTCAGCGAGGCGGACGCGGCCTTCCGCGGCACGCTGCCGGCCATCTTCGGCTGACACCCGCTCCACCGACGCCCCGGTCACCACGTGGTGACCGGGGCGTCGTCGTCCGGTCCCGGTCCAGCCCTCGGTCGAGCACGAGGTTGGCGTCGGGACGGACCCCGGAACGACGGCAACCTCGTGCTCGGTGGACGGAGGGGACGGGCGGGTGGGCGGGTTCGGTGGAGATCACCGGGCGGGCCGGTGGGGCGGGTCGCGGCGGCGGGGCGGCGCTGCGAGAGTCCGGGCATGACCTCGGCCACCACGCGCCTCCCGCCCGCGCGCGTCACGACGCGGCGCCGACCGGGCGGCCGACCCCTCACGGTCGTCCTCGCCACGGGCGTCGTCGCGGTGCTCCTCCTCACGCTCGTGCGCATGCTGCCCGACGACGCGTGGACGCCCGTCGCGCAGCTCGTCGGGTTCACGCCGTTCGTCGCCCTGGGCGCCGCCGTCGGGCTCGTGCTCACGCTGCTCGCGCGCCGGTGGCTGCTCGCGGCGCTGCTCGCCGTCTGCGTCACCGTGCAGGCGGTGTGGCTCGTGCCCGCGTTCGTGCCCGGCCCCGCGCCGCCCGACGACGCGGTGACGCTGCGCGTCATGGGTGCCAACACCTGGTACGGCGCGGCGGACGCGGAGGCGCTCGTCGACCTCGTCCGCACCGAGGACGTGCAGGTGCTCGCCGTGCTGGAGCTCACGACGGACCTGCGCGAGCGGCTCGTCGCGGCCGGGATCGAGGACGTGCTGCCGTACAGCGCCGACGGCAAGGTCGGGCGCGGCGCCATGGGCAGCGGGCTGTGGAGCGCGCTGCCGCTCCGCGACGTGGACGTCGAGCCGTTCTCGAACGACGCGATGCCGTCGGCGACGGTGGAGGTCGACGGCGTCCCGGTACGAGTCACCGCGGTGCACCCGATCCCGCCGATCACGGAGTACGTGGACATCTGGCACGAGGAGACGGACGCGCTCGCCGAGCGCGCGCACGGCGACCCGCTGCCCCAGGTGCTCGTCGGCGACTTCAACTCCACCCACGACCACGCGACGTTCCGCCGGCTGCTGGGCGACCGGTTCCACGACGCGTCGCGCGCCTCGGGCGGCGGGCTCGACCTGTCGTGGTCGCCGCGCCCCGGCGTCGTGCCGCCGGTGCTCAACCTCGACCACGTGGTGACCGACCGCGAGAACGTCGTGACCGACGTCGGCTCTCTGCACGTCGTGGGCAGCGACCACCGCGCGATCGTCGCGACGGTGCACGTGCCCCGCCCCTGACGACGACGGACCCGGCGCCACCGGCCGACGAGCGGGCTCGCTCGTCGACGGGTGGCACCGGGTCCGGTGCGGGGCTCCGCGGCCTCAGCCGCGCGCGGTCTCCGGCTCGGTCGCGTCCGGGCCGGTGGTGCCCGGCTCGGTGCCGGCGTCGGGCGCGCCGCCCTGGGCCGCCGGGCCGGTCGACCCGTCGAGGTGGTGCGGGTGCCGGCGCTCGAGCGCGGCGCCCTCCACGTCGACGTCGGGCAGGATGCGGTCGAGCCAGCGGGGGAGCCACCACGCCTTGTCGCCCACGAGGTGCATGAGCGCCGGGACGAGCAGCATCCGCACGACGAACGCGTCGACCAGCACGCCGAACGCGAGCGCGAACCCGATGGGCCGGATCATCGCGCTGTGCGAGAAGACGAACCCGCCGAAGACGGAGATCATGATGATCGCCGCGGCCGTCACCACGGCCCGGCCCGCGCGGACGCCCTGCACGATCGCGACGCGCGCGGGGGCGCCGTGCGCGTACGCCTCGCGCATCCCCGAGCCGAGGAAGAGCTGGTAGTCCATCGCGAGGCCGAACAGGATGCCGACGAGGATCGTGGGCAGGAAGTTGAGGATCGGGCCCGGCGTCTCGACGCCGAACACCCCCGCGAGCCAGCCCCACTGGTAGATCGCGACGACCCCGCCGAGCGCGGCGAAGTACGACAGGATGAACCCGAGCGTCGCGACGACCGGCACGAAGATCGACCGGAACACGAGCACGAGGATGACGAGCGACAGCCCGACGACGACCGCGAGGTAGATCGGCAGGGCCTGCGCGAGCTTCTCCGAGATGTCGATGTTGCCGCTGGCCGAGCCCGCGACGCCGAGCGTGACCTCGCCGTCGAGCGGCTCGAGGGCGCGCAACGCGTGCACGAGCTCCTCGGTGGACTCGCTCGTCGGGCCCTCGGCCGGGATCACCTGGAACGCCGCGACCGTGCGGTCCTCGGACGTCCCGATCGGGGCGACCGCCACGACGTCGTCCTGCGCGAACAGCTCCTCGGCCACGCCCACCTGGTACTCGAGCGCCTCGGCCTCGGTCGGCTCGCCCGGCAGGTCGGCGACGACGAGCAGCGGCCCGTTCGTGCCCTCGCCGAACTCCTCGGCGACGGTCGAGTACGCGCGGTACTGCGTGGAGTCGTGCGCCTCGGACGAGCCGTCGGGCAGGTTGGTCCGCAGGTCGAGCGCGGGCAGGGCGATCACGCCGAGCGCGACGACGGAGAGCAGGGCCGTCCCCACCGCGCGGACGGTCGACATGGGGCGCACGGGCTCCGCGGCGGGCAGGCCGCCCGCGGCGCCCGGCTCCGATGACGCGGTCCCGGCCGACGCGCCCGTCGAGGCGCCCGTCGTCGCGGCGGTCCCGGCGAGCGCGGCGCGCTCGCGGCGGCTGAGGATCCGCGGGCCGATCATGCCGAGGAGGGCCGGCGTGAGCGTGACGGCGATGAGCACGGCGATCGCGACGCACAGCGCACCGACCGTGCCCATGAGGCCGAGGAACGGGATGCCGGTGACGTTGAGCGCGAGCAGCGCGATGAGCACCGTCGCCCCGGCGAACACGACCGCGTTGCCCGACGTGCCGTTCGCGAGCGCGATCGACTCGTGCAGCTCGTCGCCCTGCTTGAGCTGGCGCCGGTGCCGGTTGACGATGAACAGCGAGTAGTCGATCCCGACGGCGAGCCCCAGCATGAGGCCGAGCACCGGCGTCACCGACGACATCTCCACGACCCCGGACAGCGACATCGCGGCGAGGGCGCCGATCCCGACCCCGATGAGGGCCGTGAGGATCGGCAGGCCGGCGCCCACAAGCGTCCCGAGCATGACGACGAGCACGATCGCCGCGACGACGAGGCCGACGGCCTCGCCCACGCCGAACACCTGCGGCACGCCCTGGGCGATGTCGGACGAGAAGTCGGTCTGGACGCCGTCGACCGGGTCGTCGGCGAAGACGGCCACGAGGTCGTCCTTCGTCTGCTGGTCGATGCTCATGTTCGGCTCGGTGAACGTCACGTTCGCGACCGCCGCGCTCCCGTCCGTGGACACGAGGCGGATGTCGGACGCCATGTCGAGCAGGGGAGCGGAGAGCTCGAGCTGCGCGGACTGCTCCTCGAGCGTCGCGCTCTGGTCCTCCAGCGCGGTGACCTGCTGGTCGAGCGTCGTGGCCTGCGACTCGAGCGTGGCGCGGCCCGCGTCGATCTCGGCCTGCTGCGCGTCGAGCTGCGGCGCCGCCTGCTCCAGCGCGCCCGCGGCCTCCGCCTGGGCACGTGCGGCGTCGAGCTCGGCCTGGTCCGCGTCGAGCTGGGCGCGCGCGGCGTCGACCTGCTCCTGCGCGGCGGCGAGCTGCGCGCGGCCGTCCTCGATCTGCTCGCGTCCCGCGGCGATCTGGGTGCGGCCGTCGTCGATCTGCTTCCGCTGGTCGGCGAGCTCCTCCTGCGTCGCGAACGGGTCGACGACCGACGCGACGCCGTCGACCTCCTCCGCCGCGGCGAAGCGGTCCGCGATCGCCGCCTCCTGCTCGGGCGTGAACGGCGCGCCGTCCTCCGTCGCGAGGACGATCGTGCCGCTCCCGCCCGACGCCTCGGGCAGCGCGGTCTGGAGCCGCTCGGTGACGTCCGCGGTGGGGGTGCCGGGGATCGAGAAGCTGCTGGCGAGCGTGCCGCCGAACGCGACGAACGCCGCCCCGGCGAGCACGAGCACCGCGAGCCACGCGGCGAGGACGGTCCGCGCGCGGCGCGCGCACGCGCGGCCGAGGCGGTAGAGGAGTTCAGCCATGAGGATCCTTCGGTGGGAGTCCGGTCCGGGTCCGGCGGGTGTGCCCGGGGTGGCGGGTGCGGTGCTGCGGGAGAGGTGGTCGCGAGGCGGGACAGGGCGGGGAGGGTGCGGGTCGTGTCAGACGGGGTCCGCCCAGCCGGCGCGGATCCGTTCGACGAGGCGGTCGAGCAGGCCGGACCACACCGCGCGCGACGCGTCGTCGTCGGCGGCGCCGGTCTCGGCCCACCAGCGCCGCTGGATGACGAGGACCCCGGCCATGAGTGCGCCCACGAGCATCTCGATCTCGAGCGGGTCGACGTCCGGGTGCCGGCGCGTGGTCGCCGCGACGAGGCGCTCGGCGAGGTGGGTGAAGGTGCGCACGACCATCGTCGTGACGCGCGGCGTGGGCTCGGTCGCGGTACCGCCGAGGGCGCGCGTGAGGTAGGCCATGGGGCCGACGAGGTCCGTGCCGCGCAGCGCCGCGGTGACGTCGTCGAGGGGCGTGGGGCGGTCGGTGCCCGGCTCGGCCGCGCTCGCCCCGAGCGTCTCGACGACGGTGCCCAGCACGTCCTCGCAGACCTCGACGACGACGTCGTCGAGCGACGCGAAGTGGTTGAAGATCGTGCGGCGCGCGACGTCGGCCCGGGCCGCGAGCTCGTCGACGGTGAAGCGCGCGCCGCCCTTCTCCTCCATGAGCGTCGCGGCGGCGGCGACGATCGCACGGCGGTGGCGTGCGCGCAGGGCCGCGCGACGGTCCGGAGCCGCGGCGTCCGGGCCGGGGACGTCCGCGCTCGGCGCGTCCGGGGTCATGGCGTCCGTCGCGGGCGCGGTCGGGCGCTCGGGTCCGGGGAGGAGAGGCACCTCTTGACACTAGGTGCATCGATGCACTCGGTGCAAACGAGGGCCTCGGCTGCTCAAAGTTGACCGATCGAGTCCAGTATGTGGGAAGGTCCCGGCGGTGCGTTGACACCCTCTCCGACCGCTCGTAGGTTCCCGGCAACCGAGGTCCACGGACCCCGGCACAGGACATGGTCATGAGCTCCGACGCGAAGCCCCGGCTCGTCGGACGGCAACCCTCCCGCGCGGCGGGGTGCCCCGGGTGAGGACCAGGTCCCGCGTCGCGCGACCTGCGCGGTGCGGGGCAACACGCGGCGCCCGGAGACGGGCACGAAGGAGACGGACGATGGACCGGCGAGAGTCGAGCACCGCGGTGAGCACCCCGCACGCGCCGACGTGCCCCTGTCCGGTCTGCGCTGCGGCCGTCGTCTCCTGTCCGGTCGGCGCCCCCGCGCGCGTCACCTGTTGTCGCTGACGACGCCCCGCTCCTGACGCCGCGCGCTCCCGCGCGCACGCCCTGACGGGCCTCCCTCCGGCCTCCCCGGCCCCGCCCTGCCGTCCCGTGGCGGGACGACCCTGCCCACCCCCGGCACCCCGCCGCGCCCTGAGCGCGCCGCCGGCGCCTGTCCCAGAACGGATTCTCGCGATGCCCGACCCCCGCCCCGCCCGCACCGTCCACCTGGGCGTCGACCTCACCGACGCCGGTGCGCACCCCGCCGCCTGGCGGACCGTGGGCTCCCAGGCCCAGCGCCTGTTCGACGCCAAGCGCCTCGTCGAGCTCGTGGCCACCGCCCAGCGCGGCCTGCTCGACCTCGTCACGCTCGACGACGCGTTCACCCTCCAGCCGGGTCGCAACGGGTCCGTGCGCGGCCGGCTCGACGCCGCGCTCGTCGCGTCCCGGCTCGCGCCGCGCAGCGCGGGCATCGGCCTCGTCCCGACCGTCACCACCACGCACACCGAGCCGTTCCACGTCTCCAAGGCGGTCGCGACGATCGACCACGTGAGCTCCGGCCGCGCGGGATGGCAGGTCGGATGGTCCACGACCCCGGCCGAGGCCGCGGCCTTCGGGCGCAAGGGCGCCCAGGACGAGCCCGACGCCGTCGCCGAGGCCGACGAGGCGGTCGAGGTCGTCACGCGGCTCTGGGACTCGTGGGAGGACGACGCCGAGATCCGCGACGTCGCGACGGGCCGGTTCGTGGACCGCGAAAAGCTGCACTACGTCGACCACGAGGGCATCCGGTTCGCGGTCAAGGGGCCGTCGATCACGCCGCGCCCGCCGCAGGGCCAGCCGCCCGTCGTCGTGCGGGCGAGCACGCCGGCGTCGCTCGACCTCGCGGCCCGGCGGGCCGACGTCGTGCGGGTCCGCGCGGCGACGCGGGACGAGGCGGTCGCGCTGCGGGCGCAGGTGCGCGACGCCGCCGCGGACGCCGGGCGCGACCCCGACGGGCTGCGGGTCCTCGTGGACGCGTACGTCGTCGTCGGGGACACGCGCGCGAGCGCGCAGGCCCGCCTCGACCTGCTCGAGGACCTCGAGGGCGTCTCGTGGGACACCGACTCGCTGACGCACGTCGGCACGGCGCGCGACCTCGCGGCGACGGTCGAGGAGTGGGCGCACGCCGGTGCCGCCGACGGCTTCCTGCTGCGGCCGTCGTCGCTGAGCACGGACCTCGACGCGATCGTCGACGGGGTCGTGCCGCTGCTCCAGGGCGTGGGCCTGTTCCGCACCGCGTACCCGGGCACGACGCTGCGCGACACGCTCGGCCTCCCGCACCCCGCGAACCGCTACGCGGCGATCGCCTGAGCCCGGACGGACGCGACATGAGCACCCGACCCCGCAAGCAGATCCACCTCGGCGCCCACTTCCCGGGCGTTAACAACACCACCGTGTGGAGCGACCCCCGCTCGCGCAGCCAGATCGACTTCGCGTCGTTCGAGCACCTCGCGCGCCGCGCCGAGGAGGCGAGGCTCGACTTCTTCTTCCTCGCCGAGGGCCTGCGCCTGCGCGAGCACAAGGGCCGCATCCACGACCTCGACGTCGTCGGCCGCCCCGACACGCTGCCCGTCCTCGCCGCGCTCGCCGCCGTCACCGAGCGGCTCGGCCTCGCGGGCACGATCAACACGACGTTCAACGAGCCGTGGGAGCTCGCGAAGCAGTTCGCGACGCTCGACCTGCTCTCCGAGGGCCGCGCGGCGTGGAACCTCGTGACGAGCCCCGACGCCTTCACGGGCGCCAACTTCCGCCGCGGCGGGTACCTGCCCTACCCCGAGCGGTACGCGCGGGCGGCCGAGGTCGTCGAGGTCGCGCGCGCCCTGTGGGACTCGTGGGACGACGACGCCGTGCTGGCCGACCGGATCGCGGGCGAGTTCCTGCGGCCCGGGGCGGTGCGGCCGGTCGCGCACCACGGGACGTACGCGGACGTCGTCGGGCTGTTCGAGACGCCGCGCGGCCCGCAGGGCCACCCCGTCCTGTTCCAGGCGGGCGACTCGGCCGACGGGCGCGACTTCGCCGCCGCGACCGCCGACGTCGTGTTCTCCGCGCACTCGACGTTCGACGCCGGGCGCGCGTTCTACGAGGACGTCAAGGGGCGGCTCGCGGCGCACGGGCGCGAGCGCGACTCCCTGAAGATCCTGCCCGCGACCGTCGTCGTGCTGGGCGACACGCCCGCCGAGGCGGAGGAGCGCGCCCGGGAGATCCGGCTCCAGCAGGTCTCGGGCCCGACGGCGATCGCGTTCCTCGAGCAGGTCTGGGGCCGCGACCTCGAGGCGTACGACCCCGAGGGCCCGCTGCCCGACGTCGACCCCGACACCGAGAACCTGTCGATCACGCGCGGCCGGGTGCGGCACGCGAAGGACCCGGCGGCGGTCGCCGCGGCGTGGCGCGAGCAGGCCGAGGCGAACGGCTGGTCGATCCGCGAGCTCGTCATCCAGGTGACGTCGCGCGGCGGGTTCGTCGGCACGCCGCAGCAGGTCGCGGACGACATCGACCGCCACGTGCAGGAGGACGCCTCCGACGGCTTCATCCTCGTGCCCCACCTCACGCCGGGCGGGCTCGACGACGTCTTCGACCAGGTCGTCCCGCTGCTCCAGGAGCGCGGCTCGTTCCGCACGGAGTACGCGGGCACGACCCTGCGCGAGCACCTCGGCCTCGCCCGCCCCGGCGCGACGCGCGGCGACGGCGAGCCCACGACGGCGCACCCCGCCGAGCTCGTCGGCTGACCGCCGCCGGCACCGCGGCGACCACCGCACCGACCACCCGCACCGACCTCGGAGGACCCATGAGCACGAGCACGCCGACCGCCACGGGCGCCGTGGCCACCGCACCCGCCGACCCCGTCGCGTCCGCGTCGCCCGACGCCGCCGCGTGGGCCGCCTGGCACGCCGACCGCGAGGACGGGCTGCGCCCGCCGCACGGCTGGCTGAGCCTCGTCGCGTACCACGCGCTCCCGGCCGAGCCCGCCGCCCTCCCGGGTGTCCCGGGGCTCTGGTGGGCCGACGCCGACGGCGCGCACCACCGCGCGGACGAGGGCGGCGCCGTCCGGACGACGGGCAGCGCCGTCGGGACCGTCGTCGTCGCGGAGGGCGGGTCGACGCTCGCGGGCACGTTCCTCCCGGACGGCCGGGACGCGGGCGACCCGTCCGACGGCGGCGAGACGCGCGAGGTCGCGGTGGAGGTCGTGCGCCGCACGGGCCGCTACGCCGTCCGCGTGCGCGACCCGCTCGCCCCGGCCCGGACGGCGTTCGACGGCGTCCCGACGTTCGCCTACGACCCCGCCTGGGTCGTCGACGCGCCGGTGCGCTGGTACGACGCGCCGCGGCCCGTCGTCGTCGGCGCCGCCCGGCCCGGCCTCGTGCACCACGTGCGCACGGTCGGCGAGGTCGACCTCGTCGTCGAGCGCGACGGCACCCGGCGCGGCGCGACGCTCGCCCTCACCGGCGCGCCGGGCGGTGCGGTGACGCTGCTCTTCAGCGACGAGGCGGACGGCGTCGCCCCCTGGCGGGTCCTGCGCGTGGACGCCGACGCGGTGCCCGGCACCGCGGGCAGCGTGCGCCTCGACCTCAACCGGGCCGTCAACCTGCCGTACGCGTTCAGCGACTTCGGCACGTGCCCGGCGCCGGTCGAGGGCAACCACGTGCCGTTCGCCGTCACCGTCGGCGAGAGGGCACCCCGGTGACCGCCGTCGCCGCGCGCCCCGCCGGGCAGGGGACGCGCGAGGTCCGGTCCGTCGCGATGCACGACCCGCTCGTGCGGCCGCTGCTCGACGAGCTCTCCCACGAGTACTGGACGCGGTACCAGCGCGTGCTCAGCGCCGAGGAGCTCCGCGCCGAGATGGAGCACTACCCCGCGCAGGACTTCGCCGCGCCGCACGGCGAGCTCGTGCTGGTGCTGGAGGACGGCGAGCCCGTCGCGGGCGGCGCGTTCCGCCGTCGGGCCGAGCCGGAGCTCGGCGACCCGGCGCGCCTCGCCCGGCCGGCCGCGCGCCGCGCCGACGGGACGCCCGCCGTGCGCACCGCCGAGCTCAAGCGGATCTGGACGCACTCGGCGCACCGGCGCCGCGGGCTGGCGCGCCTCGTGCTCGCCGAGCTCGAGCGCCGGGCCGTCGAGCGCGGCTACCGGCGCGTGTACCTCACGACGGGCCCGCGCCAGCCCGAGGCCGCCGGTCTGTACCTCGCGACCGGCTACACGCCCCTGTTCGACACCGGGACCGATCCCGAGGAGATCGGCCCGCTCGCCTTCGAGAAGTGGTTGGAGGTCGCGCCATGAGCACCGTGTCGCTCCCGCAGGACGAGTCCCGGCAGCTCGCGCCGCCGTCGGGCCGGCACCCCGCCGACCCGCGCGGCGGTGTGGAGGACGCGCTGCCGCTCGAGAGCCTGCGCATCGTCCCCGCCCGGCACCCGGGCCGCTGGGTCGCGACGGCCGGCGTGGCCGTGCTCCTCGCCATGGTCGTCAGCTCGCTCGTGACGAACGACCGCTGGGAGTGGGGCGTCGTCGCGCAGTACCTCACCTGGCCCTCGATCCTCGAGGGCGCGTGGGCGACGATCCGGCTCACGCTCGTCGCGTCGGTCGTCGGGTTCGCGCTCGGCACCGTGCTCGCGCTCATGCGGCTGTCGCGCTCGCCGCTCCTGCAGTCGGTCTCGTGGACGTACACGTGGGTGTTCCGGTCCGTGCCGCTGCTGCTGCAGCTCCTGCTCTGGTACAACCTCGCCTACCTGTACCCGTACCTGAGCGTCGGCATCCCCTTCGGGCCGGAGTTCCTCTACTTCGACACGCTGTCCGTGATCGACAAGTTCTGGGCCGCGATCCTCGGGCTCGGGCTCTCGCAGGCCGCGTACTCGGCCGAGATCGTGCGGGCCGGGATCCTCTCGGTCGACCAGGGGCAGCAGGAGGCCGCCGCGTCGCTCGGCATCCCCAAGCGCCGCCAGGTGAGCCGCATCATCCTGCCGCAGGCGATGCGCTCCATCATCCCGACGGCCGTCAACGAGGTGATCGGGCTGCTCAAGGGCACGTCGATCGTCTACGTGCTGGCGTACGGCGAGCTGTTCTACATCGTCAGCGTCATCTACGGCCGCAACGGCCGCGTCGTGCCGCTGCTCATCGTCGCGTCGATCTGGTACCTCGTGCTCACGACGCTCATCACCGTCGTGCAGTACTACGTCGAACGGCACTACGCGAAGGGCGCGGTGCGCACGCTGCCCCCGACCCCGCTGCAGAAGGCGCGGTGGACCGTGCTCGTCTGGGCGTCGCGGCTCTCCGGCCGCCCCGTGCCCGACGCCGTCCCGCCCGCGTACGCGGCCCGCGCCCGGGTGGGCGTGCTGACCCGCACCGCGCGCACGTCGGGAGGTGCGGCATGAGCGCCGACGTCGCGACCGCCGGGCTCGTCGAGATCCACGGCGTCCACAAGAGCTTCGGCACCCTCGAGGTGCTGCGCGACGTGTCGCTCACCGTCCCGCCCGGGTCCGTGACGGTCGTGCTCGGCCCGTCCGGCTCGGGGAAGTCGACGCTGCTGCGCGCGATCAACCACTTGGAGAAGGTCGACAAGGGGTTCATCTCGCTCGACGGCGAGCTCATCGGGTACCGCCGCAAGGGCAGCACCCTGCGCGAGCTCAAGGAGCGCGAGATCCTCGGCCAGCGCACCCAGATCGGGTTCGTCTTCCAGAGCTTCAACCTCTTCCCGCACCTCACCGCGCTCGAGAACGTCGTCGAGGCGCCGGTCTCCGCGCAGCGCCGGCGCCGCGAGGACGTCGAGCCCGAGGCCCGCGCGCTGCTGGAACGCGTCGGGCTCGCGGACAAGGCCGACGCCCGGCCGCGCCAGCTCTCCGGCGGGCAGCAGCAGCGCGTCGCCATCGCCCGTGCGCTCGCGCTGCGGCCCAAGGTGCTCCTGTTCGACGAGCCCACCTCGGCGCTCGACCCCGAGCTCGTCGGGGAGGTGCTCGAGGTCATCAAGGACGTCGCGAGCACCGGCACGACGCTCGTCGTCGTCACGCACGAGATCGGCTTCGCCCGCGAGGTCGCCGACACCGTCGTGTTCATGGACGACGGCGTCGTCGTGGAGCAGGGCACGCCCGCCGAGGTGCTCGACCACCCGCGCCACGACCGCACCCGGGCCTTCCTCCAGAAGGTCCTCTGAACCACCGACCTCCACCGACGCCCACCGTCGTGACCCGCGACCGGCCGCCCGGCCGTCCCGCACACCCGCACACCCTGCGTCACCCCGACGCACCACCCGAGAGGTAGGACACCCGTGACCGCAACGACCACCCGCGCCCGCGCCCCCCGCGCGCTCGCCGCCCTCGCCGTCGTGCCCCTGCTGGCGCTCGCGGCCTGCTCCGGGGTGAGCACCGAGGCCCCGGCCGCGGCGGACGAGGGCGCGGCGTCCTCCGACGGCACGACGGAGAGCACGACGTCCGTCTCGGACGCCCTCGACGTGAGCACGAGCCCCGACCAGGACCGCATCCGCACCACCGAGTCGGCCGAGGCCGTCGCGCTCCTCCCGGACGCCTGGAAGGACAAGGACGAGCTCGTCGTCGCGATCTCCGCGGGCGCCGCACCGCCGCTCGGCTTCCTCGCCGACGACGACGAGACCCCCATCGGCAACGAGACCGACATCGCGCAGCTCGTCGCCGACGCGCTCGGCAAGGACCTGCGCCTCGAGGTCAAGGCCTGGGCCGACTGGCCGCTCGCGCTCGGCTCGGGCGACGTCGACGCCGTGATCTCCAACGTCACGGTGACCGAGGAGCGCAAGGAGACGATCGACTTCTCCACGTACCGCAACGACGAGCTCGGCTGGCTCGTGGGCGCCGACTCCGACATCACGTCGATCGCGAAGCGCGAGGACATCGCGGGCAAGGTCGTCGCCGTCGGCTCCGGGACGAACCAGGAGAAGATCGTGCTCGAGTGGGACCGCCTCAACCAGGAGGACGGCCTCGAGCCCATCCAGGGCCCCGAGTACTACGAGCAGTTCTCCGACGTCCTGCTCGCGCTCCAGTCCGGGCGCATCGAGACGTACGTCGGCCCCAACGCGTCGCTCGCGTACCAGGCGGCGATCTCCCCGCAGGACTTCAAGGTCGTCGGCACGCTCAACGGCGGCTGGCCCGACACGGCGCAGATCGCCGTCGCCACGAAGAAGGGCAACGAGGCGGCCCCGGCCATCACCGCCGCGATCAACCACGCCATCGAGGACGGCACGTACCTCGAGGTGCTCCAGCGGTGGGGCCTGGAGTCCGAGGCCGTCGAGGAGTCGCAGACCAACCCGCCCGGCCTGCCGAAGACGGAGTGACCCGCGCATGACCACCAGCACCCAGCACGTCGACCACCTCGTGGTCGGGGGCGGCGTCATGGGCTCGGCCGCGGCGTGGCAGCTCGCCCGGCGTGGGCGCGACGTCGTGCTGCTCGAGCGCTTCGCGCCCGGGCACGCGCACGGCGCCTCGCACGGGACGTCGCGCATCTACCGCACGACGTACGCCGAGCCCGAGTACCTCGACCTCGCGCAGGAGGCGCTGCGCCTGTGGCGCGAGGTCGAGGACGAGACCGGGACCGAGCTCCTCGACGTAACGGGCGGCGTGAGCCACGGGCGTCGCGACGGCGCGGCCGAGCGCCGCGTCGACGCGATCGGCGCCGCGTTCGCGGCCCGCGGGATCGAGCACGAGTGGCTCGACCCCGCGGCCGCGGCCGAGCGCTGGCCGGGGCTGCGGTTCGAGGGCCGGGTGCTGCACGAGGTCGCGACGGCCGGCCGGCTCCACGCCGACCGGGCCGTCGCGGCCCTCCAGGGGGCCGCGGCCGCGCGGGGCGCCGACGTGCGGCACGAGGTCGCCGTCCGGCACGTCGAGCGCGTCCCCGAGGGCGTGCGCGTCGTCACCGACGGCGCCGACGTCGTCGCGCGGGTCGTCGTCGTGACCGTCGGGGCGTGGAGCGCGGGTCTGCTGGGTTCCCCGGCGGGCGGCCTGCTCGGGCAGGAGCTCCCGCTCGTCGTCACGCAGGAGCAGCCCGCCCACTTCGCGCTCGCCCCCGGCACGTCGCCCGCGGGGTGGCCCGCGTTCACACACGACGTCGGTCCCGGCACCGCGTGGCCGAGCGGCGTCTACGGGCTCGCTACCCCGGGCGAGGGCGTCAAGGTCGGCTTCCACGGCGTCGGCCCCGTCGTCGACCCCGACCGGCGCTCCTACCGGCCGGAGCCGGGCCAGCTCGCCGCGCTGCGCGACTACGTGCGCACCTGGCTGCCCGGCCTCGACCCCGACGCGTACGTCCCCGTGAGCTGCACGTACACCACGACGCCGGACCACGACTTCGTGCTCGACCGGCGCGGCCCGGTCGTCGTGGGCGCCGGGTTCTCCGGCCACGGTTTCAAGTTCGCCCCGGCCGTCGGGCGCGTGCTCGCCGACCTCGCGACCGCCCCCGGCGCCCTGCCCGACGGCGGCACCGCCGCCGAGCGGTTCGCGCTCGCCCGCCTCGCCGCACTCCCCGAGAGGACCGCCTCATGACGATCGCTCCCGCACCCACCGCCGGGGACGCCCCGGCCCCGGCCGCGGACCCCGGGACGCTCCCCGCGCCGCCCCACGACACCGACGGTGCCCGCGCCGCGCTCGCCGCGCGGTACGGCGTCGACCTCGCCGCGGTCGAGGACGTCGCGCCCGGCGCGGCCGCGGGCCTGGCACCCGCCGCGGACCGTCCCGGCACCGTCCTCGCGACGCAGCTGGGCCACCGGACGGTGCGCCGCTACCGCACCGACCCGCTGGCCCACCACGTCGTGCCGACGCTCGTCGCCGCCGCGCAGTCCGCCCCGACGTCGTCGAACCTCCAGCTCTGGAGCGTCGTCGCCGTCACCGACCCCGTGCGCAAGGCGCGGCTCGCGGCGCTCGCGGGCGACCAGGAGCACGTGCGCACCGCGCCGCTGCTGCTCGTCTGGCTCGCCGACGTCGCGCGGGCCCGCGCTCTCGGCGAGCGCGAGGGCGTCCGGCTCGAGGCGACCGACTACCTCGAGACGACGGTCGTCGCGTTCCTCGACGCCGCGCTCGCCGCGCAGAACGCCGTCGTGGCGGCGGAGTCGCTCGGTCTGGGCACCGTGTACATCGGCGCGCTGCGCAACCACCCCGCCCAGGTCGCGGCCGAGCTCGGCCTGCCCGAGGGCGTCGTCGCGGTCGTGGGGCTCGTCGTCGGGCACCCCGACCCCGCGGGCGGCGAACGGGTCAAGCCGCGGCTGCCGCAGGCCGCCGTCCTGCACGCCGAGCGCTACCGCGCCGCCGGCCAGGAGGAGCACGTCGCGGCGTACGAGGAGCGCATCGCGCCCTTCTACCGCGAGGAAGGGCTCGACGGCGGCTGGCGCGACCGCGTCGTCGACCGCCTGCGCGTCCCCGGCGCCCTGCGCGGGCGCGCCCACCTGCGCACCACGCTCGCCGCGCTCGGGTTCCCGTCCAAGTAGCCCGGCGACCGCGTCGCCCCGAGCCACCGCACCCCACCAGAGGAAGCCATGTCCCACCAGCACCCGCACCCGACCGCCACCCCCGGCGGGCCGCGACCGGCGTCCGGCCGCGTCCCGCTGTCCGTGCTCGACCTCGCGATCGTCCCCGAGGGGGCGACGGGCCAGGATGCGGTGCGCCGCGCCGTCGGGCTCGCGCGCGACCTCGACCGGATCGGCTACCACCGCGTCTGGTACGCCGAGCACCACCTGTCGCCCGGCGTCGGCTCCGCGTCGCCCGCCGTGCTCGCCGCCGCCGTCGCGGCCCGGACCGAGCGCATCCGCGTCGGCAGCGGTGCCGTGCTGCTCAGCACGACGAGCCCGCTCGTCGCCGCCGAGCAGTTCGGGACGATCGCCGCGCTCCACCCGGGCCGCGTCGACCTCGGGCTCGGCCGCGCGTTCACGCCGCCGACGGGGGAGAAGGGGGCCGGGGCGCCGCGGCGGGCCCGGCCGGCCACCGGGCCGCGGGTCGTCGACGGGCTGTACGTGCCCGGCGCGCCGCCGGCGGACGTGAACGACTCCGTGCTGCGCGAGCGCATCCTCGCGCAGAAGCGGATCGTCGGGGCGTCGCGCACCCCGGCGAGCTTCCGCGACGAGCTCGAGCTCGTGCTCGGGCTGCGCGCGGGGACCTACCGCGACGAGCGCGGGACGCCGTACGTGAGCCCGCCCGTCGAGGGCGCTGACTGGGACCTGTGGGTCCTCGCGTCGAGCGCGGGCGAGAGCGCGCGCGTCGCGGGCGAGCTCGGGCTGCCGCTCGCCGCGAACTACCACGTGGCGCCGTCGGCGACGCTCGACACCGTCGCCGCGTACCGCGAGGCGTTCCGGCCGGGCGTGCTCGACGAGCCCTACGTCGTCGTGTCCGCCGACGTGCTCGTCGCCGACACCGTCGAGCGGGCCCGCGAGCTCGCGACGCCGTTCGCGGACTGGGTGCTCTCCATCCGCAGCGGCGCCGACGGCGCGATCGCCTACCCGGAGCCGGGCACGTCGCCCGCGTGGGAGGAGCGCCCGGAGGCGGAGCGCGCGCTCGTCGCCGACCGCGTCGACACGCGCATCGTCGGCGACCCCGAGACCGTCGTGCGGCGGCTCGAGACCCTGCGCCGCGCGACCGGCGCGGACGAGCTCCTCGTCACCACCGCGACCCACGACGCCGACGACGCCCGACGCTCGTTCGCGCTGCTCGCCGAGCACTGGTTCGCGGACGCCGACGCCGACGCTGCCGCACGCGCCGCCGTCGCACCCGCGCTCGCCGCCACCCGCTGACGCCACCACCCCGCGAAGGAGACACCCATGACCACGACCCCGCCCCTGCGGGCCGCGACCGACGCCGCCGCCCAGGTCGCCGACGGCGCGCTGCTGATCGACGTGCGCTCGGCCGGCGGCCGCGCCGCGCACGGCGAGATCCCCGGCGCCACGCTCGCCGACCGCGACGACCTGGACACGCTGTTCGGACCCGCCGACGCCCCGGTGATCTCGCTCGACACGCCCGTCGTCGTCGTGTGCGGGTCGCCGAACGGCTCCGGGCCGGTGGCCGAGGCGCTCGCACGCCGCGGGTACACGCACGTGTCCCACGTCGACGGCGGCTTCCCCGCGTGGAAGGAGGCCGGCCTCCCGGCGTCCGACCCGGTCGACGGGCCCGCTCCGTCCTCCGAGCCGACGTCGTCCGCGGATCCGTCGGTGCCCTCGAAGCAGACGGCGCCCGCCGCCCCCTGAGCCGACACCCGTGCGCCGTCGCGCACGTCCGGTCCGCGAACCCGCACCCCGAACCACCCGCACCGACACCACGGAGACCTTCATGCCCGTCGAGTTCCTCGGCATCGCCACGACCAACGACGCGTCGGAGACCGCCGACCGCACGACCGCCGCGTTCGACCCCGCCTACCTCGAGCGTCTCGTGCGCGCGCACGAGGACAACGGCTGGACGCGCGTCCTCTTCGCGTACGGCTCCTCCGGCCCCGAGCCCGCCGCGCTCGCCGCCTACACCGCCGCGCGCCTGCAGTCGATCGAGCTGCTGCTCGCGCACCGGCCCAACGTGTCCTACCCGACGTACGCCGCCAAGACGTTCGCGACGCTCGACCAGCTCTCCGGCGGGCGGCTCTCCGTGCACTTCATCACCGGCGGCAACGACCACGAGCAGGGCCGCGAGGGCGACACGCTGACCAAGGACGAGCGGTACGCGCGCACCCACGAGTACATCCAGATCGTCAAGCAGGCCTGGTCGAGCGCCGAGCCGTTCGACCACCACGGGCCGTTCTACGACTTCGACGACTTCGTGCTCGACGCCAAGCCCTTCGAGGGCCGCACCCCGACCATCTCGTTCGGCGGGTCGTCGGACGCCGCGTTCCGCGTCGGCGCGGCCGAGGCCGACATCTACGCCGTCTGGGGCGAGCCGCTCGACCGCACCGCCGAGCAGATCGCGCGCGTGCACGCCGAGGCCGCCGCCGCGGGCCGCGCGACGCCGCCGCGCATCCACGCCGCGTTCCGGCCGATCGTCGCGCCGACCGAGGAGCTCGCCTGGGAGAAGGCGCACCGCATCCTCGACCGGATCGAGGCGCGCAAGGCCGCCGCCGGGGGGCAGCTCAGCCGTCGGCACCCGATCGACAAGCCCGAGAACGCAGGTTCGCAGCGCCTGCTCGAGATCGCCGCCCAGGGCGAGCGCTTCGACACCGCGCTGTGGACCGCGACCGCGAAGGCCACCGGCGGCGCCGGCAACTCCAACGCGCTCGTCGGCACGCCTGAGCAGGTCGCCGAGGCGCTCCTCGCCTACTACGACCTCGGCGTCCGCGTCATCTCCGCGCGCGGCTACGACCTGCTCGACGACGCGGTCGACTTCGGTCGCTACGTCATCCCGCTCGTCCGCGAGGAGGTGGCGAAGCGCGACGCCGCCGCCGCCGAGGCCACCGCGGCCTGACAGATCGGCAACCCCGCCCCGGGTCGGCAGCTCCGGTCGGGTTCGGCACCTGCGCGTGCCGAACTCGACCGGAGCTGCCGACCCGGGGCGGTACCGGCCCCCGGACGACGACGAACAACAAGGAGAAGGACGTGCGGTTCCAGGTACTCGACATCGTGTTCAACCCGCCCCACCCCGTGACCGGGGAGGCGGTCGCGCCGTCCGACCGGTTGAACCGGGTCGTCGAGACGGCGGTGCTGGCGGAGGAGCTCGGGTTCGACTCGTTCGCGGTGGGGGAGCGGCACGCGGGAGAGGTGCTGTCGTCGGCACCGACGGTGATCCTCGGCGCGGTCGCGGCGCGGACGTCGCGCATCCTGCTGAGCACGGGCGTCACCGTGCTGTCGCTGCTCGACCCGATCCGTGTCGCCGAGGACCTCGCGACGGTCGACCAGCTGAGCCGCGGGCGGCTGGAGATCGTCATCGGCAAGGGCAACGAGGTGCTGCAGTACCCGCTGCTCGGGCTGGACCTCGACAAGCAGTACGAGTACCTCCAGGAGAACTACGAGCTGCTGCGGCTGCTGCTGTCCGAGGAGGACGTGAGCTGGACCGGGCGGCACCGGCACGCGCTGGAGCACGCGACGACGCTGCCACGGCCGTTCGCCGGGCCGTTCCGGATCTGGCACGGGTCGGCGACGTCGCGCTTCGCGGTCGACCTCGCGGCCCGGTACGGGGACCCGATCGTCAGCGCCAACGCGTTGCAGCCGCGCGAGAACTACCAGGTGCTCATCGACCGCTACCGCGAGCAGTACGCGGCGCACGGGCACGACCCGGCGTACGGGTTCGTCGGGTCGGGCTCGGGCGGGCTGTTCCTCGCCGACACGACGGAGGAGGCGATCGAGCAGTACCGCCCGATCTACGAGGGCCAGGTCGCGGCGGCGGCGCGCCGGGGGTACGGGCCCGACGCCGTCGGGAAGGCACCGAGCTTCCGGACGGTCGAGGACGCCGTCGAGCGGGGGCCCGCGCTCGTGGGGTCGCCGGAGCGCGTGGCCGAGAAGATCCTCGACTACCACGCCTCGTACCGGCACGACCTGCAGTCCGTCTCGGTGAACCACCTGATCCCCGCGGCGCAGCAGGAGGACGTGCTGCGCCGGTTCGCGGAGGAGGTCGTGCCCGTCGTGCAGGCCGAGGTGAAGACGGACCTGTGGAGCCCGGCCGACGCCCGCCGCGCGGCGGGCTTCACCGCGGCCTGAGGTAGCCCGCCGGACCGGAGGGGAGGGGCCCGTCTCGCCTGGCGAGGCGAACCCTCGCCGTGCTCGTGGCGGCCCCGCCGGCGGGTCGCGGCGTCGCGGAGCAGGAAACAACCGTCCGTCTGGCGGGACGGCCGTCTCGATACTTGACTCACCTGGTCGAGATTGTCTTTCCTGCTCCCAGGTGACGAGCGTCAGCACGCAGGCCCGGCTCGCTGACCAGCAACCCTTCGACGTGACGGGGTGCTCCGGGAACGACCTGACCGCGCGGCTCCCGCGGCGCGGTAAGCACGGCACCCCGGTGGGTTTCCCCCGCCGCGCCGGCCCTGGGCCCGGCGCGGACGACCACCGGCGCCGGACGACCGCCGGTCCTCAGCCGGCACACGAGGAGAGCAGCACGACATGATCCCCACACCTCACCGACGCCGGTCCCTGACCGTCGCCGCGGCGGCCGCCGCGACGGGCCTCCTGCTCAGCGCGTGCGCGGGCGGCGGCTCCGGCGCGTCCGACGGCGACGGGTCGCCCAGCCCGTCCGGCGAGCCCGTGGCGGGCGGCGACCTGACGTTCGCGCTCACGGTCGACTCGCACTGCATCGACCCGCAGCAGGTCGGCAACAACGACGCCATCGCGGCGGCCCGCCAGACGGTCGCGTCGCTCACGGCACAGGACCCGGACTCGGGCGAGATCCTGCCGTGGCTCGCGGAGAGCTGGGAGGTGAACGACGACGCGTCGAGCTACACGTTCCACCTGCGCGACGACGCGACGTACGCCGACGGCACGCCGATCGACGCCGAGTCGGTGAAGACGAACTTCGACGCGATCGTCGCGCTGGGCGCGACGGCGTCGCTCGGGTCGCAGTACCTCGTCGGCTACGAGGGCACGACCGTCACCGACCCGCAGACCCTCACGGTGGACTTCGCGGAGCCGAGCGCGCAGTTCCTCCAGGCGACGTCGACGTTCTCGCTCGGCCTGCTCGCCCCGTCCTCGGCCGACCTGAGCGTCGAGGACCGCTGCGCCGGGAAGTTCGTCGGCTCCGGCCCGTTCTCCGTGCAGTCGTACACGCAGGACCAGGAGATCGTGCTCGAGAAGGTCGCGGGCTACGCGTGGGGCTCGGAGGCGAGCGACCACCAGGGCGAGGCCTACCTCGACACGGTGACGTTCAAGGTCATCCCCGAGGCGAGCGTGCGCAGCGGCAGCCTGCAGTCGGGGCAGATCGACGCCACGGCCGCGATCTCGACCGTCGACCTGCCGCAGTTCGACGGGAACGGGTTCTGGCTCGAGTACCGCGCCAACCCGGGCGTCGTGTTCAACCTCTTCCCCAACGAGTCGAGCCCGCTCGCGGGCGACGAGGCCGTGCGGACGGCGATCCTCCAGGGCATCGACCGCGAGCAGATCGCGGACACCGTGCTCAGCACGCAGGACGAGCCGGCCACGAGCGTCCTGTCGCACTCGACGCCGCTCTACGAGAGCGTCGCGGACGAGCTCGCCTACGACCCCGAGGGCGCGAAGAAGATCCTCGACGACGCGGGCTGGGTCGAGGGCGCCGACGGCGTGCGCGAGAAGGACGGCCAGAAGCTCTCCACGACCGTGACGTTCTGGCAGGTGCCGGAGCCGCTCGAGCTGGTCCAGCAGCAGCTCGCGCAGATCGGCGTGGACCTCCAGCTCCAGCACGTGACCGTCGCCGAGTCGCAGGCGATCAAGGAGAGCGGCGACTTCGACTTCGACTACTACAACCTCACGCGCTCCGACCCGGACGTGCTGCGGACGATCTTCTCGGCGAACGCGCGCAACATCAACCAGCGCGACGCGGAGGAGGTCGACGACCTGCTCGACGCGTCGGCCGCGGCGACCGACCCGGCCGAGCGCCAGAGGCTCGTCACGGAGGCGTCGCGCCTGCTCGTGCAGAAGGGGCACGCGATCCCGGTCTACGAGCTCTCGACGACCATCGCGGCCGCCGACACGGTCCACGGCCTGACGTTCGAGGCGTCGTCGCGCCTCGACTTCTACGACGCCTGGGTCACCCAGGGCTGACCCGCCGGGCCCGCCTGCCCGACGCCGCGGCGTCGGGCAGGCGGGCATCCCCCACGGAAGGAGGCCGACCATGGGCCGGTACGTCCTGCGTCGCGCCGGGCAGGGCCTGTTCGTGCTCTGGGCGGCGTTCACCATCTCGTTCTTCGTCCTCTACCTGCTGCCCAGCGACCCGGCCGCGCTCATGGCGAGCGGCGGTGGCGAGGCGGACCAGGTGGACCCCGCGCTGCTCGACGCCCTGCGCGCCCAGTACGGCCTCGACCGGCCCGTGCTCGTGCAGTACGCCGACGCGCTGTGGCACGCGCTGCGGCTCGACTTCGGGACGTCGTACGCGTCCGGGGCGCCCGCGACGCAGCTCGTGCTCCAGGCGCTCCCGGAGACGCTCCGGCTCACGGCCGCGGCGCTCGTCCTCGCCGTCGTGGCGGGCGCCGGCATCGCGATCGCGAGCACGTTCCCGCGCGCGGCCTGGCTGCGCCACGCGCTCGCGTCGCTCCCTCCGCTCGGCGTCGCCCTGCCGCCGTTCTGGCTGGGCCTCCTCCTGCTGCAGTGGTTCTCCTTCCAGCTCCCGCTGTTCCCCGCGATCGGCAACCAGGGCGCGATCAGCCTCGTGCTGCCGGCGTTCACGCTCGCCGTGCCGGCGAGCGCCGCGCTCGCCCAGGTGCTCGCGCGGAGCCTGCGCGGGACGCTCGGCGAGCCGTACGTGGAGACGGCGCGCGCCAAGGGCGCGAGCCGCGCGCGCGTGCACTTCGGCCACGCGCTGCGCAACGCCGCGATCCCCGCGCTGACCGTGCTGGGGGTCGTCGTGGGCGGGCTGCTCGGCGGCACGGTCGTCACCGAGACGGTGTTCTCGCGCGCGGGCCTGGGACGGCTCACGGTGACGTCGGTGGACGCGCAGGACATCCCCGTGGTGCAGGCGGTCGTCGTCCTCTCGGCGCTCGTGTTCGTGGTCGTCACCCTCGCGGTCGACCTGCTCTACCCCCTGCTCGACCCCCGGATCGACGCACGACAGAAGGCGGTGGCCGCATGAGCACCAGGCCGGGAGTGCGCATCGTGCTCCGGGACGAGGCCCGGGTCGCGGACCGTGCCGCGGTGGCGGACGTGCCGCCGTCGGGCGCGCTCGCCCCCGACGCCCCGCCCGTCGACGCGCCCGAGGGACGCACGCCCGCGGAGATCGAGGTCGAGGACCGTGAGGACGCGCGCGCGATCCTCCGGCACGGCCGCGTGCGGACCCGGGGCACGGCGGGCCGGTGGCGGCGCGGGGCGCGGTACGCCGTCCGGCGTCCCGGGCTGGTCGTCGCCGTGCTCGTCGTCCTGCTCGTCACGGCGTGGGCGGTCGTCCCGCAGGTCTTCACGGCGTACGACCCGCTGACGGGCGTGCCCGCGGACCGGCTGCAGCCGCCGTCGGGCGCGCACCTGTTCGGCACCGACCACCTGGGGCGGGACGTGTACGCGCGCGTCGTCCACGGCGCGTCGGCCTCGCTCGGCGCGACCGTCGTCGCGGTCGCGGTCGGGCTCGTCGCCGGGTCGCTGCTCGGCCTGCTCGCGGGGTTCGTGCGCGGGTGGGTGGACGACGTCGTCGGCCGGTTCGTCGACGTGCTGCTCGCGATCCCCAGCATCCTGCTCTCGCTCGCGATCATCACGGCGCTCGGGTTCGGGACGGTCAAGGTCGCGATCGCCGTCGGCATCACGAGCGTCGCGACGTTCGCGCGCGTCATGCGGGCCGAGGTCCTGCGCACCTCGACGTCGGTGTACGTCGAGGCGGCCCGCGCGTCGGGGGTGCGCTGGTACGGCGTGCTGGGGCGCCACGTGCTGCCCAACTCGACGGGACCGGTGCTCGCGCTCGGCGCGCTCGAGCTCGGCACGGCCGTGCTCGCCATCTCGGCCCTGAGCTTCCTCGGCTACGGGACGCCGCCGCCCGCGCCGGAGTGGGGGTCGCTCGTCTCGGGCGGGCGCGACTACCTGGCCACCGCGTGGTGGCTCACGACCATGCCGGGCCTCGTGATCGTCGCCGTCGTGCTGTCGGCGAACCGCATCGCGCGGGCCCTGGAACGGACCGGAGGGGACGCATGACCGCCACGACGCCGACCACCCAGGAGCGTCCCGGCCCGACGTCGGGCGAGGCGCCCGCGCTCGAGATCCGCGGTCTGGAGGTCGCCTACCGCACGCGCGACGGCGGCTCGTACGCGGCCGTGCGCGGCGTCGACCTCACGGTCGGGGCGGGCGAGGTCGTCGCGCTCGTGGGCGAGTCCGGGTCGGGCAAGAGCACGACGGCGCACGCGGCCCTGCACCTGCTCGCGCGCGGGGGCGAGGTGACGGCAGGGACCATCCGCCTCGGCGGCCGCGACGTCGGACGGCTCTCCGAGAAGGAGTGGCAGCAGGTGCGGGGCCGCGACGTCGGGCTCGTGCCGCAGGACCCGACGGTCTCGCTCAACCCCGTCACGCGCGTGGGCGACCAGGTCGCGGAGGTGCTCGTCATCCACGGGCTCGCGCGGCGCAAGGAGGCGCGCGAGCGTGCGGTCGAGCTGCTGCGCCAGGCCGGGATCGACGACCCGGAGGCCCGCGCGCGGCAGTTCCCGTCGCAGCTCTCCGGCGGGATGCGCCAGCGCGTGCTCATCGCGATCGCCGTCGCGGCCCGGCCGCGCCTCGTCGTCGCGGACGAGCCCACGAGCGCGCTCGACGTGACGGTCCAGCGCCGCATCCTCGACCACCTCGACGGACTCGTGCGCGACCTCGGCACCGCCGTCCTGCTCATCACGCACGACCTCGGCGTCGCGGCGGACCGCGCCGACCGGATCGTCGTTCTCGAGCACGGGGTCGTCGTCGAGGAGGGCACCGCCGAGCAGGTGCTGCACGACCCACGCCACCCGTACACCCAGCAGCTCATCGCGGCGGCGCCGAGCCTCGCGAGCTCGCGCCTCGTCGCAGGCGGCACCCCGGAGACGGCGCCGAACGACGGCGTCGTCCCGCGCGCCGACGCGAGCCGCGCCGCGGTCGCGAGCCGCGCCGTCGGTCAGGGGATCGCGGTGCCCGACGCCGCCGGCCCGGACACCGCGGGTACGCCCGTCCTCGCGGTGCGGGACCTGCGCAAGGAGTTCACGCTGCCGCGCGGGTCGGCGCACCGGACGCTCGTCGCGGTGGACGGCGTGAGCCTCGCGGTCGGGCGCGGCGAGACGTACGCGCTCGTGGGGGAGTCGGGGTCGGGCAAGAGCACGACGGCGCGCCTCGCCCTCCGGCTCGAGCGGCCCACCGCGGGCACGGTGGAGTTCGCCGGCGAGGACATCACGACGGCGCGCGGCGAGCGGCTGCGGTCGCTGCGCCGCGGCTTCCAGGTGGTCTACCAGTCCCCGTACGCGTCGCTCGACCCGCGGTTCACCGTCGAGCAGATCGTCACCGAGCCGCTCCGGGCGTACCGGGTCGGGTCGCCGTCCGAGCGCGCCGACCGGGCGCGTGCGCTCGTCGAGGACGTCGCGCTCCCGCCCGACGTGCTCCGCCGGGGGCCGCGCGAGCTCTCGGGCGGGCAGCGCCAGCGCGTCGCCATCGCGCGGGCGCTCGCCCTGAACCCGGCGCTCGTCGTGCTCGACGAGCCCGTCTCGGCGCTCGACGTGTCCGTGCAGGCGCAGATCCTCGAGCTGCTCGTGCGGCTCCAGGCGGAGCACGGGCTCGCGTACCTGTTCATCTCGCACGACCTGGCGGTCGTGCGGCAGGTGTCCGACCACGTCGGCGTCATGCACCGCGGGCGCGTCGTCGAGCAGGGGGCGGCCGAGCAGATCCTGCTCGACCCGCAGGAGGAGTACACGCGTGAGCTCGTCGCGGCCATCCCCGGCCGCCGCGCGCTCCAGGGGCGCACGGCGAGGTAGAACGGCCCGTCGCGAGGTAGCACACGGCGTGCTCTACCTCGCGACGGGCCGTTCTACCTCGCGGGGGCCGGACGGGTCAGGCCTCGCGGTTCTCCGAGGAGAGGAACCAGGCCTGCTTCTCCAGGTCCGCGATGATCTCGTGCAGGATGTCGGCGCTCGTCGGGTCCTCGGCGTCGACGTCGTCGTGCACGGCACGGACGACCTCGACCGTCTGCGCGATGCGCTCGACGACCGCGTCGACCGTGTCGCCGACCGACACGAGGCCCGCCGGGTACGGCGAGAGGTCCGTCGTCGTCGCGACGGTCTCGGTGCGGCCGTCGGGCACGACCTGGAGCGCGCGCATGCGCTCGGCGACGGTGTCGCTGTGCTCGCGCGCGGCGTCCACGACGTCGTCGAGCTGGAGGTGCAGGTCGCGGAACCCGCGGCCCGTGACGTTCCAGTGGGCCTGCTTGCCCTGGACGTGCAGGTCGACGAGCGCGACGAGCACGCGCTGCAGGTGGGCGCGGAGCTTCTCCGACGCCTCGAAGCGGGCCGTCGTGCGGTGGATGGTGGGTGCGGACATGGTGCTCCTCGCTCTCTCGGGGGTCGCCCGGAATCGTGCGGCGGTCACCCGGCTTCCGTCGGTGCCGTTCACTTGAACGATTCCAGACTAGGTGGCATTCCGCGCGTCCGCCAGCAAGGAGAGGCGTGCCTGACCTGCGGCGGGACGCGTCGCGCCGCCTGGTGCGTCACGTCCTCTCGCCAGGTGAGAGGACGGCGTCCGCCCTTGCCCCGGGCGCCGCGCGGTGGTCCGCTGGGCCCATGACCGACACCTCCCGGACCCCCGCCCCCGGCACCCTCCCGTCGCGCACGCTCGGCACCGGCGAGGCGGCGCTCGCCGTCTCCGCCGTCGGGTTCGGCGGCATGTCCGTCACCGACGCCTACGGCCCCGCGGACGCCGCGGAGGCGGAGGCCGTGCTGCGCCGCGCGCTCGAGCTCGGCGTGACCCTCTTCGACACGGCCGACGTCTACGGCCACGGTCGCAACGAGGAGCTGTTCGGCCGGGTCCTCGGGCCGCACCGGGACGAGATCGTCCTCGCGTCGAAGTTCGGGCTCCCGCCCGCGGGCGGCCACCCCGACGGGCGTCCGGTCGACGGCCGCCCCGAGTACGTCCGTGCCGCGGTCGACGCGAGCCTGCGCCGCCTCGGCACCGACCGCCTCGACCTGTACTACCTGCACCGGGTCGACCCCCAGGTGCCGATCGAGGACACGGTCGGCGCGCTCGCCGGTCTCGTGGAGGCCGGGAAGGTGCGCGGCATCGGTCTCTCGGAGCCGTCCGCCGCGACCGTGCGCCGCGCGCACGCCGTGCACCCCGTGACGGCCGTGCAGAGCGAGTACTCGCTGTGGACGCGCGACCCGGAGGACGAGGTGCTGCCGACGCTGCGCGAGCTCGGGGTCGGCTTCGTGCCCTTCTCGCCGCTCGGCCGGGGCATCCTCACCGGGACGGTGAACGCCACCGACGGCTTCGCTGAGGACGACGTGCGCCGCGCCCACGCCCGGTACGCCGGCGAGGCGTTCGAGCACAACCGCGGCCTCGTGCGCTCCCTGGAGCAGCTCGCCGCGGAGCACGGCGTCACGACGGCGCAGCTCGCGCTCGCGTGGCTCCTCGCGCAGGGCGACGACGTCGTCCCGATCCCGGGGACGAAGCGCGTCGCGTACCTGGAGCAGAACGTCGCGGCAGCCACGGTCGCGCTCACGCCGGACGACGTCGCGACGATCGGCGCGGCGATCCCGCGCGCGGCCGTCCAGGGGGTGCGGCACCCGCAGCCGGACCTCCTCGACGGCTGACCGCCGCGGGGGCCGGGCGGCGAGGACGTGGGCCGTCCACCCTGCCCAGCGGGGCCGGGGAGACCTAGACTGGAGAGGTCCTGTGGGTCTCCCCGCGCAGAGGTCGGCTCCGATGTCGTGGCTGCTCATGATCTGGTGCGCGACGGCGTGCACGGCCGCCGCCGCGTGGTGGGTGCTGCGCCGGGCCGGGCGGCCTCCGAGCCACCGGACGGGCGGGCGCCGTCGTGCCGCCGCGGCCCCGGACCCGCTCACGACGCTCGCGCTCCAGGTGCGGCTCACCGCGCTCGCCGCGGAGCTCCGGCGCATCGAGGCCGACCCGGACGTCTACGCGCGCGCCCACCACTACCTCGCGGTCCAGGGCGCCTACGACGCGCTGCTGCGCGAGGCCTGTCGGCTCACGGGGCTCCCGGTCGCGGACGCGCCCCTGCGCGCGGGCTTCCGCACCGGCGACGACGAGCGGTTCCGCGAGGAGCTCGAGCTCAGCGCGCGCGGCTGGAGCTGGTGACGGACCACCCGTGAGGGGCGGCACGGGACGGGCGAGGGGCCCGACGGCGGGACCTCCGCCGTCGGGCCCCTCGCCCGTCCGTGTGCTCAGAGCGCGGAGTGGTCGCCGATCCGGTGGTAGGTGCGGTCGTGGTAGACGAGCGGCGACGCCGCCGCCTCCCGCGACGCCCTGGGCGCGGCGCCGACGCTCGACGCGAGCGCGCGCAGCGAGACGAGGTAGGAGTCGCCCACCGGGGTGCGCTGGACGACCCGCCCGCGCACCCACGACAGCGCGCCGTCGATCACGGGCTCGCCCGTCGGCAGGCGCGACCAGCCGCCGTCCGCGAACCGGTCGATGCCGCTCGTCGCGAACCGGGCCGAGACGTCGTCCTGGTGGTCCGCGAGGAAGCTCACGGTCAGCGTGCGCGCCGTCGAGACCGCGGGCCACGACGACGACGTGGACGCGAGCGAGAACGCGAGCAGCGGGGGCGCGGCCGAGACGGAGATGACCGACGTCGCGGTGAAGCCGACGAGGCGGTCGCCGTGCTCGAGCGCGACGACGGCGACGCCCGCGGGGTGGCCGCGGAACACGGCCTTGTACTCGTCGGGGGAGAGCTGGGGCTCGTCCTGCTCGGCCAGGAGGGCCTCCAGGTGGGTGAGCTCGGCGGTCATCGGGCCACCCCCGCGAACGCGTCGGCGACGGCTGCGTCGGTGCGGGCCGACGGGCGGTCCTCCGCCGGGGGGAGCTGCGCCGTGGCGCGGCGCAGGGCGTCGCCCGCGCGCGCGAGCCACGCGTCCACGACCGGTCCCAGGTCCGCGAGCTGCGGCTCGGTGACCGTGAGCGACCGGGTCGGGACGACGGCGCCGAGCTCGACGAGCACGGGTCGCAGGTGCACCTCCCCGACGAGCGCGTGCGCCGGGTTCCCGGACACGACGAGCGGAACCACGACGACGCCCGCGAGCCCGTCGGGGCCGTAGAGGTCGAGGAAGGCCTTGAGCAGCCCGGTGTACGACGCCTTGTAGACCGGCGTCGCCACGACGGCGACGGTCGCCCGGGCGAGCTGCTCACGGGCGGCGTCGGCCGCCGGATGGTCGGCGGCGAGCACCTCGCCGGCGAGCGACGCCAGGTCGACCGTGGCGACGTCGTCCGCGCCGAGAAGGTCGGCGACGCGGCGCGCGACCGTCTCGGCGGCGCCGAGCGTGCGCGAGCCGGGCCGCGGGTTGCCCGAGACGGCGAGCACCGTCGGGTGGGTGGGGTGGTGGGTCATGTGCACCTCGCAGTAGTCGTCGATCACGCTTGCCGTGCGGGCCGTCCTCGCCGGTGGCGGGGCAGGCCGGGCCCGGCCTGGTCATCTCCCGGAGCACCCCGCCGTGACAGGGGGTTGCCGGCCAGCGAGCCGGGGCTTGGCGCTGGCGCTCGTGACCTGGGGACGGGTATAGCAACCGCCCCGAGAAACTGCACCGGATCGGTAGGGTTTCTCAGTGGGTGGACGGATGTGTCGTCGTCGGCGACTCCTGTGCCGCCCCGTGCGGTCGCTCCTGCCCTGCGGCCGCCCGTCCCGGTGCGCGCGGAGTGAGACGGTGTGACGGGAGCTTCTGGCACAGGCGTACCGTCAGCAGGAGTTCCGCCCGCGTCAGACGAGGAGTACCCATGGACAGCCGACTGCAGTCCGTCTACGACGAGGTCCTGCGTCGCAACCCCGGCGAGGCCGAGTTCCACCAGGCCGTGCGCGAGGTCTTCGACTCGCTCGGCCCCGTGCTGCGCAAGCACCCGCGCTACGTCGAGGCCGCCGTCCTCGAGCGCGTGTGCGAGCCGGAGCGCCAGATCATCTTCCGGGTCCCGTGGGTGGACGACACCGGGCGCGTGCAGATCAACCGCGGCTTCCGCGTCGAGTTCAACTCCGCGCTCGGCCCGTACAAGGGCGGCCTGCGGTTCCACCCGTCGGTCTACCTGGGCATCGTGAAGTTCCTCGGCTTCGAGCAGATCTTCAAGAACTCGCTCACGGGCATGCCCATCGGCGGCGGCAAGGGCGGCTCCGACTTCGACCCGCGCGGGCGGTCTGACGGCGAGGTCATGCGGTTCTGCCAGTCGTTCATGACGGAGCTCTACCGGCACATCGGCGAGAACACGGACGTCCCCGCGGGCGACATCGGCGTGGGCGGCCGCGAGATCGGCTACCTCTTCGGGCAGTACAAGCGCATCACCAACCGGTACGAGTCCGGCGTCCTCACGGGCAAGGGCATCTCGTGGGGCGGCTCGCTCGTCCGCACGGAGGCCACGGGCTACGGCACGGTCCTCTTCGCGCAGAACATGCTGGAGACGCGCGGGCAGGGGCTCGACGGGCGCCGCGTCGTCGTCTCGGGCTCGGGCAACGTCGCGATCTACGCGACGGCCAAGGCGCAGCAGCTCGGCGCGAACGTGGTCGCGTTCTCCGACTCGTCGGGGTACGTCGTCGACGAGGCCGGGGTCGACCTCGAGCTCCTGCGCCAGATCAAGGAGGTCGAGCGCGGGCGCGTCGCCGACTACGCCGCGCGCCGCCCCGGGGCCCGCGTCGTCACCGACGGGTCCATCTGGGACGTGCCGTGCGACGTCGCGCTCCCGTGCGCGACGCAGAACGAGCTCGACGAGGCGGCGGCCAAGCAGCTCGTCGCGAACGGCGTCGTCGCGGTCGCGGAGGGCGCCAACATGCCCACGACGCCGAGCGCCGTCGCGCTGCTCCAGGAGGCGGGCGTGCTCTTCGCGCCGGGCAAGGCCGCGAACGCGGGCGGCGTCGCGACGTCGGCCCTCGAGATGCAGCAGAACGCGTCGCGCGACGCGTGGTCCTTCGAGTACACGGAGGACCGTCTCGCGCAGATCATGGCGGGCATCCACGACCGCTGCGTCGAGACGGCCGACGAGTACGGCACGCCCGGCAACTACGTGCTCGGCGCCAACATCGCGGGCTTCACCAAGGTCGCCGACGCGATCCTCGCGCTCGGCGTCATCTGACCCGAGCCGCACGACGACGGCCGTCGGTGCCCCGCGCGGAGCGGTGGCATCGGCGGCCGTCGTGCGCCCGTGAAAAACCCTCCGGCCGAGAAGGGTCGGGCGCCTAGGGTGGCCGGATGGCGACGGTCAGGCAGGTCCAGGTCACGTTCGACTGCGCGCAGCCACGGGGCGTCGCCCGGTTCTGGTGCGAGGTGCTGGGCTACGTCCCGGCGCCGCCCCCGGAGGGCTTCAGCACCTGGGACGACGCCGAGGCCTCCCTCCCGGCCACAGAGCGGGACGCGTGGTCCGCGTGCAGCGACCCCACCGGGGCCGGTCCGCGCCTGTACTTCCAGCGTGTCCCCGAGGGCAAGGTCGTCAAGAACCGCGTGCACCTCGACGTGCGTGCCGGCACCGGGCTCGTGGGTGCCGAGCGTCTCGCCGCGCTCGAGGCCGAGCGCGACCGGCTCGTCGCGCTCGGCGCGACGTGCGTGCGTGTGATGGTCGCCGACGAGGAGAACGAGTCCTGCATCGTCATGCAGGACGTCGAGGGCAACGAGTTCTGCCTGGACTGACCGCCGGGCCGACCCGCGGACCGCTCCGCCAGCCGGCCCCGGCGGTCGTGCCGAGGGGTGCCCTACGCGACCGTCGTGCGGACGGTGACCGGGATGTTGCCCCGGGTCGCGAGCGAGTACGGGCAGACGGCGTGCGCGGCCTCCGCGAGCTCCTCGGCGACGTCCTGGGTGACGCCGCCCCCGAGCTCGACGTGCAGCGTCGCGCCGAGCGAGAAGCCGCCGTCGCCGGTCGGGACGAGGTCGACCTCGGCGACGACGGCCGAGTCGGCCACGGGGACCTTGCGCTGCGCCGCGACCATCTTCAGCGCCGAGTGGAAGCATGACGACCACCCGGCTGCGAACAGCTGCTCCGGGTTCGTCCCGCCACCGGGGCCGCCCATCTGGCGCGGGACGGCGAGCGTGACGTCGAGCTGGCCGTCGTCGGACACGGCGCGGCCTCCGGCGCGACCGTCGCCGGTCGCGGTGGCCACGGCGGTGTAGAGGGTGTCAGCCATGAGGTGCCTCTCGAGAGTCGGGATCGAAGTAGAGTTACTAGTACGTCTACATCGGAGAACCTAGACTGGCGGCCGACCGCGCGCAAGGGCGGAGACAAGGAGGGGGCATGGTCGACGACTCGCCGACGCCCGGGGCGACGGGCCGCGGCACCGCGGCCGACACGCGCCGCCGCATCCTCGAGGCAGCCTCGGCGCTCTTCTACGCCCAGGGCATCCGAGCGACGAGCGCCGACCGCGTCATCGAGCAGGTCGGCATCACCAAGGTGACGTTCTACCGCCACTTCCGCACGAAGTCCGACCTCGTCGTCGCCTACCTCGAGGCGCAGGCCGCACGCGACCGCGCCGTCGTCGACGAGTCGCTCCGCGACGCCGAGCCGCTCGACGCCCTGAGCGCCCTCGCGGGCGCCATCGGCGCCGTGAGCTGCGTGCCGGGCTTCCGCGGCTGCCCGTTCATCAACGCCGCGGCGGAGACACCCGACCCGCAGGACCCGGTGCGCGTCGTCGTGGACCGCCACCGGCGCTGGACGCGGGACGTGTTCGCCCGCCTCGCCGCCGCGGTCGGCGTCACGGACGCCGACGCGACCGCGGCGCAGCTCATGATGCTGCGCGACGGCGCCATGGTCGCGGGCTACCTCGGCGACCCCGACGAGGTGGCCGCGACCCTGCGGTCCGCCTGCCTCACCGCCGTCGCCACGGGACGGCCGACGCCGGCCTGAGCTCCCGCGCCCGGCCCGCGCCCGGAGTCGTCTACCCTGGCCGACGGCCGCCGTCGTGCGGGTCGCGCGACGCGACGGCCGCCGGACCGGACGACGGGAGAGCGCCATGACGACCACCCACCCCGAGGGGGGCGCGGCGCCCGCGGCCCGCGACGTGGCCCTCGAGCTCGCGGTCCAGGACCCCGACGGCGTCCGCGTGGCCGCGGCCGTGCGTGCGCACCGGGTCGAGCTGTGCGTCGGGCTCGGCGCGACGGGCGGGCTCACGCCCAGCGCCGGGCTCGTCGAGGCCGCGGTCGCCGCCGCAGCGGAGGCCGACGGTCCGGGGCCGCGCGTCGAGGTGCACGTGCTCGTGCGCCCGCGCCCGGGCGGCTTCGTCCTCACGCCCACCGACCTCGACGTCCAGGTGCGCGACGTCCGGGCCGCGGTGGCGGCCGGGGCGCGCGGCGTCGTCGTGGGTGCGCTCACCCCGGACGGCCTGGTCGACGTCGGCGCCGTCCGCGCCCTCGTGGACGCCGCCGACGGGCACGAGGTCACGTTCCACCGCGCCGTCGACGTCGTCGCCGACCCGCTCGCCGCGCTCGACGCGCTCTCCGGGGCCGGGGTCGTGCGCGTGCTCACGTCGGGCGGTGCGTCGCGCAGCATCGACGGCACCGACCGGCTGCGCGCCATGGCGGCGCACGCGCGCGACGCGCTCGGCGGGCGTGTGCAGGTCATGGCCGGCGGGGGAGTGCGGCCGCAGGACGTCGGGGCCCTGGTGGCCGCGGGCGTCGACGCCGTGCACCTCTCGGCCAAGCGCGTCGTCGCGGACGACGCGGGGCCGGGGGGCGGCGGCGACGCCGGCTACGAGGTCACCGACCCCGAGGTCGCGCGGGCCGCGCGTGCCGCGCTGGACGCCGCTCGCTGACCCCGCTCCCGGCTCGCCGCCGTCCCGCCGCCGACCCCGTCCCCGACCGCTCCCGCCAGCGCGGTCTGCTGCGCCCGTGCGACGCGCTGCGCCCCGCACGACCCGCTGCGCCGGGACCGGCCACGGGCCGCCCCACCCCCTCCTGACCGTCCTCGGCACCTCGGCCGGACCCCGTTCCACGGGGTCCGGCCGAGCCCGTCGCGCGCGATCCTGGTATCGATGTCTCAGTTAGGTAACTTTCCTGTCGTATTCGTAGGAGGGCCGGTGGCTATTAGTTAGTGTTCCTGCCACACGCCTGCGGGCGCCGAAGCACGACGTGAGGACGCGTCGTCCATGCGAAAGGACCGAAGATGATTCGAAGCACGGCGCGCAAGCGTCTGCTCACGGCCGCGGCACTCGTGACGGGCGTCTCGCTGCTCGCGAGCGCCTGCACCGGCGGGGGCGATGGCGAGGGTGAGGGCAACGGCGGTGAGGCCCGTGTCCTCAACGTCTGGGCCGGCACCCAGACGCCCATGGTCGCGAACTTCAACCCGTACGCGCCCAACCCGCTGCACGTGACGAACGGTGGCATCTACGAGCCGCTGTTCTTCTACAACCGCGCCGAGGCCGGCGACCCGACGCCCCGCCTGGGCGAGTCCTACGAGTGGAGCGAGGACGGCACCGAGCTGACCGTCAAGATCCGCGAGGGCGTGAAGTGGTCCGACGGCGAGGACTTCACGGTCGAGGACGTCATCTTCTCGTACACCAACGACGCGGCGAAGCGCGACTACCTGAACACGATCGAGAAGGTCGACGAGTCGACCGTCAAGTTCACGTTCAACGGCGCGCAGTTCACGAGCGCCGTGCAGATCCTCGGCACCACGCTCATGGTCCCCGAGCATCTCTTCAAGGAGGTGTCGGACCTCATCACGTTCACGAACGACGAGCCGGTGGGCACCGGGCCGTTCACGCTCGACACCATCACGAACGCGACCTACACCGTCGTCCCGAACGAGGACTACTGGGGCGGCGAGCCGAGCCTCGGGAAGGTCCGCTTCCTCGCGCTCGACAAGAACCAGAGCGCCCAGGACCTCCTCGCCACCGGCAAGATCGACTGGACCACGATGTTCATCGCGGACCCGGAGACGGTCACCGGCGGCGGCCAGGTCTCGCTGCTCAACACCCCGCAGGACCCGACCACGATCATGTCGTGCTCGAACGCGGCGCTCGGCTGCGCGGGCCCGCAGACGGACCTCGCCGTCCGCCAGGCGGTCAACCTGCTCGTCGACCGCGGCGAGATCAACGAGAAGGCGTTCTCGGGCCACGCGGCCGTCGCGTCGCCGTCGCTCGCGCTCGTCGGTCGTGACGACCGCTGGATCTCCTCCGAGATCGAGAAGGAGAGCCCGCAGGAGGGCGACCCGGCCGAGGCGGCCAAGGTCCTCGAGGCGGCGGGCTACACCAAGGGTGCTGACGGCATCTTCGAGAAGGACGGCCAGAAGCTCTCGGTCGACCTCATCTCGGTCGACGGCTGGAGCGACCACAACGCGGCGGGTGACCTCATCGCGCAGCAGGCGCTCGAGGCGGGCGTGCAGATCAACCACGTGAAGATCACGCAGCAGGAGATGTCCGACGCCCGGACCAGCGGCAACTACCAGATGATGATCAGCGGCATCACGGGCACGTCGCTCGACGACCCGTTCGCCATCTACCGCCAGTGGCTCACGACCGAGTACACGACGCCGGTGGGCGAGACCATCGAGGCCGGCCGCTTCAACTTCCCGCGCTACTCGAACCCGCTCGTCGACGAGGCCGTGGCCACCGCCGCCGGCACCAACGACGAGGACACGAAGAAGGCCGCGTACGCCACGGTGCAGAAGGAGATCGCCCGCGACCTCCCCTACATCGCCCTCGTCGTGAACCCGACCATGTCGTTCGTCAACACGAAGGACTACACCGGCTGGCCGTCGGAGGACGACATGTACGCCTTCCCGCCGTCGTGGGCCACGATCAGCAACGGCGTGATCCTCTCCCAGCTCAAGCCCGCGAGCTGATGTCGCACTGCCGAAGAGGAGCTCGGGTGAACGAGGAGTCGGTTCAATGAGGTACTACGCACGGCGGATCGCGTTCTACGTGGTCACCTTCTGGGCCGCCGTCTCGCTCAACTTCCTTCTCCCGCGGGCCATCCCCGGTGATCCCAAGCAGATCTACCTCGACACCCTGCTCCGGAAGAACGGTGAGCTGACTCCGGGCCTCATCCAGAGTGTCGACATCCTCTTCGGCAGTGACGACGCCTCGCTGTGGGAGCAGTACCTCACGTACTGGAAGAACATCTTCACAGGTGATCTCGGTACGTCGGTCCTGTACTTCCCGGCACCCGTCAGCCAGCTGCTCGGCGAGGCCCTCCCCTGGACGGTGGGCCTCGTCGGGCTGGCGACGATCATCGCGTTCCTCCTCGGCGTCGGCCTCGGCGCATGGGTCGGGTGGAAGCGCGGTACGTGGGTCGACCACATCATCCCCGCGTCGACCTTCCTCCAGGCGGTGCCGTACTTCTGGCTCGCCCTGGTCCTCATCTCGATCTTCTCGGTGTCGCTCGGCTGGTTCCCCATCGTGGGCGCGTACGACATCTTCGAGTTCGACAGCGGTCCCGAGTGGTCGTGGGACTTCGTGGGCAGCGTGATCTACCACGGCACCCTCCCGGCCGTGACGATCATCCTGTCGGCGATGGGCGGCTGGCTCCTCGGGATGCGCAACATGATGGTCTCGACGATCGCCGAGGACTACGTCACGACGGCCGAGGCCAAGGGCCTGCGCCCCTTCCGGGTCGCGCTGACGTACGCGACGCGGAACGCGGTCCTGCCGTCGGTCACGGGCTTCGGCATCGCGCTCGGCTTCGTCGTCGCCGGGTCGGTGGTCATGGAGCAGGCCTTCAGCTACCCCGGCATCGGCAAGCTGCTCTTCACCGCGGTCCAGGCGAAGGACTACGCGCTCATGCAGGGCGCCTTCCTCGTGATCACCGTCGTGGTGCTCGCGGCGAACTTCCTCATGGACCTGATCAACGGCATCATCGACCCGAGGACGCGGAACAATGGCTGACCCCACCCGTGACGCCGAGACCGTGACTCCCGCGGCCGACGCCGCTCCTGCCGCCTCCGTGGTGGTGGACGGCCTGCCGCCCGAGAACCGGACCGCCGGCATCGTGCCGGACGTGCCCATCGCCCCGCCCGAGGCCGTCGTCGCGGGCGAGCCCGTCCCACAGAGCACCGCGCCGAAGCGCGGCATCCGGGCGATGCTCCCGCGCCGTTCTGGCAAGCTCGTCGTCGGCCTCGTGCTGACGCTCGGGATCGTGCTCTTCTCCGTCGTGGCGCCGCTGTTCAGCCAGAGCCCGCGGGCGACGTCGAACCCGGCGTACCTGCCGCCGAGCACCGAGCACCTGCTCGGCACGAACAACATCGGCGTCGACATCTTCGCCCAGGTCGCGCACGGCGGCCTCGGCTCCCTCACGGTGGGACTGCTCGCGGGCGTGATCGCGATGGTCCTCTCGCTCCTGTTCGGCATCATCGCCGGCTACGTCGGGGGCTGGACCAACGAGATCCTGTCCTTCGTCACGAACATCATGCTCGTGATCCCCGGGCTCCCCCTGATCATCGTGATCTCCGCCTACCTCGAGTCCCGCTCGCTCTTCCTCGTCGCCCTGATCCTCGGCATCACCGGGTGGGCGGGGGCGGCGATCGTGCTACGGGCACAGGCCCGGTCCCTGCGCAGCCGCGACTACGTCTACGCGGCCAAGGTCGCGGGCGAGAAGGCGCCGCGCATCGTCCTCGTCGAGATCCTGCCGAACCTCCTGCCGCTGCTCACCGCGAACTTCCTGGGCGCCGTGCTCCTCGCGATCCTCAGCGAGGCCGGCCTCTCGTACCTCGGCCTCGGGCCGTCCGGGTCGGTGACGTGGGGCACCATCCTCAACGAGGCCAGCACGCAGAACGCGATGGCGTACGGGCGCTGGTGGTGGTTCGTCCCGCCGGGCCTCCTCATCGCGCTGTTCGGCTGCGGGCTCGCCCTCATCAACTTCAGCATCGACGAGATCATCAACCCCAAGCTGCGGACGGCCCCTGCCGCGGTCAAGAACGTCCGCCTCGCGCGCAAGCAGCGTGCGAAGCTCCAGGCGGCGACCGCGCCGAGCACCGCCAAGGCCGGCACGGCGGGCACCGCGGCCGACACCCCCGCCCGCGACGACGAGAAGGTCCAGTCATGAGCGCACCGACCCTCACCGCGAAGCCTGCGGGCGACTTCGGGGCCCCGCCCGGTGCGGTCCCCGTGCTCACGGCGCGGAACGTCTCGATCGAGTACCAGGTGAACCCGGTCGTGCAGGCCGTGAAGGACGTGTCCCTGACCCTGCACCGAGGCGAGATCCTCGGCCTCGCGGGCGAGTCCGGCTGCGGCAAGACGACCCTCGCGTACGGGCTCAACCAGCTCCTCAAGCCGCCGGCGCTGCGCACGAGCGGGGAGATCGTCCTCCACGACAAGGACGGCGACGACATCGACGTCGCCGCCCTGTCCGGGGACTCGCTGCGGGCGTTCCGCTGGGACAAGGTCTCGATGGTCTTCCAGGGGGCGATGAACTCCCTCAATCCCGTGATCAGCATCAAGGCCCAGCTGTTCGACGTCTTCGCGACGCACCGCCCGGGGATGTCCGCGAAGGCCAAGCTCGAGCGCAGCCGTGAGCTGCTGGAGCTCGTCGGGGTCGACCCGAACCGGCTCGACAGCTACGCGCACGAGCTCTCCGGCGGCATGCGCCAGCGCGTCATGATCGCGATGGCCCTCGCGCTCCAGCCGCAGGTCATGATCATGGACGAGCCGACGACGGCGCTCGACGTCGTCGTCCAGCGCGGCATCCTGCGCGAGATCATGCGGCTCCGCGAGCAGTTCGACTTCGCCGTCGTCTTCATCACGCACGACCTGCCGCTGCTGCTGGAGATCAGCGACCGGATCGCGGTCATGCTCCGCGGCGAGATCGTCGAGCTCAACACGGCCGAGGAGATCTACAACGCGCCCGCGCACGAGTACACGCGCCGCCTGCTCGGGTCGTTCCCGAGCCTGACGGGCGACCGTGGCGGGTTCGTCCGGTCCGGCGAGGACACCGCCGACAGCACGGGAGGGGTGGCCTGATGGGCACGCTCGAGATCCGGAACCTCACCAAGGACTTCGTCATCCGCAACGGGTGGAAGCGGTCGCGGCTGCGTGCGGTGAACGACGTGTCGTTCACGCTCGAGCCGGGCAAGACGATCGCCATCGTCGGTGAGTCGGGTTCCGGGAAGTCGACCGTCGCGCGGATGATCGCGAAGCTCGAGACGCCGACGTCCGGCGACATCCTGCTCGACGGCGTCCCGTCCGCCCGGCGTGGCCGTGGCCTGGCCGAGTACCGGCACGACGTCCAGATGGTGTTCCAGGACCCGTTCGCGTCGCTCAACCCGTTCCACTCGATCCGTCACCACCTGGAGCGGCCGCTGCGGATCCACGGGCGCGCGAAGACGGCCGCCGAGCTCGACGCAGCCGTCGACGAGCTCCTCACGCGCGTGAACCTCACGCCCCCGGGGACGTTCGCGGAGAAGCGTCCGCACGAGATGTCCGGAGGCCAGCGCCAGCGCGTCGCGATCGCCCGCGCGCTCGCCCCCGGCTCCCGGTTCCTCGTCGCGGACGAGCCCGTGTCGATGCTCGACGTGTCGATCCGGCTCGGGGTGCTCAACCTGCTGGCACGCCTGCAGCGCGAGGAGAACCTCGGCGTCCTCTACATCACGCACGACCTCGCGACGGCGCGGCACTTCAGCGACGAGATCCTTGTGATGTTCCGCGGGAACGTCGTCGAGCGCGGGCCGTCGGACCAGGTCATCCTCGACCCGCAGCACGAGTACACGAAGCTGCTCCTCGGGGCGGCGCCGGAGCCGCAGAACCACGGCCGCCTCCGCGAGGAGGTGCGGCGCGAGCTCGCCGCGGCCGCGGCGGGCGAGGGCGACGCCGTCGCCCGCGACCGCTTCGGCACGCGCGGCATGTGAGACGGGCGTCGCCCGTCCCCTCTTCGTCCGGGCAGCGGGGGTTGCCCGGCGGCACGCGTCGGTGGTGACGCGTGCGCGTCGCGCGGGCCAGGTCAGTCGGACGCCCTGGCCCGCGCGCTCGCCCCGTCCGTCGTCGTTCGTCCTGCCACGCAGGACGTCCCCGGCGACGGGTGGGTAGGGTCGGGCTCGTGCCCGCCCGTCACCTGCGCCTCGCGCGACCCGAGCCCTCCGCCCCGAGCACCGCCGCGCTGGTCACCGACGCGCTCGCGGCGCTGCGCCGCGAGATGGAGGTACCGGAGAGCTTCCCGGACGGGGTGCTCGCCGAGGCCGAGGAGGTCGTGCGCGAGGACCGCGCGGTGCCCGGTCCGGGGCGCGTCGACCTGCGCGACGTCCCGTTCGTCACGATCGACCCGCCGGGCTCGATGGACCTCGACCAGGCGCTGCACCTCGAGCGGGCCGGGGGAGCGCCGGGCGACCCGGCGGGCGCCGCGTTCGTCGTGCGCTACGCGATCGCCGACGTCGGCGCGTTCGTCGTGCCGGGCGGCGCGATCGACGCCGAGGTCCACGAGCGCGGCACGACCCTCTACGCGCCCGACGGCCGCACCCCGCTGCACCCGGCCGTGCTGTCCGAGGGCGCGGCGAGCCTCCTGCCGGGCGAGGACCGCCCGGCCGCGGCCTGGCGCGTCGTGCTCGACGCCCGCGGCGAGATCCTCGACGCGAGGGTGCGGCGCGCCGTCGTGCGCTCGACGCAGCGCCTCACCTACGACGAGGCGCAGGCCCGGATCGACGCTCGTCCCGCCGGGGACGACACCGGCGACCCCCTCCTGCTGCTCCGCGAGGTGGGCGAGCTGCGGCTCGCGCGCGAGCGCGAGCGCGGCGGCGTGTCGCTCGAGGTCCCGGAGCAGGAGATCGTCACGCGCGACGACGGCTCGTTCGGCCTCGAGTTCCGCTCGACCCTCCCGGTGGAGGCCTGGAACGCGCAGGTGTCGCTGCTCACGGGCATCGCGGCGGCGCGGATCATGCGCGCGGGGGGCGTCGGCGTCTTCCGCGCGCTGCCGGAGGCCGACCCGCGCGACCTCGCGCGCCTGCGCCGCACGGCCCGCGCGCTCGGCATCGACTGGCCGCGCGAGACGCCGTACGCCGAGCTCGTCCCGACGCTCGACTCGCGCGTCCCGCGCCACGCCGCGTTCCTCAACGAGGCGACGTCGCTGTTCCGGGGCGCGTCGTACGAGGCGTTCGGCGGCACGGGCCAGGAGCCCGGCGTGCCCGACGACGCGGCGCACGCCGCGATCGGCGCGGAGTACGCGCACGTCACCGCGCCCCTGCGCCGGCTCGTGGACCGCTACGGCACCGAGGTGTGCCTCGCGCTGTGCACGGGGGAGGACGTGCCGCGGTGGGTGCTCGACGCCCTGCCCGGTCTCCCGCGCACCATGGCCCGCACGGGCCAGCGCGCGAGCGGGTACGAGCGCGCGATCGTCGACGTCGTCGAGGCCGCGCTGCTCACCGGCCGCGAGGGCGAGGAGTTCGACGGCGTCGTGGTCGACGTCGAGGACGACCGCGAGCGCGCCCGTCGTCTCGAGCGCGAGGACGCCGACGAGGCGGGCGGGGCACGGCGCGGCCAGGTGGTCCTCGCCGACCCCGCGGTGCGCGCCCCCGTCGAGGGGGCGGACCTCCCGCTCGGCGACCCGGTGCGCGCCACGCTGCGCGAGGCGTCGGTGCCCGGGCGCCGTGTCCGGTTCACCGTCGGCTGACGCCGGGCTGCGCGGCCTAGGCTGGTCCTCGTGCCTGCCCGACGCCGTACCGACCCCGCCGCCGGCCGCCTCGCCCTGGCGACGTGGCGCGACGACCCCACCGACCGCCGTGCCGTGACGACGGCCGTGCGGTTCACGCTCGAGGAGCTCGCCGACGTCGCGCCCGGGCACACGGTCGAGGTGCGCGTACCGCCCGCGGGGGCCGTCCAGGCGGTCGAGGGCCCGCGGCACACGCGCGGGACGCCGCCGAACGTCGTCGAGACGGACCCGCAGACGTGGCTGGGCCTCGTGACGGGGGCCGTCGCCTGGGCCGACGCCGTCGCGGACGGGCGCGTCCGTGCGTCGGGCGAGCGCTCCGACATCTCCTTCCTGCTCCCGCTCCAGGCGGCCCGGCCGCGCTGACCACTCAGGCGGGGGCCTCGGCATCCGCTCGCGGGCGGTGAGCGTGTTACCGGTGGGTAACGTTCTGGGGGCCGGTCTGGCGGAGCGCCGGACGGGGGACTAGCGTCCCAGGATGACCGGCCGCCGTCCGCGCGGGCGCTCGCGGCACGACGACGTGCGCTGGCGTTCTCGTGACGGTGACACGGCAGCAACCGCACGTTCATCCAGGTGGGGTGCGATGTCCGCGGAGGCAGGGCGTCGCCCCGTCCGAGGGACGTCCCCGACCCACGGGAACGCGCGAGCTGCTGCCCGGCCGTCCGCACGAGATGAAGGAGTCAGCGTGACCGACCACCAGCACCTGCGGCGACGGAGGGTGGTGGCGGGCACGTTGACCGTGGCCCTCGCCGTGCCGCTCTCCGTCGCGGCGGCCACCGCCGCGAGCGCGGCGCCCGACGGGTCGGGCCTCGTCATCAACGAGGCCTACCTGAGCGGCGGCAGCGCCAACGCCCCGTACACCCACAAGTTCGTCGAGCTGTACAACCCCACGCAAGCGGCGATCGACCTCTCCGGGATGTCGCTGCAGTACCGCTCCGCGACGAGCACGGGCGCCTTCACGGGCGTGACCGCGCTGACCGGCTCGGTCGCCCCCGGGGGCTACTACCTGGTGCAGGGCGGGTCGAACGGCTCGAACGGCGCCGCGCTGCCCACGCCCGACGCGACGGGCGGTCTCAACCCGTCGGGCACGACGGGCACCCTCGCGCTCGTGCGGTCGACCTCCCCGGTGACGCTGCCGGCGGGGAACGCCGCGGGCGCCGCGAACGTCGTCGACCTCATCGGGTACGGCACCTCGAACACGTTCGAGACGGCCGTGGGCCCCGCGCCGTCGGCCAACAACGTGCCCGCGTCGATCAACCGGACCGGGTACGCCGACTCGGACGACAACAGCAAGGACCTCACGCTCTCCAGCACCGTCACGCCGCAGAACAGCGGTGACGACGGCGGCGGCCCGGGCCCCGAGCCGGGCGAGGTCGTCCCGATCGCGGAGATCCAGGGCACGGGGGCGGCGAGCCCGCTCGTCGGGCAGACGGTCACCACGCGCGGCGTCGTCACCGCGACCTACCCCACGGGCGGCTACGACGGCTTCTACCTGCAGACGGAGGGCACCGGCGGCGACCTCGACGCGTCGCACACGGCGTCGGACGCGATCTTCGTCTACTCGAAGGCGGGCGCGGCCGCGGTGGCGGTCGGCGACCACGTCGAGGTGACGGGCGCGGTGTCCGAGTACTTCACGCTGACCCAGATCACGCCCGCGGCGGGAGGCTGGACCGTCCTCGACGAGGCGGCGCAGGACGTCAAGCCCGCGAACGTCGCGTTCCCGGCGACCGACGCCGAGCGCGAGGTCCTCGAGGGCATGCTCGTGCAGCCGGCGGGCGACTACGTCGTCGCGGACAACTACGACACGAACTACTACGGGTCGTTCGTGCTCGCGGCGGGGACGGACCCGTTCGTCCAGCCGACGTCGGCCGGTCGGCCGGGCAGCGCGGAGGCGGCGGCCGCCGTCGCGGACCGTGCCGCGCGGGCCGTGGTGCTCGACGACGGCGCCACGACGAACTTCAACAACACGGCGAACAAGGGCGTCCCGCTCCCGTACCTCACGGGCGGGGCACCGGCGCGCGTGGGTGCGGCCGTGTCGTTCACGACGCCGGTCATCCTCGACTACCGGTTCGACGCCTGGACGTTCCAGCCGCGCACGCAGCTCACCGCGGGCGACGGCGGCAACGCCGCCACGGTGCAGCCGGTCACGTTCGAGAACACGCGGGAGGACGCGCCGGCCGAGGTCGGGGGCGACCTCTCCGTCGCGACGTTCAACGTGCTCAACTACTTCACGACCACCGGCGACCAGGTCGCGGGCTGCCAGTTCTACACGGACCGCGCCGGGAACCCGATCACGGTCCGCACGGGCTGCGACGCGCGCGGCGCGGCGGACGCCGCGAACTTCGAGCGGCAGCAGACGAAGATCGTCGCGGCGATCGACGCCCTCGACGCGGACGTCGTCGCGCTCATGGAGATCGAGAACTCCGAGCCGTTCGGCAAGGACCGCGACCAGGCGCTGTCGGACCTCGTGGACGCGCTCAACGCGGCCGCGGGCGCGGAGGAGTGGGCGTTCGTCCCGTCCCCGGCCGCCGTGCCGACGGACGAGGACGTCATCCGCCTCGCGTACATCTACCAGGTGGCCGAGGCCGAGCCGGTCGGCGACTCCGTGATCCTGCTCGACGACCCGGCGTTCTCGAACGCGCGCGAGCCCCTCGCCCAGGTCTTCCAGCCCGCGGGCGGGATCACCGAGGGTGACGACGCGGCGAGCGACGACGTGCTCGTCGTCGCGAACCACCTCAAGTCGAAGGGCGGCAGCGACTCCGCGCCCGCCGACCAGAAGGACACCGGCGACGGCCAGGGCGCGTACAACAAGGCGCGCGTGGGCCAGGCGACGGCGCTCGTCGCCTTCGCCGAGGACGTCGCGGCCGACGCCGGGACGGACAAGGTCCTGCTCGCGGGCGACTTCAACTCCTACGAGCAGGAGGACCCGCTGCAGGTGCTCAAGGACGCCGGCTACACCGACCTCGGTGCGTCGACGGGCGAGCACACCTACCTGTTCGACGGGTACGTCGGGTCGCTCGACCACGTGTTCGCGTCGCCGGCCGCGGCGGACGCCGTCACCGGCACCGACGTGTGGAACATCAACTCGGTCGAGCCGATCGCCAACGAGTACAGCCGGTACAACTACAACGCGTCGATCCTCTACGACACGACGCCGTTCCGGTCGTCCGACCACGACCCCGTCCTCGTGGGCCTCCAGCTCGGCGCCGCCGAGCCCGGCACCACGCAGCTGGACCTGCTGGCGATCAACGACTTCCACGGTCGCATCGACGCCAACACGGTGAAGTTCGCGGGCACGATCGAGCAGCTGCGCGCGGCGAACCCCGACGGGACGGCCTTCGTCTCGGCGGGCGACAACATCGGCGCCTCGCTGTTCGCGTCGGCGCTCCAGGAGGACCAGCCGACGATCGACGTGCTGAACGCGCTCGACCTCGCGGCGTCCGCGGTGGGCAACCACGAGTTCGACCAGGGCATGGACGACCTCACGGGTCGTGTCACCGACGAGGCCGACTGGGCCTACCTGGGCGCGAACGTCTACGACAAGGGCACGACGAACCCGGCGCTGCCGGAGTACCAGGTCGTCGACATCGACGGCCTCGACGTCGGCTTCGTCGGCGTCGTGACGGAGGAGACCCCGACGCTGGTCACGCCGTCGGGCATCGCCGACGTCGAGTTCGGCGACCCCGTCGAGGCGCTCAACCGCGTCACCGCCCAGCTCCAGGACGGCGACCCGGCGAACGGCGAGGCGGACGTCGTCGTGGGCCTCGTCCACGAGGGCGCGTCCGCGGGCACGCCCGACGGTGCGACGCTCGAGGAGGAGGTCGCCGCGGGCGGCGCCTTCGCGGACATCGTCGACGGGACCGACGCGCGCGTCGCGGCGATCTTCACGGGCCACACCCACAAGCAGTACGCGTGGGACGCGCCCGTCCCGGGCGTCCCGGGCAAGACCCGCCCGATCGTCCAGACCGGCAACTACGGCGAGTTCATCGGGCACGTGTCGCTCACCGTGGACACCGCGACCCACGAGGTCACGGCGTACACGGCGCAGAACGTGGCCCGCACGAAGGCGGAGGACGCGACCCTGGTCGCGACGTACCCGCGCGTCGCGGAGGTCAAGACGATCGTCGACGCGGCGCTCCAGCAGGCCGAGATCATCGGCGCGACCCCGATCGGCGAGGTCACCGCGGACATCACGACCGCGTTCGCGGGCGGCTCGTACACCGGTCCCGGCGGGACGTACGTGGGCTCCGGCCCGAACCCGACCTCCGGGCGTGACGACCGCGCCTCGGAGTCGACGCTCGGCAACCTCGTCGCCGACTCGCTCCTCGCGACGCTCTCCGACCCGGCGCGCGGCGGCGCGGACATCGGTGTCGTCAACCCCGGCGGGCTGCGCAGCGAGCTGTTCCACGACGGTGACGGCGTCATCACCTACGCCGAGGCCAACGCGGTGCTGCCGTTCGTCAACAACCTGTGGACCGTGACCCTCACGGGCGAGCAGGTCGTCGAGATGCTCGAGCAGCAGTGGCAGACGGACGCGAACGGCAACCGTCCGTCGCGCCCGTACCTCGCCCTGGGCCTCTCGGACAACGTGTCGTGGACGGCGAGCACCGCCGACCCGAACGCGGCGCCGGGGAGCAACGTCTCGTCCGTGACGATCGACGGCGAGCCGATCGACCCCGCCGGGGAGTACCGCGTCGCGACGTTCTCGTTCCTGGCCACCGGGGGCGACAACTTCCGCGTGTTCACGGACGGCACCGACCCGCGCGACTCCGGTCTGGTCGACCGGGACGCGTGGATCGCGTACCTGCAGCAGAGCTCGCCGGTGTCGCCGTCTTTCGACCGCTCGCGCGTGGTCGTCGACGAGCTGCCCGGCACCGTGACGGCGGGCTCCGACGTGAGCGTGGGGCTCTCGGGCCTGAACCTCACGTCGCTCGGGTCGCCGACGAACACGTCGGTGGACGGGTACCTCGTCGCCGCGGACGCCACGTTCGACCCGGCGAACCCGGGCACCGCGGCGGGCACCGCCACGGTGACGGGCGGGGCGGCGACCCTGACGGCGACGGTCCCGGCCGACGCCGCGGCGGGCGAGTACGACCTGTGGGTCGTCGCGTCGCCGAGCGGCACGACGGCGCGCATCCCCGTCACGGTCGAGGCCGCCGCCCCGACGGTGGAGCTCGTGAATCTCGAGGCCACCGCGCGCTGCACGGGCAAGTTCGTCCACCTCGCGGTCCGCGCCACCAACGGCGAGGACGCGCCGGTCGAGGTCGTCCTCCAGACGCCCTACGGTTCCAAGCGGTTCCCGAACCTCCAGCCGGGCAAGAACGCCTACCAGTCGTTCAACACCCGGGCCACGTCGATCGAGGGCGGGACGGTCACCGTGACCGCGACGCTCGACGGCGTGACGCAGGAGTACGAGATCCCCTTCGAGGGTCAGACCTGCGGCTGACGCCTGCCTGACGCCGTGCGGCACCGCCGAGGAGGCGACGCCACGTCCCGCGACCCGGGTCCCGTCCGACGGGCCCGGGTCGCGGTGCGTCCGGGGCGAGGGCTCTGCGGGGAGTCCCAGGAAGCGCGGGTAGGGTCGTGCTCGTGAGCTCCGAGCAGTCCCGCGTGCCCGAGGGCACGACCCCAGACCCGTCCGCTGCGCCCGACGCCGTCGTGCCCGACGCCGCGCGCCCCGAGGCCGGGTCCGAGGCCGCCGAGCCCGGGGGCGCTGAGCCCGAGGCCGCCGGGCCGGGGACGAGGGCGGACGAGACGCCCGGCGCGGCATCCGACGACGCCGCCTCCGCCGGTGGCGAGGAGGTCGAGATCGAGTCCGTGGTCGACCCGGCGACGGTCCGCCGCGCCCCCCGCTACCGTGCGTTCTTCACGGTCGGCATCCTCCTGGGCACGGTCCTCGGCCTGGGCATCGGTGGTGCGTGGCTCCAGTCGCCCGCCGCGGCGCCGGTCTTCAAGCCCGGCGTCTACTTCACCGTCATCCTCGTGACGTGCGCGGCGCTCGGCGCCGCGGTCGCGGGCGTGTGGGCCGTCGTCGCCGACCGCCGCAGCCTGCGCGGGCGCCGCTGACCGCTCAGCCGACGAGCGGCTCGGCCACGCGCCGGTCCGCCGGCTCGGACGCCGTACCGGTCGGGGCGCCGGCGGCGGGGGAGAGCCGCACCGCCACGCCGGGCGCCAGGCCCAGCGTCCGCGCTTCCGCGCGGGTCACGACGACGGACACCACCTCGTCGCCCGCGGTCACCTCCGCGCGCACCTCGAACCCCACGCGCGTCGTGCGCGTGACGACGCCGGTCACGCCCGCCGCGTCCGCCGTGTCCCCGATCGCGACGCCCCGGTGCAGGTGCGCCGACGGGTCGAGGCCCGCCCCGCCGTCGGGCAGGACCTCGACGTGGACGTCGTGCGGGCGGACGAGGACCCCGCCGAGGCGGGTCACCGGCCCGAGGAATCCCATGACGAAGTCGTTCGCGGGGCGGTCGTAGAGGTCGTCGGGGGTGCCGACCTGCTCGATGCGGCCCTCGTTGACGACGACGATCTCGTCCGCGACCTCGAGCGCCTCCTCCTGGTCGTGCGTGACGAACACGGTGGTCACGGGGATCTCGTCGTGCAGGCGGCGCAGCCAGTCGCGCAGCTCCTTGCGGACCTTCGCGTCGAGCGCGCCGAACGGCTCGTCGAGCAGGAGGACGCTCGGGCGGATCGCGAGCGCGCGGGCGAGCGCCATGCGCTGGCGCTGCCCGCCGGAGAGCTGCGACGGCAGCCGGTGGGCGAAGCTCTCGAGGTGCACGAGCCGTAGCAGCTCGTCGACGCGCTCGGCGATCTCGGCCTTCGGCGTGCGGCGGATCTCGAGCCCGAACGCGACGTTCCGCGCGACGCTCAGGTGCTTGAAGGCCGCGTAGTGCTGGAAGACGAAGCCCACGTTGCGGCGGCGCGCGGGCAGGTTCGTGGCGTCACGGCCCTCGATCTCGACCTGGCCGGAGTCCGGCACCTCGAGCCCGGCGACGACGCGCAGCAGCGTGGACTTGCCTCCGCCGCTCGGGCCGAGCAGCGCCGTGAGGCGGCCGGTCGGCACCGAGACGGAGACGTCGTCGAGCGCGACGAAGTCGCCGAAGGTCTTGCGGACGTTGCGGATCTCGATGCTCATGCGTCGGCCTCCGTGGGGGCGGCGGTGCGGGTGGACCTGACGGTGCGGGGGGACCTGGCGATGCGGGGGGAGCGGCGGGTGCGGGGACCGGCGTCGTCGTCGGAGCGCAGGAACGTCACGGCGACGATGCACGCGACGGACACCGACGCGAGGAGGAACGCGACGGCGTAGGCGGTGCCCTGCTCGAAGTCCTGGTACCGCTGCTCGACGAGCAGCGTGGACGTCTGCGTGCGGCCCTCGAAGTTGCCGGAGACGACCTTGACCGCGCCGAACTCGCCGAGGGCGCGCGCGAGCGTGAGCACGACGCCGTAGACGACGGCCCACCGGATCGCCGGCAGGGTGATGCGCCGGAACGTCTGGAGGCGGCTCGCCCCGAGGCTCGTCGCGGCGAGCTCCTCGTCGGTGCCGAGCTCCGTGAGGACCGGCACGACCTCGCGGATGACGAGCGGGAGGCACACGAACGCGGTGGCGAGGACGATGCCCGGCGGCGCGAAGATCACCTGGAGCCCGGCGTCCTCGAGAGCGCCGCCGAACCAGCCGTTCTTCCCGTACACGAGGACGAGCGAGAGCCCGACGACGATCGGCGAGACGGACAGCGGGAGGTCGAGCAGGGCGTTGAGGAGCGCCTTGCCCGGGAAGTCGTACCGGACGATGAGCATCGAGATGCCGACGCCGAACACGGTGTTGATCAGCACGACCTGCACCGCGACGGCGGCGGTGAGCTGGAGCGCGAAGACGACGGACGGGTCGGCGAGGGCCCGCTGGAACGTCTCGAGCCCGTCCGCGAACGCGCCGCGCACGACGAGCGAGACCGGCCACCCCACGAGCAGCACGAGGTACACGACCACGACGGCGCGCAGCGTGCGGCGCACCCAGGGGGAGCTATCCACGGCGGGCCACCCTGCGCTGGAGGAGCTGGATCGTCGCGATGACGAGCAGCGAGACGAGGAGGAGCACCGACGCGACGGCCGCCGCCTGCTCCGGCTGGCCGTTCTCCAGGTAGCTGAGGATGCGCACGGAGCCCACTTCGGTGCGCATGGGCAGGTTCCCGGAGAGCAGCACGAGCGCGCCGTACTCGCTGATCGCGCGCGCGAACGACAGCGCGGCGCCCGCGGTGATCGCGGGCGCGAGGGCCGGGAGGACGACGCGGCGGAAGGTCGTGGCCCGTGTCGCGCCGAGCGACGCGGCGGCCTCCTCGACGTCCCGGTCGAGCTCGGCGAGCACGGGCTGCACGCTGCGCACCACGAAGGGCAGCGTGACGAAGAGGAACGCGAGGAAGACGGCGGCGCGCGTGTTCGCGACGTCGACCCCCAGCGGCCCCGACGGCCCGTACAGCGCGAGCAGCACGAGGCCGGCGACGATCGTGGGGAGCGCGAACGGGATGTCGATGAGCACCTCGAGGAGCCGCTTGCCGGGGAACCGGTCGCGCACGAGGACCCACGCGATGAGCGTGCCCATGACGACGTTGACGGCAGTCACGGCGAGCGCCTGCGTGACCGTGAGTGTCAGCGCCGCGGCGGTCTGCGGCTGCGTCACAGCGGCGACGAAGGCCGGCCAGCCGCCGACGGACGTCTCGACGAGCACCGCGATCAGCGGGACGAGGGCGAGGGCCGAGAACCACACGAGCGCGACGCCGAGCCCGAGGCCGGAGGTCGCCGTGAGCCGGTAGGGGCCGTTGGGCGCCCGACGGCGCGTGCGGCCGGGAGGCGCGGCCGAGGCCGGGCGGCGCTCGCGCGCCGCCCGGCCCGGTCGTTCAGCGAGGGTCGAGGACACGGGTCACTGCTTCCCGGTCTCGGCCTGGATCTTGGTCACGAGGCCCTCGTCGCCGAAGAACTTGTCGTTCGTGGCCGACCAGCCGCCGAAGTCGTCGGCGATGGTGAGGAGCGTCGGGACGGTGGGGAACGGGTCGCTCGGGTCGTTGGCGCCCTCGACCTCGAAGTCGACGTCCCCGGTCAGGGGGCGGAAGCCCACGTGCGCGAACGCCTCCTGGCCCTCGGGCGTGAGGACGAAGTCGAGGTAGCTCTGCGCCTTGGGGTCGGCGTCGACCGTCACCGCGGCGGGGTTCTCGATGAGGAGCGTCTGGTCGGGGACCACGTAGTCGAACGTCTCGCCGTTCTGCCGCGCGAGGATCGCCTCGTTCTCGTAGGACAGCAGGACGTCGCCGGTGCCGGACGTGAAGGCGGTGGTCGCGTCGCGGCCGCTGCCGGGGAGGGCGACGGCGTTGGTGAAGAACTTCCGCAGGTACTCGGTCGCGTCCTCCTCCGAGCCGCCGTTCGCGATGACGCTGCCCCACCCGGCGAGGATGTTCCAGCGGGCCGAGCCCGACGAGCCGGGGTTCGGGGTGACGATCTCGACCCCGGGCTGGACGATGTCCTCCCAGCTCTGGATGTTCTTCGGGTTGCCCTCGCGGACCACGAGGACGACGACGGACTGGCTGACGATGCCCTGGTTCTCGCCCGCGTTCCAGTCCTCGGCGACGAGGCCCGCGTCGACGAGGCGCGTCACGTCGCCCTCGAGCGAGAAGTGCACGTAGTCGGCCTCGAGCCCGTCGGCGACCGCGCGGCTCTGGTCGCCGGACGCGCCGTACGACGTCTCCCAGGTCACGCCCTGGCCGTCCTCGGTCTCGCCCCACAGCTCCTGCGCCGCGTCGTTGCCCGCCTTCGGCACGGCGAAGCCGACGAGCGAGAGCGTCGTGGGCTCGACGTCGGAGCCACCGTCGCCGCTCGCGTCGCCCCCGCCCGACCCGTCGACGGCGGTCGGCGCGCAGGCGGTGAGGACCAGGGCGGTGGCTGCCGCGGCAGCCGCGAGGGTGATCGTCGTCCGGAGGCGTCGCATGGTGTCGTCCTTCGTCGGGGTCCCGGGGAGCGGGAGCGGTGGTGGAACGGGCCCGGCGCGGCGGCCATACTGGACCCCCACGGTCGGGTAAGTCGAGATTCAAGCGCGGTGTTCCCACGCAGCGAAACCCCCGACCGACAGGTGGGACGACGTAACGCCACCGTGAACGGTGCTGCTGAGCCACGCAGCCAGACGATCAGTGTCGGTGCGCCTGAGTACGGTCACGGTTCATGGGGGCAGGAGTCTGCGCACGCTGCGGATCGCACGATCGTTCGAGAGAGGTGCGGAGCCGAATGGGGCTCTGCATCGCGCTCTGCGCCGCGTGTCAAGGGAGAGAAGTGCGGGAGTCGGGGCCTCGGCTCCGTGATTACGCCCGGGTTGCGCTCGCCGCAACGGGGATCGTGTTCGCGCTGGGTGTCGGCTCGCTCTTGCCGGGTGGGCCGAGGTCTGACGTGGACCCGTTGGCGATGGTCGGTTCCGGCGTCGGCGGGTATTTCGCGACGGGGCCGGCCGCGCACGCTGTCCTGTTGGGCATCATCTCGACGGTAGCCATCGCTGTCGCGTTCTCACTGGAGTCCTCTGCGGCCCGCGGGGACGCGATCGCTGACGAGGCGCGGGCGTCCGAGACTCCGGATCTCGCACTTCAAGCGCGAGCGTTCCGCCTGGAACGCGTCGCGACGGTGCAGTACGTGGTCACGCTAGGGTTCACCGGCCTAGCGGCGGTGGTCGCGCTCGACACCATGACCGACCGCGAGGGACCGTGGCAGGTGCTGAGCACGGTCGCCTGGCTCCTCGTGGTGTGGCTGGCGAACGAAGCCGTGCGGCTGGGCTCGGTCATCGAGGTGACGGATCAGGTGCGGGACCAGCTCCGGGCTGACGACAGGCGTCGCACGCTTCTGCGCCGTCGCGCTGCGCGCTCGTTCCCTCTGCGGAGTGCAGCGTTGGCGGGCCTGGTCTTCGTGATCACCTGGGTTGTGCTGTGCATCGTCGCTGTCTCGTCGAGCGACGTCCTCGATGTCCCTCCCCTCTCCGTCTGGGGCCGGATCGTGGCGGTAGGTGTCCTCACCCTCGTAGCGCTCGTGTGGATCGCTGCGATGTGGCAATCGCTACCCGGTGTCGTGGTGCCCGCGTCTCTAGCGATCCTCACGACGGTCTCGGTGCTGACCGCAGCAGTCGGTTACCTCGCGCGGATCGCTGGCGAGCGGGGGACGGCGGCCTCAGTGTTCGTGATCGCCGTCCTTCTGCTCGTCGGGCTCCTGGGCGTCGCCGCGTGTGGAGCTTTTGGGCGCGGGTGGATGCGGTCGTTGAGCCGACCTGGCGCGTGGTTGTCCGCGCCGGCGGCGCGTCTCGACGACTGGGAGGAGCGCACGCGGACTGCGTCCGTCGCTGTATCGCGCCGATGACGGCCCCGTCGAGACGTGCGCCGTCCGCATGATCGCGCGCTTCGGTCCCGACGCGCACGCTGTGGGACACTGAGGTACGTGGCCCCCCGCGGAGATGGACTTCTCAACCACGACCTCATGCCCGGCGAGAAAGGCCCCCAGGACGCCTGTGGCGTCTTCGGTGTCTGGGCGCCCGGCGAGGAGGTCGCCAAGCTCGCCTACTTCGGGCTCTACGCGCTGCAGCACCGCGGCCAGGAGTCGGCGGGCATCGCGACGAGCAACGGCGAGCAGATCCTCGTCTACAAGGACATGGGCCTCGTCTCCCAGGTCTTCGACGAGACGGCCCTCAACGCCCTGACGGGGCACATCGCCGTCGGGCACTGCCGGTACTCGACCACGGGCGGCGTGACGTGGGAGAACGCGCAGCCGACGCTCGGCGCCACCGCGTCCGGGACCGTGGCCCTCGGGCACAACGGCAACCTCACGAACTCCGCCGAGCTCGTCAACCTCGTGGCCGAGCGCTACGGGAGCCAGCGCCGCGGCGAGCTCGCGCGCGGCAACACGACGGACACCGCGCTCGTCACCGCGCTCCTCGCGGGCGACGCCGACCACACGCTGGAGGCGACGGCGCTCGAGGTGCTCCCGCGCTTGCGCGGCGCGTTCTCGCTCGTCTTCATGGACGAGCGCACGCTGTACGCCGCGCGCGACCCGCAGGGCGTGCGCCCGCTCGTGCTCGGCCGCCTCGAGCGCGGCTGGGTCGTCGCGAGCGAGACGCCGGCTCTGGACATCGTGGGCGCGTCCTTCGTGCGCGAGGTCGAGCCCGGCGAGCTCATCGCGATCGACGCGGAGGGCCTGCGCTCGCAGCGCTTCGCGCCCATCGAGCGCGCGGGCTGCGTCTTCGAGTACGTCTACCTGGCCCGCCCGGACACGAGCATCAACGGCCGCTCGGTGCACGCGGCGCGCGTCGAGATGGGCCGCCAGCTCGCCCGCGAGCACCCCGTCGAGGCGGATCTCGTCATCCCGGTCCCCGAGTCCGGCACGCCCGCCGCGGTCGGCTACGCCGCCGAGTCGGGCATCCCGTTCGGCCAGGGGCTCACGAAGAACGCCTACGTGGGCCGCACGTTCATCCAGCCGTCGGACACGCTGCGCCAGCTCGGCATCCGGCTCAAGCTCAACCCGCTGCGCGACGTGATCCGCGGCAAGCGGCTCGTCGTCGTCGACGACTCGATCGTGCGCGGCAACACGCAGCGCGCGCTCGTGCGCATGCTGCGCGAGGCCGGCGCGGCGGAGGTGCACGTGCGCATCAGCTCGCCGCCCGTGAAGTGGCCGTGCTTCTACGGCATCGACTTCGCGTCGCGCGCCGAGCTCATCGCGAACGGCCTCTCGCCGCACGAGATCGGCCAGTCGCTCGGTGCCGACAGCCTCGGCTACATCTCGACCGAGGGCATGATCTCGGCGACCGAGCAGCCGTCGTCCCAGCTCTGCACGGCGTGCTTCACCGGCAAGTACCCCATCGAGCTGCCGCCGGACGACCAGCTCGGCAAGCACCTCCTCGAGCAGGCCGAGCTCCCGCTCGGGGCGCCCGAGGACGGGCTGCGCAGCCTCTCGGTGACCGCCGGCGGCGCCGGCGCCCTCCAGCACCCCTGACCCGCACCCTCCGCACCACCGGCGCGCGCGCCGCGAGACACCTTTGGAGCCGACACCATGACTGCCGACTCGCCCCGCACGGGCCTCACCTACGCCGCCGCGGGGGTCGACACCGAGGCCGGTGACAAGGCCGTCGAGCTCATGAAGGACGCCGTGCGCCGTACCCACGGGCCGCAGGTCCTCGGTGGCGTCGGCGGATTCGCCGGCCTGTACGACTTCTCCGAGGTCGCGACGTACCGCCGTCCGCTGCTCGCGACGTCGACCGACGGCGTCGGCACCAAGGTCGCGATCGCCCAGGCGCTCGACGTGCACGACACGATCGGCTTCGACCTCGTCGGCATGGTCGTCGACGACATCGTGGTGGTGGGCGCCAAGCCGCTGTTCATGACCGACTACATCGCGTGCGGCAAGGTCGTGCCCGAGCGCATCGCGGGCATCGTGCGGGGCATCGCCGCCGCCTGCGAGGTCGCCGGCACCGCGCTCGTCGGCGGCGAGACGGCCGAGCACCCGGGCCTCCTCGGCGAGGACGAGTACGACGTCGCGGGCGCGGCCACGGGCGTCGTCGAGGCGGACGCGCTGCTCGGCCCGGAGCGCGTGCGCGAGGGCGACGTGCTCGTCGCCATGGCGTCGTCGGGCCTTCACTCGAACGGCTACTCGCTCGTGCGCGCCGTGCTGAAGCACGCGGGCTGGGGCCTCGAGCGGCACGTGGACGAGCTCGGCCGCACCGTCGGCGAGGAGCTGCTCACCCCCACGCGCGTCTACGCGAGCGACTGCCTCGCCCTGGCCGCCGACGACGCGGCTCAGGTCCACGCGTTCACGCACGTCACGGGCGGCGGCCTGGCCGCGAACCTCGCGCGTGTCCTCCCGGCCGGGCTCGTCGGGGTCGTGGACCGGGGGAGCTGGGACGTCCCGCCCGTCTTCCGCCTCGTGCGCGAGCTGGGCGGGGTGCCGCGCGGCGACCTCGAGAACACCCTCAACCTCGGCGTCGGGATGGTCGCGGTCGTGAGCGCGGACGGCGTCGACGCCGCCCTGGCGCGGTGCGCCGCGCTCGGCGTGCCCGCGTGGGTGCTCGGCACGGTCGAGGCGTTCGACCCGGACGCGGCCCGTGACCTCGCCGACGGCGACCTGGTCGCCGGCACCAAGGGCGTCCAGGCGGGCGCGGTGCGGCTCGTCGGGGACTACCGCTCCTGATCACCGCCCGGTCGGGTCGGCGCGCGGACCGTGGCGTCGGCCCGGCCAGGGCTGCTTTCCCGCGGGCGTGACGGGTCGATCCGTCAAGGATGTCGCGGTGGGGTGATCCGCCGCGGACGCACGACGACGGCGCCACCGCCTGCGGGCAGGCGGCGGCGCCGTCGAGGTCAGGTGCGTCCGTGCGAGACGGCGGAGGGGGTGTCGCGGACGACCGTCAGCGGTCGTCGGACCAGTCGTTGTAGCGCTGGTCGTAGCGCTCGAGGTCGTCCGGCTCGGCGCCGAAGCGCGAGTCCGTCACGACATCCGTACGGCTGTGACCCGTGAGCTCCTGCTCGAGCGCACTGTAGTTCGTCTCGGGGCTGTAGTACTTCAGCGCGCGAGCGACCTTGGTCTGCTTTGCCTTCTGACGGCCGCGGCCCATGGCTCCGACCCCCTCAACGTAGAAGCGGGGCGGCAACGTACTCAGACGTGCGGCCCCGGGGTGTAGTTTCGTCTGTTCAGGGTCCAACGGTACATGCTCAGGGCCTATTCCATCCACTCAGAGACCCTGGCCGAGCCGTGGACGTGCCTACCGTCACACAGTCTCCACCGCGCGGCCCCGCCCGGACCGGGTCGGGCGGTGCGGAGGGCCCCTGCGGACCACCTGCGGCAACGCTCTCGTATGCCGCAGGAGCGCCTATCCGGCCGATCCGACCATAGAGCGCCTAATTCACCCGTCCGTCAAGTCGCCCGAAATCCGCATGCTGCGACAATGGAAGGTACTGGCGTCGTGCTGTCGTCGTGATCCGGGGTATCTGCCGGACCAGCGCGTACCAGGAGGAGGTGTCGTGATGTCCATGCACGGGGAGTCCGAAGTTCTGCTCACGCCCGCCGAGGTCGCCAGCCTTTTCCGCGTCGACCCCAAGACGGTCACCCGCTGGGCGAAGGCGGGCAAGCTGTCGTCGATCCGCACCCTCGGTGGCCACCGGCGCTACCGCGAGTCCGAGGTCCGGGCCCTGCTCGGCGCCGCGAGCGAGCCCGCGGACGGTACCGACAAGTCCTGACCCGGGGTCGCGCCCGGCCCACGGCCCACGGCACGCCGACGTGGCGGCGCGCACCCGAACGGACGCCGGCACGACGCACGTTCTCGGTCGGCGCCGGCCTTGCCACCCAGCCCTGCGCGCGTGCGACGCTCCCGCACGCCGGATGGCCCGCGTCCCCGAACCCTCCCCGCGTGCCGGACGCCCCGCGCGTCGTCGAACCCTCCCGCACGCCGGAACGCCGCCGACCCCGCGTCCGGTGGAGCACCGGCGCGGGATCGACGGCGTTCGTCGACGGGGTCGCTACGAGCGGCGGCGGAGGATCGCCGCGGCCACCAGCGCGACGCCGACCACGGCGGCGCCCAGCAGCAGCTTGACGTTGCGGGACCGGTCCGGGTCCTCCTCGGGCAGCCCGTTGCCGGAGAGGAACGCCCCGGTGTCGCTCGCCGCCTGCTTCGCCTGCTGCGCGGCGGCCTTGGCCTGGACGCGCGGGTCGAGCCGCGTCGTGAGCTCGTCGATCGTCCCCGCGAGCTCCTTGCGGGTGCGCGCGATCTCGTCCTCGAGCTGGGACGGGGAGAGCTGGGGGTCGGGGGTCTCGCCGGTTCCGCTCACGGGCGCAGTCCTTCCTTGATGGTCGCGACGTCTTCCTTGATGCTCTCGACCGCACCGGTCGGCGTCGGCGGCACGCCCCGCTGGAGCTGCTTGACGCCGACGAACGCGAGCGTACCGGCGACCAGCACGAGGACGCCGCCGACGATCAGCGCCGCGAGCCACAGCGGCATGGCGGTCGCGAGGCCCTCCATGGCGGAGTGCAGCAGGAAGCCCAGGCCGTACAGCACGAGCACGCCGCCGACGACGAGCAGGCCGATGCCGATGCCGGCGTGCTTCGCCTTCGTCGTGAGCTCGGCCTTCGCGAGGGCGATCTCCGAGCGGACGAGCCGGGTCGCCTGCTCGGACAGGCGCTCCACGAGCTGTCCGACCGTCGGCTTCTGCTCCTCGGGCGGGATGCGCCCGTCGATCCAGTCGCTCATCTCTCAGCCTTTCCGCAGGTGATCCCCCACCACTCAACCGGCACCGGGGTCGGCGCGCAACTTCCCCGGGGGTGCTCGCGGTGCCCCGGGGACGAGGAGGGTCGCGCGAGGGACGCCGCGCCGGCTCGGGACGCAGAAGACCCCCGTCCGGAATCCCGGGCGGGGGTCTCTCGGTGGCTCCGACCGGCGTCGATCCGGTGACCTTTCGATTTTCAGTCGAACGCTCTACCAACTGAGCTACAGAGCCATGGGGGAAGAGCCCGGCCGGCCGATGCCGACCGGGCTCTTCGCCTCACGCGACCCTGACGGGACTTGAACCCGCGACCTCCGCCGTGACAGGGCGGCGCGCTAACCAACTGCGCTACAGGGCCTTGCTGTTCTTCGCGAGACACACCTTAGCACCAGGGAACCCGGTGATTTTCACCAGTGATCCTGGTGGTGTGGTGGCCCGCATTCGAACCGAGAGGATCGTACCGTACCGGTGAGCCGATCCGTAAATCCGCCGGTGACCACCGGTCCCGACGCGATCTCGCGTACCCCCAACGGGATTCGAACCCGTGCTACCGCCGTGAAAGGGCGGGGTCCTAGGCCGCTAGACGATGGGGGCTCAGGAACGTCGGCCAGTGTACAGCGGCACCGCCCGGGGCTCCTCGTCGGATCCGCCGCCCGCGCGGGGGAGGATGGGCGGGTGGTGGAGATGACGCGGGCCGAGTTCGAGGACGCCGTGCGCGACGGGCTGGACCTCGTGCCCGAGGACCTGGCGGCGCAGATGGACAACGTCGTGGTGCTCGTCGAGGACGACGCGCCCGACGACGACCCTGAGCTGCTCGGGCTCTACGAGGGGGTCCCGCTCACGGAGCGGGACCACATGTGGGCGGCGGGCGCGCTGCCCGACCGCATCACGATCTTCCGCAACCCGACGCTCGCCATCTGCGAGACGCGCGAGGACGTGGTCGAGGAGGTGGCGGTGACCGTCGTCCACGAGATCGCGCACCACTTCGGCATCGACGACGACCGGCTGCACGAGCTCGGCTGGGGCTGAGCCCGGGCGGTCCGGGGTCGCCGATCGCTAGGATCGGCGGGTGACGACGAGCGCCGCGAGCGACCCCCGGCACGACGGCGCGCACGACCACGAGGCGGTCGCGCGCCTGCTCCACGCGCTCGCCGAGCCGCGCCGCCTCGCGATCGTGCACCTGCTCACGGGCTCGGAGCGCCGGGTCGTCGACCTCACGCGTGAGCTCGGGCTGGCCCAGTCGACCGTCTCGGAGCACCTCACCACGCTGCGCGAGGTCGGGGTCGTCGCGGTGCGGCGGGAGGGCCGGTCGTCCTGGTACCGCCTCGTGCGCCCGGAGGTCGCGCACCTCCTCGCCGACGCGGAGCACGTCGCCCTCGCTCCCTGACCCCTGCTCGTGACGCGTGTCACGGCGCGCCCCGCCTAGAAAACATCGGTGTTCATCGATATCATCGGTATCTACCGATGAATGGAGGATCGATGGGAGCGGGTCACGACCACGGCGCAGGTGGCCTCGACGCGCCCGACCACCGCAGGCGGCTCGCCGTCGCGTTCGGCATCACCGCGACGATCCTCGCGGCCCAGGCCGTCGGCGCGGTGCTCACGGGGAGCCTGGCGCTCCTGACGGACACGGCGCACATGCTCACCGACGCGGTCGGGCTGGCCGTCGCGCTGGTCGCGGCGTCGCTCGCGCTGCGCCCGGCGACCAAGCACCGCACGTGGGGCTTCCGCCGTGTCGAGGTGCTCGCGGCGCTCGCGCAGGCGGCGCTGCTCCTCGCCGTCGGCGCGTACGCCGCCGTCGAGGGCGTCCGGCGCCTGATCGAGCCGCCCGAGGTGCCCTCCTCCGAGCTGCTCGTGTTCGGGATCGTCGGTCTCGTGGGGAACCTCGTCGCCATCGCGGTCCTCGCGTCGGGGCGACGCGCGAACCTCAACCTGCGCGCCGCGTTCCTCGAGGTGGTCAACGACGCGCTGGGCTCCGTCGGGGTCATCGTGGCCGCCGTCGTGATCGCCACGACGGGCTACCAGCGGGCTGACGCCATCGCCGGCCTGCTCATCGCCGTCCTCATCGTGCCGCGCGCGTTCCGCCTCCTGCGCGAGGCGACGGCGGTCCTCATGGAGTTCACGCCCGAGGGCCTGGACCTCGACGACGTCCGGCGGCACATCCTCTCGCTCGACCACGTCGAGGACGTCCACGACCTGCACGCCTCCACGGTCGCGACAGGGCTCCCGACGATCTCGGCGCACGTCGTCGTGGACGACGCGTGCTTCCGGGACGGTCACGCGCTGGAGATCGTCGAGCGCGTGCGCACGTGCGTCGCCCACCACTTCCCGGTCTCCGTCGAGCACTCGACCTTCCAGCTCGAGACGGCCGCCCTGCGCGACCGCGAGGCGCACGGCCACGCCTGAGGACGCCGTCGGGCCTCCCAGCGGTGCGCGAGCGGACGCCCTGGGGACGACCCGTCGCCGTGCGGGGCGCGCCCACTAGGGTGGTGCCATGACGATCCTCGTGACCGGCGGAGCCGGGTACATCGGCGCGCACGTGGTGCGCCTCCTGCAGGAGCGCGGCGAGAAGGTGGTGGTGGTCGACGACCTGAGCACGGGCCGCGCGGACCGGGTCGGTGACGCGGTGCTGGTCGAGGTCGACGTCGCGTCGCCCGAGGCCGTGGACGTGCTCACGCGCGCCATGACCGAGCACGACGTGCGCGCGGTCGTCCACTTCGCGGCGCGCAAGCAGGTGGGGGAGTCGGTCGAGAAGCCGGCCTGGTACTACCAGCAGAACGTCGGGGGCTTCACGAACCTCGTCACCGCGATGCAGGCGGCCGGCGTCGACCGTCTCGTCTTCTCGTCGTCCGCGGCGACGTACGGCATGCCGTCGGTGTCCCTGGTCGAGGAGAAGCTGCACGCCGAGCCGATCAACCCCTACGGCGAGACGAAGCTCGTGGGGGAGTGGCTGGGCCGGGCCGCGGGCCGCGCGTGGGGGCTGCGGTTCGTCGCCCTGCGCTACTTCAACGTCGCCGGTGCGGGCTGGCCGGACCTGGGCGACCCCGCCGTGCTCAACCTCGTGCCCATGGTCCTCGACCGCCTCGAGCGCGGCGAGCGGCCCAAGATCTTCGGGGACGACTACCCCACGCCGGACGGTACGTGCATCCGGGACTACATCCACGTCCTCGACCTCGCGCAGGCCCACCTCGCCGCGCTCGAGTACCTGGGTGTGGACGAGCGTCCGTTCGACGTCTTCAACGTCGGCACGGGCGAGGGCTCCTCGGTGCGCGAGGTGATCGACGAGATCGGGCGCGTCAGCGGGCTCGACGTCACGCCGGAGGTCCTGCCGCGTCGCGCGGGCGACCCGCCGCAGCTCGTCGGGAACCCCCGCCGCATCAACGAGCTCTTCGGCTGGCGCGCCACGAACGGCCTGCCGGAGATCATCGCGTCGGCGTGGGAGGCCTGGCAGGCCGGGCCCCGCCGCATCGACACGACGCGCGAGGCCGCCTCCGAGGTGTGAAATCCGGCGTCCCGTGCGACCCTACATCCCTCAGCATGCTGAGGATTGACCGGGGAGGTTCCCCGGCGACGGAAGACGGGACGACGACGTGGGTGACGAGAGCGACCCGGCACGGCTGTACGACCTGACCGCCGCACGCACGAGCCGGGTCGTGCTGGCGGCGTACTCGACCTCGTTCGGGCTGGGCGCGCGCCTGCTCGACGCCCCGACCCGCGACGGGATCGACGCGGTGTACGGGCTCGTGCGGATCGCCGACGAGGTCGTGGACACGCGCCGCGGCGACGGCGCAGCAGACCTCCTCGACGAGCTGGAGGCGGAGACCGCGCGGGCGCTCGACCGCGGCTGGTCGACGAACCTCGTCGTCCACTCGTTCGCCCGCGCCGCGCGCCGCTGCGGGTTCGGGCACGACGAGGTCGACCCGTTCTTCGCCTCGATGCGCACCGACCTCACGGTCCGCGTGCACGACCGCGAGAGCTACGAGCGGTACGTGTACGGCTCGGCCGAGGTCGTCGGCCTCATGTGCCTCGCGGTGTTCCTCAACGCGCGGCGTCGCCCCGGAGAGCCGCTGCACGTCCCGGACCCGGTGCTGGTCCGGGGCGCCCGCGCGCTCGGCGCGGCGTTCCAGAAGATCAACTTCCTGCGCGACCTGCGCACCGACCACGACGAGCTCGGGCGCGCCTACCTGCCCGGCGTCGTCCCCGGCCGACTGCGCCGCCGGGACGTCGAGGCGTTCTGCCGCGAGGTCGAGGGCGACCTCGCCGCCGCCCGCGCCGCGCTCCCCGGGCTCCCGGTGCGCCCGCGCATCGCCGTGGCCGCGACCGTCGCCGTCTACGAGCGGCTCCTGGCGCGGCTCGCCGCGACGCCGCCGGAGGACATCCTGCGTGCGCGCGTGCGCATCCCGGACACGATGAAGGTCGCGCTCGCGGCGCGCGCCGCCGGCGGCCAGCTCCTCGGCCAGGTGGCGTCCGCCCGGTCCCCGCGCTCGCGGAAGGTGCTCGCGTGAGGGCTCCGCGCGTCGTCGTCGTCGGAGGGGGGATCGCCGGGCTCGCCACCGCCGCCCTGCTCGCGCGCGGCGGCGCCCGCGTCACCCTGCTCGAGCGGCACGACGAGGTGGGCGGTCGCGCGGGCACGCTCGAGGTGGACGGCTTCCGCTTCGACACCGGCCCGTCCTGGTACTTCATGCCCGAGGTGTTCGAGCACTTCTTCGGGCTGCTCGGCGCGCGCGTCGAGGACCACCTCGACCTCGTCCCGCTCGACCCGGCGTACCGGGTGTTCTTCGAGCCGGGCGCGGACGGCGCGGCGTCGACGTTCGAGCTGTCCGGCAACGCCGGGGTCAACCGGTCGCGGCTCGACGCGATCGAGCCGGGAGCCGGGGGCCGGATCGCCGCGTACGCCGAGGACGCGAGCGAGGCGTACGGGCTGGCGCTCGACCACTTCCTCTACACGACGTTCGAGCGCCCCGACCGGGCGCTCTCGCCCGCGGTGCTGCGTCGGCTGCCGCGCCTGGCCGGTCTCCTGCGCGAGTCGCTCGCCGACCGCGCCGCGCGCGCCGTGGAGGACCCTCGGCTCCAGCAGCTCCTCGGGTACCACGCCGTGTTCCTCGGGTCGTCGCCCTACCGCGCGCCCGCGCTCTACTCGCTCATGAGCCACCTCGACCTCGTCGACGGCGTCCAGTACCCCCGCGGGGGCATGTACACGCTCATCGAGGCCGTCGAGCGGCTCGCGCGCGCCGCGGGCGCGGAGGTGCGCACCGGCGCGGACGTCGCCGGGATCGAGGTCGTGCCCGGCGCCGGTCGCCGCGGGCGGGTCGCCGGCGTGCGCCTCGCGTCGGGCGAGCTCGTCGAGGCGGACGTCGTCGTCTCGGCCGCCGACCGGCACCACACGGAGACGGCGCTCCTCGAGCCGCGCTGGGCCGACCTCCCCGCCGCGGCGTGGGAGGACAAGGGCCCCGGCATCTCCGCGCTGCTCGTCCTCGCGGGCGTCCGCGGCGAGCTGCCCGAGCTCGCGCACCACTCGCTGTTCTTCACGAAGGACTGGCCCGCCAACTTCGACGCGGTGCTGGGCCCGGACCGTCGCAGCGACCCTCGCGGCCTGCGCGTGCCGGAGCCCGCCTCGCTCTACGTGTCGCGCACGAGCGCGACGGACGGGCCGACGTCGGCCGCCCCCGCGGCGCCGCCCGGCCACGAGAACCTGTTCCTCCTCGTGCCGTTCCCCGCCGACCCGACGCTCGGCGGCGACGAGCCGTCGCAGCGCACGCTCGAAGGGCTGGCCGACCGCTACCTCGCCCAGGTGGGGCGCTGGGCGGGGGTCGAGGATCTCCCGGGGCGCGTCGTCACGCGACGCGTGCTCGGGCCGGCGCACTTCGCGACCGAGCTCTCGGCGTGGCGCGGCGGCGCGCTCGGCATGGAGCACACCCTGCGGCAGTCCGCGCTGTGGCGCCCGGGGAACGCGTCCCGCCGTGTCGACGGGCTCTACCACGCCGGAGGTGGCACGATCCCGGGCGTGGGACTGCCGATGTGCCTGATCAGCGCCGAGCTCGTCGCCAAGCGGCTGCTCGGCGAGACGTCCGCGCGCCCGCTGCCCGAGCCGCTGCGCGAGGGCTTCCTCGCCGCGAGCCGCCGGCCCGAACGGCTCCGGCCGGCGGACCGGCCGGTGGCGGTCCGCCGGTGACGGGCCTCGCCTACCTCGGTGCGCTCGCGGTCTCGCTCGGCGGCCTCGCCGTGCTCGACCGCCGGTTCCGGCTCGCGTTCTGGTCCGACCCCCGGCGCGCCGCGCTCACGGTCGGTCTCGGCGTCGTCGGGTTCCTCGCCTGGGACGTCGCGGGCCTCGCGCTCGGGATCTTCGCGCGCGGGGAGAGCCCGTGGATGACCGGGCTGCTGCTCGCGCCCGACCTCCCCGTCGAGGAGGCGGTGTTCCTGACGCTCCTGTGCTACAACGCGCTGCTCGTCTGGCGGGGCGCCGAGCGCGTGCTCGCGGCCCGCCGCGCCGGGGAGGACGACGCGTGACGAACATCGTGCTCAACGTCATCGTCCTCGCGGTGCTCGTCGCGGTGTCGTGGCGCGTGCTGCGCCGGCTGCGACCCGGGCCGCTCGTGTGGACGGCCGTCGCGATGTGCGTGCTCACCCTCGTGTTCGACACGCTGATGATCGCGGCCGACCTGTACGTCTACCACCCGGACAAGATCCTCGGCGTCTACCTGTGGGGGGCGCCGCTCGAGGACTTCGCGTACGCGCTCGCCGCCGCGCTCGGGATGCCGGTGCTGTGGACGGTGCTCGGCGCCCGCGGTCGCGACCGCACCGCCGGCCGCGGGTCCGGGCGCGGGCGTGCCACGGAGGACGACCGGTGAAGGACGTCCTCGCCGCGTCGCGGCCCTTCTCCTGGATCAACACCGCGTACCCCTTCGCCGCGGGGTACCTCGTGGCGACCGGCGGGCGCGTCGACCTCGCGCTCGTCGTCGGGACGCTGTACTTCCTCGTGCCGTACAACCTGCTCATGTACGGCGTGAACGACGTCTTCGACTACGCGAGCGACCTGCGGAACCCGCGCAAGGGCGGCATCGAGGGCGCGCTGGCGGACCCGGCGACCGCGCGCGTCACGCACCGGCGCATCCTGCGCGCGTGCGTCGCGACCAACGTGCCGTTCCTCGTCGCGCTCCTGCTCCTCGGCGACCCGCTCGCGGGCGCGGTCCTCGCGCTCGTGGTGTTCGGCGTCGTCGCCTACTCGGCGCCCCGGCTGCGGTTCAAGGAGCGCCCGTTCCTCGACTCGTTCACCTCGGCGATGCACTTCGCCGGGCCGCTGCTGTACGCGCTCGTGCTCGTCGACGCGGACCTCTCCGCGCGCGCCGTCTGGCCCGTGCTCGTCGGCTTCGTGCTCTGGGGCATGGCGTCGCACGCGTTCGGCGCGGTGCAGGACGTGCGCGCGGACCGCGAGGGCGGCATCGCCTCCGTCGCGACGGCGATCGGCGCGCACGCGACCGTGCTCGCCGCGGCGGCGGCGTACGTCGGGGCGGCCGTCGTGCTCGCGGTGCTCCCGTGGCCCGGCGTCCTCGCCGCTCTGCTCCCGCTGCCGTACGCCGTCAACGTGCTGCGGTTCCGCGACGTGCGCGACGACGACTGCGAGCGCGCCAACGCCGGGTGGCGGGCGTTCCTGTGGCTCAACCTCGTCACCGGGTTCCTCGTGACGATGCTGCTCCTCGCGGACGCCCTCACCTGACGCGCCCCGCGTCGCCGGGCACGGACGACGACGGCCCCGGTCCCGCGAGGTCGTCGCGGTGCCGGGGCCGTCGTCGTGGGGGAGCGGCTCGTCAGGAGATGTCGCCGTACTCCCAGTGCCAGGGCTCGTTCTTCGAGCCGCCAGCGCGGGCCCACTCGGGGTTCTCCCACCCGTAGGCCGGCGCGTTGGCGCGCATCCACTCGTACTGCGCGGTGCCGTAGCTCTGGATGCCGCCGCCGAGGTCGAGCGCGAGCGCCCAGCCGTGGTTCGACATGCCGGGCGGCGCCGCGAAGTAGCCGCGGGACGCCTTCACGGCGACCTGGGACGCGTACGAGCGGTACGAGTCCGTGACGGACAGGTTCGCGCCGAACGCCTCGCGGTACTTCTCGTTGAGGGCCTCGATCTGGTGGGCGGCGTCGCAGCGGAGCTGCTCGCCGGGCGCGAACGACAGCTCGCACAGCGCGCTCGCGGGGATCTGCCCGTTGCCGTAGCCCGCGGTGGACGCGGCCCACTGGTCGAGCTGGGCGGCGACCTCCTCGGCCGACGGCGGTCCGGGCACGACCTGGACGGTCACGCCCGAGCCGGCGGCGTCGAGCAGGGTCGTGAGCTCCGCCGTCAGCGCGGCGATCTCCTCCGTGCCGGCGGGAGCCGCCGGGTCCGCGGGTGCCTCGGCGTCTGCGGCCGGGGCACCGGCGGTCGCGTCCGCCGTACCGGTGGTGAGGTCGGGCGCGTCGGTCGCGGTGTCCGCGGCCGCCGCGTCCTCCTCGGGCGACTCGGTCGCCGCGTCGGCGCCGGCCGACGGCGCGGCGGCGTCCGTCCCGGGCGTGGCGTCGTCGGGCGCCGTGGCCAGGCCCGGCGTCGCGGTGCCGAGCGTCGGGACCGCGGCCTCGAGCTCGTCGAGCGGCGTGCGGGCCGAGGACCGGCTCGCACGGTCGTCGGCGCGGCCGTCGAGCGCGGGCACGCTCGCGCCGAGCGTCTCGGCGGCGGTGAGCGTGTCGTCGGTCGCGGGCTCCTCGGTGGCCTCGGCGGTCGCCGTGGCGCCGTCGTCCGGGCTCGCGAGCCCGGACCCCGCGGGGGAGCCGAGGAGCGTGGTGGCATCCTCGGACGGGGACGCCTCGGACACGGCCTCGCTGAGCCGCGTGCGCGCGTCCTCGATCTGGGCGACCTGCTCGGGCGTGAGCGCCGCGGCGCCCTCCCCGGTGAGGAACTGGGCCCGGACGAGCACGTCGCCCGCGGCGTCGACGGTCGCCGGGTCGGCCGTCGCCGGGGCGGCGGACGTCCCGAGGGACACGGGGGCGACCGCGGTGCCGGGGGTCGGCGCGCCGGCGGGCGCCGCCTCGGTCGCGTCGGTCGCCGCGGACGGCACCGCGCCGTTGGCGAAGGCCGCCGCGGCGGTGCTCGCGGTGAGCGCGACGGCCGCGACGGCGGCGCCGGTCCCGAGCGTGCGGCGGCGCCGGGGCGCGGCAGAACCGGTCCCGTGCGTGCCACGGCGGGCAGCGGAGACGAGTGCGGCGGGGAACGAGGCCCGGCGCGCGGTGTGGCGGCCCATCTAGCGCGCCTCGCCGCGGACGGCGGGGTACGCGCCGGTGGTGCCGGTCGGGGTGGACGTGAGGTGCTGTGCAGTGGTCAAGCGGACGATCCGATCATCGGGTCGTGGTCGCGGGCATCGAGCGCGGCGCGCTCCGGTCCCTGGGCACCTGCGCAGGGGAGCGCGGGGTGACCACGACGGCGTGCGGTCGGGCGGGACGCGAGCGCGCCCTCTCACCACGACGCCGACAGGCACGGTCTCGGGGTGGACCGCGGAGGCCTGTCGGCTGTTCCATCTTCAACTAGACGGACGTCCAGAGGGGTGGGCTCACGAGGGGAAGCCCCGGGAATGACGTGGGGACCGTGTGCTCAGGACGTGAAGAGGGTACGTGTCACGCGTCCTGCGTCGCGCGTGACCGCCGAGCCGACGAGCGTCCCGAGCGCGATCCCGAACACGGCGACGACCGCGTTCGCGATCTCCTGCGCCGCCTCCGGGCCCCCGTTCACGAGGTCGGAGAGACCCAGGAGGCTCAGGGCACCGGGCACGAGGAGCCAGAACGCGGGCAGCGTCGTGACGGCCGCCGGCGGCCCGTGCCGCGAGCGCTCGACGAGCGCGGCGAGCGGGGCGATGACGAGCGCCCCGAAGAACCCGGCGAGGGGCGCCGCGGCGAGCGACCCCAGGAGCTGGGCCGCGTAGGCGACCAGCAGCACGAGCAGGACCCAGGGGAGCGACCCGCGCGGGGACGACGCGAAGAGCATCTGCCCCAGCCCGACGGCGAGGATCCCGACCCACGGCGCCCACCACCCGAGGTGGTCGCCCTGCGGTGCCGCGACGAGCGGGCCCCCGACGGCGGCGCCGGCGACGACGCCGAACACGAGGAGCAGGAGCTGCGCGACCCCGTAGACGAGCCGGCTCGCCCCCGCGACGATCTGGTTGCTCGTCAGCTCGATCGCCGCGACGGTGAGCACCGACCCGGGCAGGAACGACACGAGCGGGGGCACGAGAACGCTCAGCGGGTCGTCGCCCAGCCACGGGTGCACCACGTCCACGGCGAGGAGCGTGACGACGAACGCCGCGACGACGGGCAGGGCGGTCGCGAGCGTCGGCCAGCGCGTGCCGAGCCAGCGCAGCGCCCCGACGAGCAGCCCGAGCGCGAGGTAGACGGGCAGGAGCGGGCCCGTCGGGTTGAGCACGAGGCCGAACCCGACGGTGAGCAGCCCGTGCCCGACGACGGTGAGCACGGGCCCGAACCGGGGCGGGCGGGCGACGATCGCGCGCAGCTGGGCCCGCGCGTCGGCGAGCGGGACGTCCGACGTGCGCAGGCGGCGCACGAGCGTCATGAGCGCCCCGATCTGGTCGAGGTTGAGACCGCTCGCCTCCGCGGCCGAGAAGTCCGCGACCGCGCCGCTCTCGGTGCTCACCCGGACGAAGACGCCCGTCGGCAGGACGAGGGTGCCGACGGTCGAGGCGCCCGACCGCCGGGCGACCGCCTCGAGGTCGTCCTCGACGTCGGTGACCGAGCGGCCGGAGTCGAGGAGCGCCGTCCCGAGCTCGCGCAGGAGGGGCACGAGGTCGGGCGAGACCTCGGGCGGCTCGGGCTCGGCAGCGAGCGGCGGTTCGTCGCCCAGCGCGCGCAGCACCCGGCGCACGACGCCCGGGGCACGCCGGACGTCGTCGAGCCAGGTCGCGTGCCGGCGGCGGGTCAGGGCGGGCCCTCCGTGCTCACGGCGACGAGCGCGAGCAGGGCGTCCGCGTAGGCGTCGGCCGCGTCGGCGGCGCGGTGCTCGGCCGCCTCGCCGAGGACCTCGGTGCGCACGACGTACCCGTCGGCGGTCCGTCCGAGCGCGCGGAACGTGCCGCCGAGCAGCTCGCGGAGCTGGCCCTCCAGCGGGTGCCACAGCGCGTCCTCGAGCGCGACGGAGTCGAGCGCCCACTCCGTCGTGCCGTTGAAGCCGAGCACGACGCCGGTGTCGAACTCGTGCGGCTCGATGGTCATGTCGCTCACGGTGAAGACGTCGCCGTCGGCGCCGGTGGTGAGGAGGCGGAAGCGGTCGCCCGAGGCGGGGGACCACCGCACGCCCGCGTCGCGCAGGGCGAGCGCGAGCTCCCACGAGATCATGCCTGCCACGGTAGGCCCGGCCCGGCCGCCGCGCGCGTCGGCCCGCGTCCCGACCCGCGGGACGATCCGTCCCGCGCCTGCGCGCGTTCACGACCCGGAAACACCCGCCGCGTTCACTCGTCCCATGACCCACGACGTCCCCGGGGACGCGCGGCGGACCGGCGGCGACCCCGCCCGCGCCGTGCCCCCGAACCCGCCCGCCCGACCCCGCTCCGGCCCGGCCCTCGCCGGCGCCGGTCCCGTGACCGTCGCGATCGAGCGCCGCGTCCGGCCCGAGAACGTCCCCGCCGTCACGCGCTGGGTGCAGGACGGGGTCAACCTCGCCAACCGCTACCCGGGCTTCCTCGGCTCCGGCTGGGTGCGCGCGTCGGCCGGGTCGCACGACTGGCACATGCTCTACCGGTTCGCGGACGCCGCGACGCTCGACGCGTGGGAGACCTCGCCCGACCGGGTGGGCTGGCTCGCGCGGGGGCGGGACCTCGTCGAGGAGACGCGGGTCGAGCGCCGCACGGGCATCGAGGGCTGGTTCGACACCCCGACGTCTCCCGCGCCGTCGAGCGCGTCGGTCGTCGCGGCGCCGCCCCGCTGGAAGCAGTCCGTGAGCATCTGGCTCGGGTTCTTCCCGGTGAACCTCGCGTTCACCGTGCTCGTCGGGAGCCTGGTCCCGGCGTGGGACGAGGTGCCGGTCGTCCCGCGCGTGCTCGCCACGACGCTCGTCCTCACGCCCGTCATGACCTACCTCGTGCTGCCGCGCGTGACGCAGGTGCTCGCGCCGTGGCTGGCCCGCCCTCCGCGGTCCCGGGCGCCCCGCGTCCGACGCGCGGCCCGGAGGTGACGGTCTCGCACCCTGCCTAGCCTGGGGGGATGGACACCGAGCTCGAGAACACGACCGACGTCCTGCTCACCCTCGGTGCGGTCGCGGCGGGCGTGGTCCTGGCGTTCGTGCTGGGGACGGTGATCTCCGCCGTCGTGCGGCGGGCCGGGCGGCGCAGCGAGCTGGCCCGGGACCTGTCGCGACGGCTCCGGCGGCCGGACCGCGCGGTCCTCACCGTCGTCGCCGTCTGGATCGCCGTGCGCGTCACCACCGACGCCGGGACCCTGTGGCGGCCCGCCGTCGAGCACCTGCTGCTCATCGCGCTCATCGTGGTCGGGGCGTGGTGGGTGGGCGCGATCGCGTTCGTGCTCGAGGACTCCGCGCTCCAGCGCTACCGCATGGACACCGCGGACAACCGGCACGCGCGCCGCGTCCGGACGCAGATCACGGTGCTGCGGCGGCTCACCGTCGCGGTGATCGTCGTGTGCGCGGTCGCGGGCATCCTGCTGACGTTCCCCGCAGCGCGCGCGGCGGGGGCGAGCCTCCTCGCGTCGGCCGGGCTCATCTCGATCGTCGCGGGGCTCGCGGCGCAGACGTCGCTCGCCAACGTCTTCGCGGGCATGCAGATCGCGTTCACCGACGCGATTCGCGTCGACGACGTCGTGGTGCTCGAGGGCGAGTGGGGGCGCATCGAGGAGATCACGATGACGTACGTCGTCGTGCACCTGTGGGACGACCGTCGGCTCATCATGCCGTCGACCTACTTCACGACGACGCCGTTCCAGAACTGGACCCGGCGCGCGGCCGATCTGCTGGGCACGGTCGAGCTCGACCTCGACTTCGAGGTGCCGGTCGGCCCGATGCGGGCCGAGCTGCGGCGGCTGCTGGGGCTCACGGACCTGTGGGACGAGCGCGTCGGCATCCTCCAGGTGACCGACGCCGTCGGGGGCCTCGTGCGCGTGCGCGCGCTCGTCAGCGCGCACGACGCCCCGACGCTGTTCGACCTGCGGTGCTTCGTGCGCGAGGGACTCGTCGACTGGTTGCAGCGCGCCGCGCCCCAGGGCCTGCCGCGCACGCGGCTCGAGCGCGCGGTGGACGCGCTGGACCTCGACGGGCCGGACGAGCGCGACGGGCTCGGCGCGCCGGACGGGTCCGACGCGTCCGGTGGCCCCGGCCGCGACGCCACGGACGACGGCGGTCCCGTCGCCCCGGCGCGGCCGCCCCGGCTCCCCGCGGAGCGCGGTGCGCGCCGTGCCGACGCGCCCGTCGTCCTCGGCACGATCCGGCGCGCGGGCCGCGGCGCGGGCGCCGCGCCGAGCGAGGACCCGACGCGGCTCGTCGGGGTCGTGCCGGGCCCGGACGACGGCGCAGGTCGTCCCGGCCGCACCAGGCCGTCCGCGGCGGACGGGGGCGTCGACGCCGAGGCGCCGGGCAGCACCCGGCCGCTGCCCGCCGTCGGGCACGACGACGACCTGCCCGAGGCCGCGGAGTCCGCCTTCTTCAGCGGGACGCCCGAGGGCGAGGAGCGCTCGCGGGCGTTCGCCGGGCCCGGCCAGGACGTCATCGAGGAGCGCGAGCGCACCGCCGAGCACGAGACGGTGCCGGACGAGACCCCCGACCACGACACCGGCGACGGTCGAGCACGTGGTTGACGACCGGATCGGCCGCGACGCGGTCGCGGATCCCGTGCTGGACGGCGAGGGTCGTCAGGCCAGGGGCGGGAGGGTGGGGATGTCGACGCTCGCGTCCGCGTAGGGGGCGACGAGGAGCGTCGCGGTGGCCCAGCCGCGCGTGAGCAGGCCGGTGTCGGAGTCGGGCTCGGAGTGCCGCTCGGTGCCCGAGTACTGGAGCACGAGGTGCCGGTCGCCGTCCTCGTGGATGTTCGCCTGGACGAGGCCGAACGACGCGAGGGGCGCCTGCCGCAGCCCGCGCAGGCGGTCGGGGGCGACGTCGGGCACGTTGACGTTGAGCGTGCGCCGGTCGAGCGGGACGTCGGCGGCGCTCCTGTCCATCCAGGCGAGCACGTGGTCGGTGACGAGCCGCGCGGTGTCCCAGTGCCGCGGCTCGGCGGCGTCGACCGAGACGGCGAGCGACCGGATGCCGTGCGTCATCGCGGACAGCGCCGCGCCGACGGTGCCCGAGTGCAGGATCGCGTTGCCCGTGTTCGCGCCCTTGTTGGCACCCGAGAGCACGAGGTCGGGCTGTGGGCCGAACCCGCCGTACGCGGCGACGAACGCGATGAGCGCGGGGGCGGCGCGCACGGCGTAGGAGGTGACGTCGTCGGGCAGGCCGGGCGCGCGGCGCGGCTCGACGGCGAGCCGGCCGTCGCGCTCGGCGCCCAGCAGCGCGGCGCTCGCCCCGGACGACTCCCGGGCGGGCGCCGCGACGACGACCTCGTACCCGGCGTCGAGCGCCGCCCCGGCGAGCACCGCCAGGCCGGGGGAGTCGATCCCGTCGTCGTTGGTCACGAGTGCGCGCACGCGGTCCTCCTGAGGGTTCGGGTCCGGGTTCTGGTGCGGGGCCATGCTCCGCGGGGCGACGTCAGGTCACGTCCTCGACCGTGACGCTGCGCGCGAAGCGCTCGATCTGGTCGCGGCGGCCCGTCCCGAGGCCCCGCCGCGTGACGTTGAGCGCCCCGGCCGCGGCGCCGAGCCGGACGGCGTCGGGCAGGCCGAGCCCGCGCCCCAGCCCGACGGCGATCCCCGCGGTCATCGAGTCGCCCGCGCCGCGGTGGTCGACGGTCGTGACGCGGGGCGTCGTGACCCGGTACGTATGCTCGCGCGTGACGAGCAGCGAGGGGTCGTGCGCGCGGGACACGACGAGCGCGCGCGGGCCGGCGTCGACCATGGCGCGCGCGGACCGCAGGAGCGACTCCTCGGACTCGTCGTCGCTGAAGCCGCCCTCGACGAGCTCCTCGTGGCTCATCTTCAGCACGACCCCCGGCGCGTCGGCGACGGCCCGCGCCTGGTCGGCGGAGAGGTCCGCGACGACCTGGCTGTCCGAGGCGTGCAGGTCGTGAGCGAGGCGCCGGAAGAACGACGCCGGGACCCCGACGCCCGTCTCCGAGCCGGTGAGGATCGTGACGGCCGCGTCGAGCGCGCTGACCAGGACGGTGCTGTAGAGGTCGTCGACCTCGTGCCGGTTCAGGGGGTAGGGGTCCATCGTCACGAGCTCGGTGCGCTGGCCGCTGCGCCGGTCGTGGACGAACGCCCCGTTGCCGCCGGTGCCGACCGTGCGCAGCTCGAGGTTCTCGGTGCGGGCGAGGTGCGCCGCGACGCTGCCCGTTTCGCCGCCGAACGGCCCGCAGACCACGACGTGGGCCCCGAGCGAGTAGGCCATGCGGGCGAGCCACAGGCCTTGCCCGCCCGGGTGGACGTGCACCTCGGGCGACGTCTCGGTCGGCCCGGCGGGCTCGATCTCGATCGCGAGCAGCGGGGTCAGGGCGAGCACGCACACCGCGGGCGACCGGGGCGCGCCGCCGGTCGCGGCAGGGCTCGTCGCGGTGCCGGGCGGGTGCGCGCCCGGGGGCGTCGGCGGGGTCGTCGCGCTCATCCGTCGAGGCTAGGGCGACGCGGCGAGGTCCACCTCTCGGGCGCCGGCGTGCGCGGCGGGGCCGAGCCGCGCGTCGAGCCAGCCGACGAGGCGGTCGGGTCGGTCGGTCATGATGCCGTCGACGCCCTGGACCAGGAGGTCGTCCCACTCGTCCGGCGTGTCCGCGGTCCACACGTGCACGCGCAGGCCCGCGTCGCGCAGCGTCTCCACGAGGCCCGGCTCGTGCGCGAGGAGCGCGACCTCCGGGTGGCACCCCACGACCCCGAGGTCCGCGCACACCGCGACCAGCTCGCCCAGGCTGTCCGGGTGCAGCGCGAGCAGCAGCGCCCGGTCGAGGTGCGGCGCGGCGTCGCGCAGCGCGGCGACCGTGGGCGGCCAGAACGACTGGACGACCACCCGGTCCCCGATCCCGGCGGCGTCCACGACCCCCGTCACGAGCGCCGCGTCGTCCGCCGACCACACGCCCTTGAGCTCGACGAGCAGCTCCAGCCCGGGCCGCTCCGCGACGAACCGCGCCGCCTCCTCGAACGTGGGGACGCGCTGGCCCGCGAACGCCCGCGCGAACGACGACCCGGCGTCCAGCGCGCGGACCTGCGCCAGCGTCAGTCCGTCCACGCGGCCGGTGCCGTCCGTCGTCTCGTCCACGACGTCGTCGTGCAGCACCACGACGTGCCGGTCGGCCGTGAGGTGCACGTCGAGCTCGATCGCGTCCGCGCCCGCGCGCCACGCCGCCTCGAACGCCGCGAGCGTGCTCTGCGGCGCGACGGACGAGTTGCCCCGGTGCCCGACGACGAGCGGCCGGCCCGCGCGGTCGGCGACCGGTTCGAGGAGACGGGCGCGACCCGGTGCGCCGGGCGGCTCCGCCGGCGTCCGGGGTGCGGTGCGGTCGAGCGGCATGGGGCCAGTCTCGCGCGCGGCGCGCCCGGCCGTCCTGCGCAGGACGCCGCGCGCCGGACGTTTCCGCCGACGTTCACCCGGTCGTCGTGCGGCGCCGGTCAGCGCGCCCGGCCGGTGAGCGCGAGGAGGCGCGTGAGGTCGTCGGCGCCGTCGTCGACGTCGAGGGGACCGCGGAAGAGCGGGCCGGGCTCGAGGAACGTCGAGCGCGCCTCGGCGTAGCGCAGCGCCCACGCGACGAGCGCCGGGTCGACCTCCTCGTCCCCGCCCGTCGCCCGGGCCAGGTCCCACGCGTGCACCACGAGGTCGAACGTCATCTGCGCGCAGTACTCCGCGCCCGACTCGTCGCCGTACGAGAGATGCACGCGACGGTCGAGGGCGTCCGGCGCGAGGAACGCCTCGCGCGCCTGGACGGACGCGTCGACCCAGCGGTCGACGGGGTCGTCGCCCAGCACGTCCCCGTCGAACACGCCGCCGACGTCCTCGATCCAGCGGCCCGCGAGGAGCTCCGGGGCCCAGAGCTGCTCGGCCGTGACGTGGTTGACGAGGTCGCGCACGGTCCAGTCCGCGTCGGGCGTGGGGAGCGGCCAGCGGTCGTCGCGCAGCGGGCGCACGAGCGCGTCGAACGCGCCGATCGCGTCGCCGTGGGCGGCGAGGACGTCCATGCGGGCCTCCCGGGGCGGGGTGCTGCGGTGCTCCTCCACCGTGGCACGCCCCGCCGCGGCCCGCAGGTCGAGCAGCGCGGCCCGCGGCCCCCGGGGACGGTGGGGGCCGCGGGCCGCCGTCTCACACCGACACGACGATCTTCACGTGGTCGTCCTTGTGGTCGATGAGCTCTCGGTACCCCTTCTCCACGACGTCCTCGACGGCGATGCGGCTCGTCACGAACGGGGCGAGGTCGACCTTGCCCTCCTGCACGAGCCGGATCACGGCCGGGTGGTCGTCCGCGTACCCGATCGCGCCCTTGATGGTCAGCTCGCGGAGCAGGACCGTCATGACGTCGAGCGTCGGCGGCTCGGAGAACAGCGCCACGATCTGGAGCGTGCCGCCCGCCTTGAGCGCGCGGGTCAGCGTGTCGAGCACGGGCTGCGCGCCCGAGCACTCGATCGCGACGTCCGCGCCGCGGCCGTCCGTGAGCTCGAGGACGCGCGCGGCGACGTCGACCTCGCGCGGGTCGAGGACGTCGTCGGCCACCCCGGTCTCGAGCGCCTTGGCCTTGCGCGCCCCGCTCACCTCCGTGACGATCGCGCGCGCCCCGATCGCGTGCAGCACGGCGCACGTGAGCAGGCCGATCGGACCTGCGCCGCCGACGAGGACCGTGTCGCCCGCCTGCGCCCCGGAGAGGCGGACGCCGTGGTACGCGACGGCCAGCGGCTCGATGAGCGCCGCCTGGTCCAGCGGGACGTCGCCCACCGGGTGCACCCACCGCCGCTCGACCACGACGTGCTCCGCCAGCCCGCCGCCGCGGCCGGAGATGCCGATGAAGCCCATCTTCACGCACGCGTTGTAGAGCCCGTCACGGCACGGCGGGCACTCGCCGCACACCATGAACGGCTCGACGACGACCGCGTCCCCGACCGCGAGGCCCTCGACGCCCTCGCCGAGCTCCTCGACCACGCCGGAGAACTCGTGCCCGAACACGACGGGCAGCGTCTCGCCCGACAGGGGGTGCGGCTGCGTCTCCGACGGCGCCGGCGGGAACGGGCCCTCGAGGTAGAGGTGCAGGTCCGAGCCGCAGATCCCCGTCCACGCGGGCCGGATCTTCACGGTCCCCGGCCGGGTCTCGGGCTCCGGGACGTCCTCGATCCGGAGGTCTTCCTTGCCGTGGTACCGCGCCGCCTTCATCGTGCTCACCTCGTCCGTCGTGCCGCGCGCACCGGTCGGTGCGCGGCGGCCGGTCCCGGACCGGTCCTCGGTGCACCCGCGGCGACCCGTGGTTCCCGACCGCACCTCCACGGTAGGCCCGAGGCCCCGCCCCGGGCCGCGCCGAAGGTCCCGCCGGACGGGGCCGGTCGTCGTCGGCCGCGATACTGGGGCCCGTGACGCCGAACCCGACCCCGGTCCCGACCGTGACGCGCGCCGCGCACCGTCCCGCGCAGGGCGGAGCCCGCGCGTGACCGACCGGTGGACGTGGCCCGCGTACGTCGGCCTGCTCGGGGGCGCCCTGCTCTTCGCCGCCTTCCTCGTGCCCGCGCTCGCGTGGCAGTACCGGCGGTACGGCCGCCTGAGCGGCCGGCGTCTGCTCGGGGCGGCCGCCGTCGCGGTCTACGGGGTCGCGCTCGTCGCCTACACGCTCCTGCCGCTCCCGAGCGGCGACCTCGCGCGGTGGTGCGCGCAGTACGGCGTCGCGGGCGCCGAGCTCGTGCCGTTCCACTCGCTCGCGGACGTCCGACGGGACACGGCCGGGCTCGGGCTCGGCGCGACCCTGCGCAGCACGGCCGTGCTCCAGGTGGTCTTCAACGTCGTCCTGTTCGTCCCCTGGGGCGTGCTCGTGCGGCGCTACCTCGGCCGCGGGGTGCTCGTCACGACGCTGTCCGGCCTGCTCGTGTCGCTCCTCGTCGAGACCACGCAGTACACCGGGATCTTCGGCATCATCCCGTGCTCGTACCGGGTCGCCGACGTCGACGACGTGCTGACCAACACGCTCGGCGCGCTCCTCGGGGCGCTCGCGGCGCCCCTCCTGCTGCGCTGGATGCCGCGCGCGGGAGAGCTCGAGGCACGCCGCGAGGAGGCCCGGCCGGTGACCGTCTGGCGGCGGTGGCTCGGGATGCTGCTCGACGCGCTGCTCGTCACGGCGCTGGGCGTCGTGCTGCAGGTCGTGTACCGCACGGTGGTCTACGCGCTCGGGCGCCCGCTGCCCGACGGCGCGGACTGGGCCCAGTGGCTGCTCGGCACGCTCGTGCCGTTCGTGGTCGTGTTCGTGGTGCCGACGTTCCTCGGCAGCGGCGCCTCGTGGGGCCAGCGGACGGTGTGGCTCGCCCCGCGCTGGGCCGGCCGGCGCGGCACGACGGCGCAGCGCGTCGCGCGGGCGGCCGCGGGCGGCGCGCTGTGGGGAGCGCTCGGTCTGCTGAGCGACCTGCCGGTCGGTGTGCCCGCGGCGGTGGGGGTGGCCGCCTCGGTCGCGGCGCCGCTCGCGGCCCTGTTCGCGGTGGTGTCGGTGGTCGCGGTCCCGTTCACCCGCGGGCGCCGCGGGCTCTCGGGTGCGGTGAGCGGGGCAGAGCTCGTGGACGCGCGGGAGGTGTCGGTCAGCCCTCGGTGAGCAGGCCGACGAGCAGGGCCACGGCGCCCCACACGAGGAGGCCGCCGCCGACCGCGATCGCGATGCCGCTCGCACCCGTCGACCCGGCGCGGCGCGCGCCGCGGACGGCCGTCGCGGCGATCGCGAGGCCGGACACGACGAGCACAGCCCCTGCCACGATCCAGAACATCGCCCATACCGTCGCATACGGCGCGCCCTGCTGCATCGTGGACGGCCGTCCAGGTCTGGCGTGTCGCGTCGTGCGAACACGTGCCCGGACCCGCACAACCGCACCGTTCCGCGCCTCGTGAGCGCCCGTGCCCCGGACGCGGGCCCTGCGGGTGCTGCGTCCGGCCGCCCGAGACGTGAGACGGGTGGCGCCCAGGGCTGCGGCTGTCGGCCCGAGAGGTGAGACGGGTTGCGCCCGGGTGCCGGCTGGCCGCACCGTGTGCGGGTGCCCCTCCCCACCGACGGCCCGCCCGTGCGCCGCATCCTCTTCCCCGGCCGCCACCACGTCGTCACGCGATACCAGGTCGACTACCTCCGGGCGCTGCGCGCCGGTCTCGTGCACGACCTCGACGGTCGGCGCGTGCGCTGCACCCCCGACGTCGAGGTCGTCTGGGTCGTGACGTCCGCCAACCACGCCGGAACCCGCCGCAACCCGCTGCCCGGGCACCGGCGCGAGGCGCTCGTCGAGAACGTCACGACCCGGGAGGGCCTCGCGTCCGTCGTCGTGCCCGTGCCCGACGTCGCGCCCGACGACCGCTTCGCCCACCTCGTCGTGACGAGCGTCGCGACCGCGACCGGCGTCGCGCCGGACCCCGCGGACACCGTCGTCGCGTGCTCGACGCCGGCGCTCGTCGACGCCTACCGCGCGCTCGGCTACCGGGTCGCGGGGGTCGAGCTCGACGCCGCCGAGCCGGGCGGCGACCTCCCCGCGCGGCCGTGGGACGTCGTCGAGCAGATCGCCGCGGGGGACGAGCGCTGGCGCGACGTCGCGCACCCCGCCGTGCCGGAGTTCTTCGCGCGCTACCGGTTCGTCGAGGACGTCCGGCGGATCTTCGCCGACCCGGTCGTGTCCGGCGACGGCGACCTCACCTCGACGCGCGACTACCGCACGTACGCCGCCGCGTTCGAGGACGCGTCGGCGCGCAAGTGGGCCCAGGTCGCCCCGCACGTGCGGCCCGGGCGGATCGTCGACATCGGGTGCGCGACGGGCGGCCTCCTGGAGCACGTGGCGCGCGAGCCGCGCCTGCACGAGTCGGACCTGTTCGGCGTCGACGTCGCGCGGCACCTCGTCGCGGAGGCCGAGCACAAGAAGGCGCAGGGCGTGTTCGCGAACCCGCACGTGTGGTTCGTGCAGGCCAACATCCTCGACCGGTCCGTGATGCCCGACGCCTCCGTCGACACGACCCTCACCGTCGCGCTCACGCACGAGGTGTCGTCGTACGGGGACGGCGTGCGCGACGTCGAGACGTTCGCGCGCCGCGTCCACGCGCACACACGGCCCGGCGGCGTGTGGATCAACTCGGACGTGTGCGGCCCCGCGGAGCCGGACCGGGTCGTCGTGCTCACGCTGCGGACCGACGACGGCGCCCCCGCGACCGGCGACGGGCCCGGCAGCGCGCGCACGGACCTCGACGACCTCGCGCGCGAGGACGTCGCGGCGTGGGTCGGGGCGCTCTCGACCGACGCCCGGCTCGTCCAGTTCGCGTACGACTTCCCGCGCCTCTCCGGGGCCGACTTCCGGCCCGAGCGCGTGCGCCCCGGGTCGTGGCGGCTCACGCTGCGCGAGGCGATGGAGTTCCTCACGCGCAAGGACTACGTCGACAACTGGTTGTCCGAGAGCCACGAGCGCTTCTGCGACCTCACCGGCCCCCGATGGGCCGAGCTCCTCACCGCCGCCGGGTTCGAGCTCGAGCCGGGGAGCGGGGCGTGGCGCAACGAGTGGGTCGTCGAGCACGCGTTCGCGCCCGTCGCCGCCCTGCACGACGCCACGACCGGCGAGCCCGTCGACTGGCCCGACACCCACGTCCTCACCGTCGCCCGCCGCCCCGAGCTCGCCTGACCTGCCCGCACTGCCGAGGTAGAGCCGCAGTCGCGCGGGCTCGCGCGAGGTACAGCCCCGGTGGGCCGACGTAGAGCCCTGGTCGCGCGAGGTAGAGCCCAGGTGGGCCGAGGTAGAGCCCAGGTCGTGACCTCGGCTCTACCTCACCGGACGGGCTCTCCCTCGGGAGGGCGTGGCGGCGTGGTCGTAGGCTCGGAGCGTGCTCCTCGACGCCCGCACGCTGCGCGGCCTCCAGGACGGGACGGTGACGCTGGCGTTCCGCCGCTGGACGACGCCGCGCGTGCGCGTCGGGACGCTCCAGCGCACGCGGGTGGGCGTCGTCGAGGTGACGTCGGTCGAGCGCGTGCCCGTCGGTCCGGACGGCGAGCCCGTCGTGTCCGACGACGAGGCCCGCCTCGCGGGGATGACCTCGCCCGAGCGCGTGCTCGCTCGGGGCGCCGGGCGCGAGGGGGACCTCTACCGCGTGGGCCTGCGGCTCGCCGGCCCGGACCCGCGCGTCGCGCTGCGCGAGGACGCGGACCTCGACGAGGACGCCGTCGAGCAGCTCCGCACCGCGCTGGCGCGGAAGGACCGGGCCGCCGCGGAGCCGTGGACCCGCCGGTACCTCGAGCTGATCGGCACGCACGAGGGTGTCGTCGCGCGCGAGCTCGCGGCCGGGCTCGGGATGGCCCGCGACGACTTCAAGGTGCGCGTGCGCCGGCTCAAGGAGCTCGGCCTCACCGAGAGCCTCGACGTCGGGTACCGCCTCTCGCCGCGCGGGAGGGCCTACCTCGCCGCGACGGCGGACGAGCGGCCCGCCTCGTGAGGTCGAGCTCCCTCGCGGGGCCAGGCCTCTACTCCGCGCGACCAGGCCTCTACCTCGCGAGACCCCGCCTCTACCTCGCGGACCTGGGCTCTACCTCGCGAGACCCCGCCTCTACCTCGCAGAACCGGGCCTCTACCTCGGCGAGGTAGAGGCCCGGTAGTGCCTGTCGGCGAGACGTGCGCGCGGGCGTGCGCCGCGGGCTCTCGGGTGCGCACGCACCGAGGAGCCCGGCGTCATGAGGCGTCAGCGCCCGAGGGCTTCGCGTGGCGTCGTGGTCTCCACGGTGTGCGAGCCGTCGCCGATCGCCGGGAGGCCGTCGATGCTCGTGGTGTTCTTCGTGACGCGGTAGGCCTCGAGCTGCTCCGGGGTCTTGCGGTCGGCCCAGCGGTCGAGCAGGTCCCGGTCCTCGACGAGGGCCATGCGCGGCACGGAGAACCCGCACGAGTCGGAGACCCGCGTCACGTCGACGACCACGACGCCGCGCTGGCCCGCCGTCTCGCGCTTGGGGAAGCGGGTGCGCAGCGTGTCGAACTCCGGGGTGCCGGCCTCGACGTACCGGCCGGTCCCGTGGAAGCGGACGATGTTGGGCGGACCCTCGAACGCGCAGAACATCACGACGATCCGGCCGTTCTCGCGCAGGTGCGCCGGCGTCTCGGCGCCCGAGCCGGTGTAGTCCAGGTAGGCGACGCGGTGCGGCCCGAGCACCGCGAACGTCCCGGCCATGCCCTTGGGCGCGACGTTCACATGACCGTCCGCGGCGAGCGGCGCGGTGCCGACGAAGAACACCGGCTGCGCGAGGACGAACGCCGCCAGCCGGTCGGTGATCTCTGCGTGCACGGTGGCCATGAGGGGAGTCTGGCACCGGTGTGGGCGGGCGTCGGTAGCGTCCGGTGGATGAGCACGAGGACGGCACCGGACAACGACCCCAAGGCGACGCTGCTGCGGTACCTGAGCCGGGAGCGCGACGCGCTGCTCGCCAAGGCGGAGGGGCTGAGCGAGTACGACGTCCGCCGTCCGCTCACGCGCACCGGCACGAACGTCCTGGGCCTGGTGAAGCACGTGGGCAGCGTGCAGCTCGGCTACCTGCACGAGGCGTTCGGCGGCACGCACGACCTGGACATGCCCTGGTTCGCCGACGGCGCGGAGGTGAACGCCGACATGTGGGCCACGGCGGACGAGAGCCGGGAGGAGATCCTGGAGCTGTTCCGGCGGTCGTCGGAGCTGTGCGACGCGACCGTGGCGTCGCTCGACCTCGACGCACCCGGGCACGTGCCGTGGTGGCGCCCGGAGAACCGGGACGTCACGCTCCACCAGGTGCTCGTGCACGTGCTCGCGGAGGTGGCGCACCACGCCGGCCACGCCGACATCGTGCGCGAGCTCGTCGACGGCGCGGCGGGTGACGGGCGGGGCAACCTGCCCGCGCTGGACGACGACGAGTGGGTCGCCTACCGGGCGCGCGTCGAGTCCGCGGCCGTCGAGGCGTCCCGACGCGCGGGGGAGCGCCCCTGAGCCGCGCGGCGCTCGCGGACGCCGGGCGAGATCAGGCGCGCTCGAGCAGGACCGCGACCTCGTAGTGCGACGTCTGCGGGAACATGTCGAGCACGCGCGCCTCGCGCGGTCGGAGCGACGGCATGAAGGCCAGGTCGCGCGCGAGCGTCGTCGCGTTGCAGCTCGAGTAGACGACGTGCCCGACGCCGGACCGCTCCAGCCAGGTGCTGAGCGTCTCCCCGATGCCGCGCCGCGGGGGGTTCACGACGACGAGGTCCGGCACGTCCTGCCGTGAGAGGGCGAACGCGGTCGCGTCCTCGGCGAGGAAGGTCGTGCGGTCGAGCCCGGCGTCGCGCGCGGTGAGCCGTGCGCTCGCGACGGCCTCGGCGCTCGTCTCGACGCCGACGACGTCGCGACAGGGCCCCGCGACGTGCAGCGCGAACCCGCCCACGCCGCAGTAGAGGTCCCAGACCGTGGCGGGTGCGGCGTCCTCCACCCAGGCCCGGCCCTGGCGGTAGAGGGCCGCGGCGACGTCGGTGTTGGTCTGGAAGAAGCTCTGCGGGCGCAGGTGGAGGTCGATCCCGTTGACGTGCATGCGCAGCGTCTCGGCCTCGGTGAGGACGATCTCGGTCTCGCCCTCGACGACGGCCTTGTGCTCGGGGTGCAGGTTCACGGACACGACGCGCAGCGACGGGAGAGCGTCGAGGAGGGCCGGCAGGTGCTTGCGGACCCGGGGCACGGACTCGGTGGACCGCAGGACGAACCGCGCCATGAGGTCGCCGTCGGGGGAGAGGGTGACGAGGACGTACTTGAGCTCGCCGCGCCGCGTGCGGACGTCGTAGGGGACGAGCCGCGCGCGCGTGACGAACGCCGCGAACGCGGGGAACGACGCCTGGAGCGCGGGCGGGTAGAGCGGGCAGTCGGTGAGGTCGACGCCGCCGCCCTCCGCGAGGATCCCGAGCACCGGGGCGTCGGTGGAGCCGGTGACGACCATCTTCGCCTTGTTGCGGAAGCCGGACTCGGCGGACTCGACCGTCGGCAGCCAGGCGAGGTCCGGGCCGAGGGGGGCGAGGAGCTCGGCGCAGTGCTCCTGCTTGCCGGTGACCTGCGCGGGGTAGGCGAGGTCGAGGAGGGTGCACGACCGGCACCGGCCGGCGTCGTAGTGGTGGCACTGCACTCGTTCGAGTCTACGGGCGACCCGGGTCCGTCCCGAGGCGCGCGGACGCGCCCGGGCCGCGGCGGCTTCCCGCGCGGACGTGGCGCGAGGTGCGCCGCAGAAACCTGAGGGAGCGCTCCCTGGCGTCGTGAGCCGCCGTCCGTTACCGTCGTGGCAGCGCTTCCACACCTCCTGTGGCAACGCTGTCGCCGGAACAGCCCGGCGACCGGTTTCGACGGAGCAACCGAACAGGAGCAGATCCGGTATGCCTCACGACAGGAAGAACAGCAGCAGACGAGTGTGGGCCGCGCTGTGCGCCACGGTCCTCGCGGTGAGCGGGGCGCTGGTCGGCGTGGCGGCGCCCGCGAGCGCGGTCCCCGCGACCATCCCGCTGACGATCACCAACGACTCGGGCAGGGGGCCGATCTACCTGTACGTCCTCGGCGAGCGCGACGGCGTCGCCGGCTGGGCGGACGCGGGCGGCACGTTCCACCCGTGGCCCGGCGGGGTCGGACCCGTGCCCGTCCCGGCACCCGACGCGTCGATCGCGGGACCCGGCCCCGGCCAGTCCGTGACGATCCGGCTCCCGAAGCTGTCCGGGCGCGTCTACTACTCCTACGGCCAGAAGATGACGTTCCAGATCGTGCTCGACGGGCGGCTCGTCCAGCCCGCCGTCCAGAACGACTCCGACCCCAACCGGAACATCCTCTTCAACTGGACCGAGTACACGCTCAACGACGGCGGCCTGTGGATCAACAGCACGCAGGTGGACCACTGGTCCGCGCCGTACCAGGTGGGCGTCCAGCGCGCCGACGGGCAGGTCCTCAGCACGGGCCTGCTCAAGCCGAACGGCTACGAGGCGTTCTACACGGCCCTCGAGAGCGCGGGGTGGGGCGGGCTCGTGCAGCGCGCGCCCGACGGGAGCCGCCTGCGCGCGCTCAACCCGTCGCACGGGATCGACGTCGGCAAGATCTCGTCGGCCTCGATCGACTCCTACGTCACCGAGGTCTGGAACTCGTACCGCACGCGCGACATGGTCGTCACGCCGTTCTCCCACGAGCCCGGCACGCAGTTCCGCGGCCGGGTCGACGGCGACTGGTTCCGCTTCAGGAACGGGTCCGGGCAGGAGGTCGCCGCGTTCAAGAAGCCCGACGCGTCGAGCGTGTACGGGTGCCACAAGGACCTCCAGGCGCCCAACGACCACATCGTCGGGCCGATCGCCCGCACCCTGTGCGCCGCGCTCGTCCGCACCACGGCGCTGACGAACCCGAACCAGCCGGACGCGAGCAGCGCGGGCTTCTACCAGGACGCCCGCACGAACGTGTACGCGAAGCTCGCGCACCAGCAGATGGCGAACGGCAAGGCGTACGCGTTCGCGTTCGACGACGTCGGCGCGCACGAGTCGCTCGTCCACGACGGCAACCCCCAGGCCGCGTATATCAAGCTCGACCCGTTCACCGGCACGGCGACACCCATCGGGAACGGCGGCAGCACCGAGCAGCCGGGCACCCCCGGCGGTCTGCCCACCGGGACGGGCGCGCTCCGCATCGGGAGCACACTGTGCCTCGACGTCCCGTGGGCCGACCCGACCGACACCAACCAGGTCCAGCTCGCGACCTGCAGCGGCAACGCGGCGCAGCAGTGGACGCGCGGCACCGACGGGACCGTGAGAGCCCTCGGCAAGTGCCTCGACGTCGCGCGCAGCGGGACGGCCGACGGCACCGCCGTGTGGATCTACACGTGCAACGGCACCGGCGCGCAGAAGTGGACGTACGACTCCGCGACCAAGGCCCTGCGCAACCCGCAGTCCGGCAAGTGCCTCGACGCCCAGGGCGGCGCACCGCTGCGTGACAGCCAGAAGGTCCAGCTCTGGACCTGCAACCAGACCGACGCCCAGCGCTGGACGCTCTGACCGCGCCCGTCGCCCGAGCGGCCCCGCGCCCCGGTGCCCGACGACGCCCGCTCCCGGGACGTCGTCGGGCACCGGCGTGCGGGCCGGGGGGACGGCCGCGCCGGGTGTCAGGCCGGCCGGGTCGCCTTGCCATCGAGCCACAGCGTGTCGGAGTCGTCGCGGTGCGAGCCGTCGGACCCCACGTGCTTCGACGAGATCTGCGGGCCCTTCGTGATGACGTGGACCATCGCCATGCCGTGCCCGCGGCCCAGTCCGTAGTCGTCCCGGAGCCACTCGAGGATCGGGGTCGCCTTCGTCGTCTCGTCGAACCCGCGCTCGTGCGCGAGGTCGACCAGCTGGCGCGGGGTCAGACCGGTCTTGTCCTCGACCGCGTCGAGATAGGCCTGGAAGGACATGCGAGCTCCTCGTCGTCGGGGCAGGTCGATCGACCCGCCGCGAACGTACCGACGACCGCCCACACCCGGACTCATCGGTCGGGGCGCACGCTCCCTCGCGGCGGCCGGTGCGCCCGCTCGCCCGAGCGCAGCACGTCCATCACCGCGTTCTCCACCAGCACCGGCACGAAGTCGCGCACGTGCGCGGCCTGGTACCGGCCCAGCTCCGCGAGCACCTGCTCACGGACGTCCTCCACCGGCACGTCCGGGAAGCGCGTGCTGACCCGCTCCACCACGACGTCGATCTCGCGGTCCTCGTCCTCGATCGCCATGGTCCGACGGTCCGGCCGCACCCGTCCCGCGCGCAACCAACGGGGGATGAACGCGCGGCGTCGGGCCGCAGTCGGGCCGCTGATCAGCCCGGTCCCGGTGGCCGGGCCGGCGGGCTCCCGGTGAGCCGGGCGGGACGGGGTGCGGGCCGGGGGTTCGCGTGTCAGGGTGGCCGCTCCGCTCCTTCAAGCCGCTGGAGGTACCCCCGCGTGGACGACCAGACCCTGATCGACGTCCCCCTCGACGACGCCGACCTCATCACGTCGATGCCGCCCGAGGAGTACCAGCTCGTGGAGGAGTGGGTGCTCTCCACGACGGAGGAGCTCTCCGCGCTGCGCGCCGGCCTCGTGGCGACGCTCGAGAGCCAGGGCGTCGCGTCGACCGGTCGGCTCTCGTCCACGCCGGACAAGCTCGTCCTCATCGCCTCGGAGCTCGCGACCAACGCGCTGCGCCACGGCCTGCCCCCGACCATCGTGCGCCTCGCCCGCAGCGGCGACCGGTTCCTCCTCGAGGTCGCCGACCACGACGTGTCCACCGAGCCCGTCTACGCCGGGCGCCGCATCCCCGGCGCAGGCGGCGTCGGCCTGCACATGGCCCGCCAGCTCTCGCTCGACGTCGGCTGGTACCGGACCGACGACGTCAAGACCGTCTGGGCGACGTTCACGGCCTGAGCGTCTGCTGACCTGGCCCGACCCTGCGCGCGGCGCTGACCGGCGGCCGACCGGGGCGAGGCTGTCCGCCGGGCCGTGGCGGGGGAGAGTGCGTGCTCGTCGACGTCTTGCTGCTGCTCGCCCTGGTCACGGGGCTGCTCGCCGCAGTGCTCCTGCGCTCGGCTTACGTGGTGACGCAGGACTCGCGGCTGCGTCGTTCGCTCGCTGGCTGGGGCTGGCCTCTCGCCTTGGCGGCGGTGGTCCTCGGGCGCGTCGTCGCGGCGCTCGGCGGCGCCTGACGGGTGCCGGCGCGTCCATAGGTCAGCAGTGGGCCCCGTGGGGTTCGAACCCACAACCTACGGATTAAAAGTGCGGTTCGGCGCGTGCGGGCCAGTCCAGCGGCATCCAGTCCGACGGAATCTCCGTGCAGGTCAGAGCGCATTTCGGGCCTCCCCTCGCCGTTCGCTGTGCAGTCGCGTGCTGCACTGTACATGGTCGTTCTGCCCAGCATCTGCCCAGCAGCGCGGCGCGTCACCGGACGATCCGGAGGTGCGCTCGGCGCCCGTCGGCCTCGCGCGCGTCATCGGGATGCGGCGCTCGCGGCGCGCCGTCCCCGAGTGCGGCGAGCACGGCAGCTGACGGCTCGTCGGCGAGGTGCGCGTATCGCTGCGTCGTGAGCGGGGAGACGTGCCCGAGCAGCTTGCCGACCTCCGCGAGCGAAACCCCGCCCTGGATGAGCCAGGACGCGTAGGTGTGCCGCAGGTCGTGAACGCGCGCGTGCTCGAGGCCGGCAGACGCGAGGGCGTCGACCCAGACCTTGCGGAAGTTCGACTGCTCGAACCGGTGGCCGTCGCTCGTCGTCAGGACGAGCCCGCTCGTGCAGGTGCCAGCGGCGTGGTTGTACCCGCATGTGCCGGTGGACGGTTCGGGGATCTCGACCCACGACGGGATCGGGACGAACCGGCGGCGCTTGCCCTTCGGGTACGGCTTCATCATGCCGCCGCGGTTGTCCCAGACGTCGGCGACCTCAATCACGCGGCGCTCGTGGTCGACGCGGCGGTGGTGCAGCCCGGCCGCCTCGCCCCATCGCATGCCGGTGCCGACGAGCAGGTCGACGACAGCGCGCTCGGCGTCGGGCAGCTCGGCCCGGATCGCGTCGACCTCGTCGCGCGTGAGGTACCGCTCGGTGCTGGTCTTGCCAGCGCTGAGGCGCAGTTGAGCGGCGGGGTTCGCGGTGAGGATCTCGGCGTCGACGGCGGCACGCAGCGATGCGGAGAGGAGGTGGACGATCCGCTGGACCGTCGTCGGTGCGAGGCCAGCCGCGCGCAGGTCGGCCGCCCATGCCTTGACGTCGTGCCGCGTGATGTCGATGAGCGGCGTGTCGCCCCACCTCGGGCTGAGGTGCAGGTCCCTCCGGCCCCGGTCGGTCGCGAGCGTGGACGGCTCGACGTCGCGCGTCGGCCACCACTCCGCGCACCACGCGCCCCATGTGCGGGCCGCTGCGTCGGGGGAGCGCCACCCGAGCGAGCGCGACGCTGCCTCGGCGGCTTCGCCGGCGCGGATCGCGGCCTTCTTGTGCACGAAGGGGGAACCGTCGGCCGTGCGCTTCTTGCCGTCCGCGTCGCGGTAGCGCGCGAGGTAGCGCCCGCTCGAGGTGCGCTCGGTCCAGGCCACTACGCGATCCGGCTGGGGCGGTTGTGGAGCCACGGCGCGCGGCCCCACGGCGTCGCGTAGGCGACGGGCGGGACGCGGCGTAGGACGCGCTGAAAGATGCTCACGACGTCGGGGTGCACGCCGAGCTCGTCGGCGAGGGCGCCGAGGTGGGGGCCGTAGAGCTCCTCGGCGCGGGCGTACTGCTCGGGGTCGATGAGCAGGCTCGCGGCGTGCTCGTCGGCGAGTCGCTCTGCCTCAAGGTTCCCGTGCGGGTCGTCGGCGTCGAGCTCGTGCTCGTGCCAGGCGTGCCCGAGCTCGTGCGCCAACGTGTATCGCTGCTGCCAGAGGTCCATCGTCGAGTTGATCGTGATCGTCCTGACATGGTGCTCGTACACCCCGCGGAGCCAGTCGCCCATGTCTCGGCTCCACTCCACCTCAACGCCACGCTCGCGCGCGATCACCAGCAGCTCCCGCACCTATTCCCCCCGCAGTTCCTGTTCCTCTGAGATCGACCGCCCGGTCACGTGCGCGGCCGCCGTGGTCGAGAACTCCCGCTTGCTCCCGAGCTGGCGGAACCGGCCGTGGATGATCTCGCCGCCCCCATCCTCGAGTGCGTGCAATCGGCGTGCGACCTCGTCCGAGAGTGCGTTCGCCGACGCGACGCGCAAGGCGTCAGCCGCTCCGACGAGGACCTCGTGGGTGCTGGCCTCCTCGTCGGTGATGATCTCGGCCGCAGCGAGGGCCTGCAGGACGTTGACGTCAAACGCACGGGCGAACTTGACGACGAATGCGGCGTCCGGACTCGCGCCCTTCTTCCACCGTGTGAAGGCTGACGAGTCGAACCCCGCCTTGCGTCCCGCCTCGAGCGCTGACATGTCGCCAAGGACGTCGCTCACGAACTCCCACCATCTGGTCGCGGTCATGGGGGTATTGAACTCTGCGCAGACGCAGAGCGCAAGAGACGTTGCGCCAATCCTGAGGTGATCTTGCGTTTGCGCAGAGTCGGGTCTACGGTCTGTGCAAACGCAGAACCCACGCGGGGTTCGCACAGACCTGAGGAGTAGCCATGTCGGTGATCCTGCTCCGCCGCAGCGAGAGCGACCCGGACAAGTTCGTCCTCTCCGAGCGCCTGAGCCGCATGGGGGCGGACTCCAACGTCAAGGCTGCCGACGTACTCGGGGTGACCGACGGGACCGTCTCTCGCGTCATGGCGGGGAAGTCGCTTCCCGGCAACAAGTTCATGGCCGCCGTCCTGGCTCGCGTCCCGGCGCAGTTCGACGAGATCTTCGAGACCGTCGACGACGACATGGCGGTGTCAGCGTGACCGCCACCCGGGCGCTGACGCCCGCCGCGGAACTCCCGCGGCGGCCCGTCCGACTCACAGTCGAGGAGGCCGCCGACGACGCCCGAGTGCACCCCGAGACAATCCGCGACGCGTGCCGCTCCGGCGAGCTGCACGGCTCCCAGCGCACGAAGCGCGGCCGCTGGACGATCGAGGCTCAGTGCCTCACGGCATGGATCGACGGCGGCAAGTGCGAGCACAAGCAAGCGGCCGCAGCGACCGTTGTGCCGTTCCGCGGTCGTGGGGGAGCGGCGTCGTGAGCGCGCGGCTGGTCCACCTGGTGCGGCCTCTGCCGCTCGACGGCGTGACGGTGGTGCTGTGCCGCGCGTTCGGCGCGCGCGCCGTTCTGGGCTGCACTGCTCGCGACCACCGGAGCGTCACATGCCGGGCCTGCCTCGCGATCCACGCCGAGTCGCGGCGTCCCGCCCGGCGCGCGGCGCTCGCGGCCGATCTCCGGCACGCCGTCGAGGTCGCCCGCGCGTCAGGCACGTGGAGCGACGCGGCGCCCCCGGCGCTGTTCGAGCACGAGCCCGCGCGGCGCCCGCGTCAGGCAGGCGTCTCGATCGAGGAGCACCTCGAGCGTGAGCGGGCTCGACTCCGTGATCTGACGAGCCGCCAGCGCATCGTGCAGGACACGGTTCACCGCGCAGCGACGCGACAGGCGGCCGCGTGATGCCCGCCCGCGTGTGGGACGACGTGCCCGCGGCGTACATGGCCGCCGCGCCGCGTCAGTTCATCGGCGAGCCGGTCGAGGTAATCGTCCCGGCGCGCGGTGACCGCCCGGCGCGGTTCCTCTCCGGCGTCTTGTCCGACGTCGTGCTCCTCACGCCGGGCGTCACGCGCGTGCGGCACCTGCACCGCGACGGGTCGCTGTGTCAGGGGATCTCGGTCCTGACCGTGACGGCCCCGCTCGTGCAGCTCTTCGTCGCCGGCACGCACGACGTCGTCGTGCCGACTCACCTCGTGCGCGTGCTCGCGACGCCGTCTGCGCTGCACCTGCCCTGACTCGCCCCGTTCCATCCCCGCGGCCGCCCGGTCGCGCGGCTTCGTGCACCACCAGGAAGGACCAGACCATGAACGAGTTCCTGTGGCTCCTGTGGGGCTTCCTCGCCCTGATCCTCGGGGCCGCGCTCGCCGTTGTCGCCGCCTACGGCAGCGGAGTCGTGGCTGCCGTGTTCGACGAGGCCCGCGCCCGCCAGCGCTTGCGCAGCCGCCGCGCCTGGGTGCGCCGCGAGCTGCGCACGGGGAGCCGGCGCATCGCCCGCGAGCTCGACCGCGCGATGCCACCGAGCGCGCGCCGCCGCGGCGTGGGCGTCGCCGTCGTGCTCGAGCACCCGACGGCCCGCCGCCCGCGCACGAGCGAGCTCACGGCCCTCGCCGACGCGACGAGCGAGGAGCGGGGCCGGTGAGCGCGACGACCATCACGCCCTCCGAGGCGCGCGACCTCAAGCGCGAGGGGCAGGCGCGCGCTGCGCGCTCGGCTCGCCCCGACGACCGCGAGGCCGTGCGCGCCGCGGTGCGCAAGATCGCGGTCGGCACGTGGTTCACGGTGAACGACCTGCGCGAGGACCTCGACGCCGCGGGCGTCCCGACGTCGGTGCGTGGGTCGCTCCTCGCGGGCGTCGCGCGCGAGGGCCTGGCGGAGCGCGTCGACGTGCAGGCGCCGGGCGGCCGCCCCGGGTGGATCGTCCTGGCGTCCTCGGGCCGCTCGGCGAAGGGCTCGGGCGTCACCGCCTACGAGCGCGTCGCCCCGGGCGGCTCGACGTGAGCCGCCGCGGCCGCGTGCCCTGCCCTGGCTGCGGCGCCCAGCTCGTCTGGGTCCTGTACGTCCCGGCCCCGGACAAGCTCCGCCAGGGCCAGCCCCGCAAGCGCGTCCCACTCGACGCCGCCCCCGTCAGGGACGACGACGAGTACGCCCAGCACGCCGCCTCGCCCGGCATGACGACCTGCCGCCGGATCACCGAGGACGAGCCGCTGATCGCGGGCTTCGAGACCCGCCACACGATCCACCACGCCACGCACCCCGAGTGCTCCGACCTCCTGCGGGGCACACCAGGAAGGACCGCCCGATGAGCCCCACCATCAACCTCGACACCGCCCGCCCTAGCGGCGTCGACGCCGGTCACGCGCCCGAGCGCGTCGTCGTCGACCCGCGCATCCTCGTCGTCGACGCGAACATCCGCCGTGACGCCGAGCTCGACGCCGAGTTCATCGCGTCCATCAAGGAGCACGGCGTCCTCACCGCGATCACCGCGCGCCGCGACCCGCTCGGCCAGCTCCTCGTCGTCGACGGGCAGCGCCGCACCCTCGCCGCGATCGAGGCCGGGCGCGACGAGGTCACGGTCGACGTCGTCGACGGCATCGGCGACGACGAGTCCCGGATCACGACGCAGTACGTGGTGAACGAGCACCGCCGCGGCCTGTCCGCGGCCGACAAGGTCGAGTCGGTGCGTCAGCTCTCGCTCTTCGGCCGCTCCGCGACGTCGATCACGAAGCGCCTGCGGATCCCGCGAGCCGAGGTCGACGCGGCGCTCGCGGTCGCGGAGTCGAAGGCGACGGCGACCGTGCTCGCCGAGCACCCGACGGTGGACCTGCTCGCGGCCGCGACGATCGCCGAGTTCGACGACGACCCCGAGGTCGTCGCCGAGCTCGTCGAGGTCGCCGAGACCGAGCCGAGCCAGCTCGAGCATGCCGCGTCGCGCGTCCGCTCGGCGCGCGAGCAGGCCGCGGTCGTCGCGGCGGCGCGCGACGAGCTCGAGGCCGCCGGCGTCACGGTCCTCGACAAGCAGCCCACCTACGACGACAAGGCGTCCGAGACGATCTCGTCGCTGACCGACAAGCCGGGCGCGAAGGGCTACCCGCCCGCCATCGAGGCGGACGCTCACCTCGAGTGCCCGGGCCACGCCGTCTACCTCCACGCGAACCGCGGGTGGATCGACGGCAAGGTCATGGGGTGGCGCGCCGTCCGGGTCGAGTACTGCATGGATTGGCGGGGCAACGGCCACCACAAGCGCAGCGCGTCGAACACCGCGGGCGCGACGTCGGGCCCGCAGTCCGAGGAGCAGAAGGCCGAGCGCCGCGCCCTGGTCGCGAACAACAAGGCGTCCGACGCCGCGCTCCCGGTCCGCCGCGCGTGGATCTCCGAGCTCGTGCGCCGCGACAAGCTGCCGGCGGACGCCTCGCCCTACGTCGCGCGCGTCCTGACGAACGGCACCTACTGGTACCCCGACGGCGACGTGCACCGCCTCGCACGCGAGCTCATGTGGCCCACGAAGCACGACGGCATGGGCGGCCCCGAGGTCGCGGCCGCCGTCGCCCGACCCGCGAACGCCGACGCCTACCTCCTCGCGCTCGCGGCCGCGCTCGTCGAGAACGCGATGCCTCGCGACTACCACCGCGGCGGCGTGTACGGCGAGGCCCTGTTCGCCCTCCACCTGCGCCAGCTCGAGGCGTGGGGCTACCCGCTCGCCGACATCGAGCAGGCGTTCCTCGACGCGCGTGGGAAGAAGGCGTCGTGACCGGGGGCCTGCCGGCGATCCCGGTCGAGCGGCTGCGTCCGAACCCGGCGAACGTGCGGGCCGAGCTCGGCGATCTGACCGAGCTCGCGTCGTCGATCCGGTCCAAGGGCCTGCTGCAGCCGCTCGTCGTGCAGCAGCACGCGGGCGGGACGTGGCTTGTGCTCGACGGGCACCGCCGTCTGGCCGCGGCGAAGCTCGCCGGCGTGCGGGGGCTGCCGTGCCTCGCGACGAAGCCCGGCGACGTGAACGCCCAGCGGGCGACCATGCTCGCCGCCGCGATGCACAAGCGCCTCGAGCCGATCGAGGCCGCCCGCGCGTTCCGCGCCCTGCGCGACGCCGGCATGAGCGTGCCCGAGATCGCGGGCGAGACGGGCTACGCCCCGTCCACGGTCTCGGCCCGCCTGCGCCTGCTCACCCTCCCCGAGGAGGCGCAGGACATGGTGGAGCGCAAGGAGCTGACCGTGCGGGAGGCGACCGAGCTCGCCCGTCAGGTCCAGCGCAACGGCACCGGCACCGCGGCGCTCGCGACCCCGCGCACCGTGTGGTTCGGCAAGGGCCACGCCCTGTATGCCGCAGTGCGCGCGGCGTGCGACCACGGCGACACCCGCGTCCTGATCGCGGGCGCCGCGTGCGGCAACTGCTGGGAGGACGCGATCCGCGCCGACGAGCGGGCCCGAACCGCCGAGGACGCAGCATGACGCGCCTCCCCGCGCCGGCGCCGCGCCCTGAGGACGCCCGGTGGGTGCTCGACGTCGACGTGCCGACCCCGATCGGGATCTTCTCGTCCGGCCTCCCGGTGCAGATCGTCGCCCAGCGCGGGCCCCAGATCCTCGTGTGCCTGGACGCCGGCCACGTCGACGGGACCCGGTGCCACGCCGAGCTGCTCCCGCTCACCGCGGTCCGCTTCGCCCCCGGCCCACCCCGGCAGGTGGCCGCATGACGACCCACCCCAGCGCCGACCCGCACGGCGATCGCCGCGCCCTGTTCCTCGCCGCGCTCGAGTACGGCGTGCACCCGCTCCTCGCACGCGAGGCCGTCGCGACGACCCGCAGGCCCCGCGGCGACGACGGCACGCACCGAGTCGAGCGCGCGCACGCCGAGCTCGGCACCCAGCCCACCGCTGCCCCGTCCCGCCCGCCGAAGGAGCCCCGATGACCGTCCTCACCGACCGCCCGACCGACAACGCCAGCGGCTGGCTCCGGCTCGCCGACGACCTCCACCGTCGCACCAGCCCGCGTGACCCTGCCGGCGTGCGAACCCGCGTCACGCCCGACCTCGACGTCGAGCGCGCCGTCGCCCGGCTCGCTGCCGCGTGGGTCGCGACCGACGACCCCGACTTCCGTGAGATGGGCCGCTCGACCGGACGCGCCCACCTCGCCGCGGTGATCGACGACGAGCTCGAGAACCTGCGCATGCTCCTCGCCTTCGACACCGCTCGCGCCAGCCTCACAGTCGCCGACATCGCCGAGGAGACCCGCGTCTACCTCAGCGCCGCGCTCACCCCCAACCTCACCGCCGACGGCGTCCACCTCTACGCCCTCTGGGTCCTCGCCAGCGCCGCCAACGCACCCCTGCCCAAGTTTGATCACGCCGCGGCGCTCGCGACCGCTGCGCTGCGCGGCTGGGCCGAGCGGACCCGACTCGCCGGCGGTGCCCGATGACCGGCCCGACGACGCCGCCGCTCCGGCTCACCAAGGCCGAGCTCGACGCGCTCCCGCTCTACGCCGCCGTGCTCTGCGTCGACCAGAAGTACCGGCGCGTCTACCTCGCCCTCAAGGTCGGAAACCCGCCGGGCACCGGCGGGCACACCTGGCGCACGACCGACTACTCGACCATCCCGGACTCAGGCCGACTCGCGGCGGACTACGCCCTGCTCCTCGACCCCGGCCTCACCGCGGTCCTGCTCATGGGCTTCGCCCAGGACGCGGCGCTCGCCGCCACGTCCACCAAGGCGGACGCCTTGACCGAGCCGGATCAAGCCTCGAACGTCGTACATGTACGACGCGAGCCGGATGTCGTGCATTCCCGACACCACGCCCCGCGGGATATCCCGTCACCCTCGGTTGGACCTGCAACGACGCCCGCCCTGGCCCGCGCTGACGCGACGTACCGGGCGCACCGCGTGGTGGTTGACGAAGACGGCGCGGCACCCTCGTGCGCCGGGTGCGAGTTCGTCACCCCGCTCGCCGCCGACGGCCAGTGGGACCACCCGGCGTTCCACAGGCACCGCATCGCCGCGACCGTGTACGCCGCCCTGCGCGACCCCGACGACCCGGACGCGCTCGCGCGTGAGTACGTCGCCCGGCTCGCTCACGAGAGCTGGGACACGGGGTGCCAGCGAGTCTGCTTCCACGCCACGTGGGACGACATGACCGAACTCGACCGGAACGTAGTCCGCGCCCAGCTCGCCGCGATGACGTCCACGGTCCTCGGGCGTTCGTCATGAGCACCGTCGACCTTGTCCGCCCGCTGGGAGGACAACCTCGCGCCCCTGCGCCGCCCCGAGCCCGTCGTCATCGACCAGGCCCTGACCGACGAGCTCGTCGACCAGGCCAAGAAGGCGCTCGCGGCCGAGGCGGACCGCAAGGGCGTGAAGCTCACCGTCGTCCGCGTGGGCGACCCCAACCCGAAGGAGACCCGATGACCATCCCGACCAGCCCGTCCACGCCCCCGACACCGACGAAGTACCGCAAGAAGCCCGTTGAGGTCGAGGCGCTTCTCTTCGACGGGACGAACGGCGCCGAGGTCGCGCGCTGGTGCGGCGGTCAGTTCTTCGCCGAGTCGAAGGCGAGCGACCCGACCGACGTCTCCCAGGTCGTGAAGATCCCTACGCTCGAGGGGACGATGTTCGCGCGCGTGGGCGACTTCGTGATCCGCGGCGTGCAGGGCGAGTTCTACCCGTGCAAGCCCGAGGTCTTCGTGGCCACGTACACGCCCGTCCAGGAGACCTCGCCGGGGTACCTCGGTGACATGCGCCGCGACATGCTCGGGACGTTCCATGGGACTCCTGATGCCGCGGTCCACCGTGCCGAACGCGCCGACGCCCTCCTGCGCGCCGTAGAGACGATCAAGACGGCCGGGGGCGCGGTCCAGATCGCTGGCGTCCGAATCGAGCCGTGTGACACCTACGGGGCGACGGACACGACGCGCCGAGCCGACCGTGTCGGGGACGAGCTCCTCGCGCTCCAGGCCGCCGACCGTGGCGACGTGCGCACGTTCGAGCTCCACCGCGACGTCGACGTTTCCGGGATCTCCGGCACGGGCGTCGTCGCCGATGGCGCGGTGTTCCCCGACGCCACGACCGTCGTGCGCTGGCGCGACGTCGACGGCCCGGCAGCCGAGCGGGGCGTCCTCCCGACGACGGTCTTGTTCCCGTCCGTGGACGCCGTCGAGGCGCTCCACGGCCACGCCGGCGCGACCCGCCTCGTCTGGACGGGGGCCTCGGCATGAGCTTCACCGTCACCTCCCGCGAAGGCGCCCGCGCCCTCAAGCCCGGAACCGTCGCCCGATCTGCGGCCGGGACGATCGCCGGCCGCGTCGACTCCTGGCACGGCGCCGTACTCGGCGACGAGCGGTCCTTCCCCTGGGACCGCCTCGAGCTCCCGCTCACCGTGCTCTGGCCGCAGGAGTGCCCCACCTGCTCCTGGCCGCGGCGCGAGACCGTGAACATGGTCTGCCAGACGTGCGGCACCGACTACGCAGCCCCACCCACGCCCGAGCAGACCGCCCCCGCCGAGCTCGCCGAGCTCCGCGCGGCGGTCGCGAACGGCGAGGCGTCGGACGGCTTCCACACGCACGCCGAGCTGTACGCCTACCGGCGGGTCTACAACGCCGCACTCTTCAACGAGTGGCACCGCCTCGGCGAGTGGGACGTCGTGAAGTCGTGGCGGCACTCCGACGGCGAGCTCGCTTTCGGTGGCGGGTGGTTCATCGTCGTCGCGACCCTCCCCACGGGCCAGATCTCGAACCACTACCAGGCCGAGCACTGGAACCTCTTCCAGATCCCCGAGCGTGACCTCGCGCCCGACTACGACGGCCACACCCCGGCCGAGGCGCTCGAACGCCTACAGGAGTTCATCGGCCCCGAGACCTATGCCCGCGGGGGGATCGTCCCCGCAGGTGCCGAGCCCATCGATCCCGGCAACCTCGGCGGGTACCTCACGGCCTCCGCAGCCGCCGACTACGGCCGGCGGTTGCTCGCCGAGCTCAACTCGGCCGTCGTGAACCCGGACTGCAGAGACGGCAAGCACAGGGCCTGCTCCGGTGACGGATGGGATACCCGAACCGACCAGCCCGCGCCGTGCCCCTGCTGGTGCCACGCCACGACCCCCCACGCACCAGAGGCGGGCCGTGGGTAACACCAAGGACGCGCCGACGTCCGACCGCGTGCGGCTGTGGTGCCACGACTGCAAGGCGTTCGTCGAGCACCACGCGACATCCGTCGACGTCTCGCGCAAGCCGCACGTCCTCCACGTCAGCCCCGAGGCGCTCACGGCACACCGCGCGACCCACAAGTCCCCACCGACGCGGCCGCGCCCACGACGGCGCGGCCGCCGCGGTGGACGAGCCCGCGGCGGGCCGACCTAGTGCACGGCGCCCTCGACGGGTACCAGCTGCTCGAGTGCTCGATCTGCGGCGGCTGGTACACGACCCGGCCCGGCGCACGCGAAGCCCACCACAAGGCGATCGGCCACTGGCCGCGCCCGACCGTCCCTTCCCAACGACCCGCACCATCCCCCAACCGAAAGGAACCACCCACCTCGTGAAGCCCTACTACCAGGACGAGCTGATCACCCTGTACGTCGGCGACTGCCTGAAGATCCCCGCCTGGGCGAGCGCCGACGTACTCATCACCGACCCGCCCTACGGCGTGGGCGGCAACCTCACCACCACCTCAGCCGTCCAGGAGTGGGACAAGACCCTCGCCGTCCGCGACGCCGCGCTCGAGATGTTCCTCTCGGGCGGCGCTCGCGGCGACGAGCTCGACCGGCCCTACGCGATGTTCGCCTCGCCACGTCGTCTCGACGCCGCGGTGCCGTACCGGCAGACGCCTCTGGTGTGGGACAAGGGCGAGGGCGTCGGCATGGGCGACACCCGGTTCCCGTGGCGCCCGTCCTACGAGCTCATCTACGTCTCGGGCTCCGGCTGGTCCGGGCACCGCAGCTCGGCCGTGCTGCGCGTGCCGCTCGCGTCGAACGCCGCGACGAAGGCCGGCCACCCGACCCCGAAGCCGGTCGCGCTCATGCGGATGCTCATCGAGAAGGCCCCGGGCGGCGTGATCGCTGACCCGTTCGCCGGCACGGGCTCGACGCTCGTCGCCGCGAAGGAGCTCGGCCGCACCGCCGTCGGCGTCGAGCTCGACCCCACCTACGCCGCCCTGGCAGCCGACCGGCTCGCCCAGGACGCGCTGGACCTCGGCGGCATCTGACCGCCTCCCCGACACAACGACCCGAGGAGGACCCGCACCTCATGACGTGGCTGCGACTGACCGACACCTACGCGACACACCCGACGGTGCTCGCGGTGCTCGAGCACCCGGATGCTGACGAGCGTTCGGTCGACGAGGTGTGCGGGTTCATGACGCGCCTGTCGACGCAGGCGGCCCAGCACTTCACGGACTACGTCGTGTCGTTCGGGACCGCGGTGACGATGGCCGGCACCAGAGCGCGCGCCGAGAGGCTGCTGCTGCTCGCCGAGTTCGCCGGGTACGGCGTGCTCGAGCAGGACGACGAGACGGGACGGCGCCGCTTCAAGCTGGTCGACGACCCCGAGTTCGTTCACATGATCACGGCCGAGGAGTACGCCTGGCAGAAGCAGCGCAAGGCCGACAACGCGAAGCCGGAGATCATCGCGCCCGTGCGGTGCCGCGACGGCGACGTGTGCCGGTACTGCTGGAACGTCGTCAACTTCGAGATCAAGCGCGGCAAGAAGCGCGGCACCTACGATCACCGCCCGCCCGGCAAGCCCGGCTCGGCCGAGACGACGGTCGTCGCGTGCGGTGAGTGCAACGCCAAGCGCGGGAACCGGCCGCTCGCGGTGGCCGACCTGGAGCTCCCGCTCCTCGACGTCCCCGCGGAGCCGTACTACAACGCCAAGACGCGCGACTGGCTGCAGGGCTACGCGCAGATCCTTCGCCAGCACGGGATGGTCCCGCCGCCTTCGGCGCCGGACCAGAAGAACCTCGTCGCGGGCCGTCCTGCCCCTGGCGCGCCGGCAGCTCCTCGTGAGCGCCGCGCGACGGGCACCACGGCCCAGGCAGCAGCGGACACCGCACCCTCGCGTGTGCGACCCGCAGCGCCCGCGAAGGACGCGCGCACGGCCCCGCGCCGACCGCGTCCGGCAGAACCCGGCAGAAGCCCGCAGAAGTCCAGTCTCCAGGATCCGGATTCGCCGGGTCGGGTCGGGACGGGTCGGGACGGGTCTCTTCTGGATGGGTCTCCACCAACAACACCCCCAGCCGCCAGACCAGACCAGCCCACCGCCCGACCGAGTGCGAACCCCCAGCGTCGAAACCGCCGCGGCCGTCGAGGTGGACGCACGCGCACGCCCCAACGAGGAGACACCTGATGCCCACGCCCCAGCAGGCGATCGCCACCTGCACCGCCCACTCGTGGATCGAGACCACGACCTACGACGACGCCCGCCGCGTGTACGCCTGCACGGCCTGCCCCGAGACGACGACGGGGTGCCAGGACTGCGACCGTCCGCTCGTGGCGACCGCGCTCCTGATCTGCAAACGGTGCCTCGCCCGCGCCTACGGCCTGCTCGACGACATCGCGACCTACCTCGCTGAGATGACCGACGTCGCCAAGGTCGCCGTCGGCCTGCGTGCCGTCCGGTACGACCTCACCGGAACGTCCTCGGCCGTGAACACGGACCGGCTCCCGCACGGCCTCGACCCTGCGTACCGCGAGGATGCCTTCCGGTCCGGGCCGTCGTCGATCCGCACCCAGGACGGCGCGCTCGACCTGCTCGAGGCATGGGTCGATGACTGGTCCGAGAAGGTGGGCGACACCGAGGGCGCCTGGGACACGCTCGAGTACTTGCGCTCGCACACGGTCTGGGCCGCCCAGAACCACCCGGCGTGGCCTACGTACCTCGATGAGCTGCGCGCCACGCGCGCCGTGGTGCGCAGGCTCGCGGGCCTCGCCCCCGAGCGCGAGGCCGCCCCGTGTTTCCACTGCGGCGGCGCCATCGTGCGCGACTGGCACGTCGCCGAAGGCCTGTCCGACGTCGTGCGGTGCACGAGCTGCCGGCGCTCGTGGGCGAGCGAGGCGCACCTCGCGCTCGCAGCACGCTGGCACGTGCACGCGCTGCCTCACGAGCGTCCCGAGACGCTCGTCACGGCCGAGCAGGCGCGGACCATCTTCCCGGACCTGAACCCCTCGACGTGGCGGTCCTGGATGCGTCGCGACCGTGAAATGCCGGTCCCGTTCGCCCAACGCATCCCGGTGCGCGGCTTCGACGCCCGCGGTCGCGAGCTCTTCGCCGTCGCCGACATCGCGACCCGGGTCGAGGCGTCGCGGACATGAGTCGCGTGCCGCTCGCACGACAGGCCGACGACCGGCTATAGTCGCTGCAACGCTTCTGAGGTTCTCGCATGCCTCGGACCAGGACCGCCCGGTTGAGCATCCCGCTCCCGGGCGGTCTTTGCGTTCCCAGACACCCGGGGTTGGGGCTCCGGGCCGGCCGAGACCCGCCGCGCGCCTTCCTTCCCGCGCGGCCGTGGCAGGCCAGAGGCCGGCGGCGATCGAACGCACGCGATCGCCGCCGGCCCCACACTCTCCCCGCCGTCGCCCGGACCGTGCGGCACACAGACCACGGGATCTAGGCACGGGTCACCGGCGACGGCGGGGGAGGTACTCGGGTGCGGATCAGGCTCAGGCTGCAGGTCGACGTCACGCGGCGGACGAGCGCGCGACGAGCGCGCGACGGGGCCGAGGCGAGGGGGGTGTCCGAGCTGGACGCCCTGGTCGAGCATGCCGACCCTGCGCCCCGGCCCGAGTACCCGATCGGCTTCCGCCCGAACGACCGGGACGACGACTGATGCCGAGCCCTGGGCGCAAGCGCAACGGGCACCGGTGGCGGGAGGTCGAGAGGCGGGTCCTCGCGGAGGAGACCCGCTGTGCGCTGTGCGACGAGCCTGTCGACAAGACGCTCGACCGCACGCGTGACCGGCGTTCGGCGGCGATCGACCACGACGTGCCGCTCGACCGTGGTGGTCCCGAGTACGACAGGTGGAACGTTCGCCTGATGCACCGCGGCTGCAACCGGTGGAAGTCGACGATGACGTTGGAGGAGGCCCGGGCGAAGCGCGCGGGTCTCCTGGCGCGTCCCGCGATCGTCTCCTCGCCCGGTTGGTGACCCCGGGGGACACCCCCTCCCCCGTGGGGGGAGGCCACCCCGGGGGGATACGGCCGATCCCTCCCCCCGACGTTTTTTCCACACGATATGCCGTCTGACCTGGGAGGATGCCGTGAACCTGGCCGAAGCGCTCGCGCTCACGAAGAGCGGCAAGACCGTCGTCGTCGTCCACGAGACTCGGATCGCCGGCGTGCAGCTGCTCGAGCGCATGCCCGACGGCGTGCTCGACGGCGCAGCGCGCATTAACCGGACCAACGGGGACCAGTTCGTCCGGTTCGACGGCGGCGGCCTCCTCCGGTTCCTCAACGTCCACCAGGTCCGGACCGGCTACGCCCGCGGGATCTCGGCCGACGTCGTGCTCGTCGACGCGGCGGTGCCGCTCGACGGCCGCCTCGTGCTCGAGCTCGGGCCGGTGATCGGACCGGACGGCGCGTTCGCCGTCGGGCCGCTCAGCTGATGCCCACCCCGGGCGATCCCGTCGAGACGGCGGCCGAGGAGGAGAAGCCGGCGACGATCCTCGACGCCACGGAGAACGACGACTCGCTCGCGATGCTGATCGCGCTGCGCCGGCGCCTGGCCCGCGGCTGCGACGACGAGCGCACCTCACCGCGCGACCTGGCCGCGCTCTCTCGCCGCCTGGTCGAGGTCGACCGCGACATCAGGTCCCGCAAGGCGCAGGAGGAGGCCGAGAGCGGGCCGAAGGAGGGCGGCGACGGTGGCGGTGGCGACGAAGACGAGGGGTTCGACCCCGAAGCTGTCTGACGTCGCCCGGCACGTCGTCTACCCCGAAGGCATCGTCACCACCGCGTGGCCGCGCGTTGTCAAGAAGTGCGCCGAGCTCGGCGTCACGTTCGACGAGTGGCAGCACGGCATCGGGCGGATCTCGCTCGGCAAGCGCGCCGACGGGAAGTACGCCGCGACCGTGGGCGGCGTCGTGCTGTCCATCCCGCGCCAGGTCGGCAAGACGTTCCTCGTCGGCATGATCGTCATCGCACTGTGCCTGCTGAACCCGGGCCTGACGGTCCTGTGGTCCGCGCACCGCACGAAGACCTCGACGAAGACGTTCGGCTCGCTCAAGGGCATGACGTCGCGCCGCAAGATCAAGCCCCACATGCTCGAGCCCCGCAACACCAACGGCGAGCAGGAGATCCGGTTCCGCAACGGGTCGGTCATCATGTTCGGCGCGCGCGAGGGCGGCTTCGGCCGAGGCTTCGACGAGGTCGATATCGAGGTGTTCGACGAGGCGCAGATCCTCACGGAGAAGGCGCTCGAGGACATGATCGCCGCGACGAACCAGACCCGCCGGCCCGAGGGCGCGCTGCTGTTCTTCATGGGCACCCCGCCGCGACCCTCCGACCCTGGGCAGGAGTTCGCGAACCGGCGCAAGAAGGCGCTCGCGGGCAAGTCGAAGAACATGGTCTACGTCGAGTTCTCCGCGGACCCGCAGACCGGCAAGCCCGGCGGGCCGTCGCTCGACAACCACAAGCAGTGGAAGAAGGCCAACCCTTCCTTCCCGAACCGCACGCCGGTCGAGTCGATCGAGCGCCTGCGCGAGAACCTGACCAACGACGCGTCGTTCCGCCGCGAGGGGCTGGGCATCTGGGACGAGGACAACCCGTCCTCGCGCCTGATCACCTCCGACCAGTGGTACAACACGCGCGTCCGCAAGGCGCCGGACGGCATCAAGTCGTTCGGCGTCGCGTTCTCCCTCAACGGCGACCGCGTCGCGCTCGCGGGCGCGCGCAAGCACGCCGGCGGTGTGCACGTCGAACTCATCGACGCGATGTCGGGGGGCATCGACGACGGCATGGGCCCGCTCGCCGCGTGGCTCGCGGAGCGGTGGCGCCAGACGGCCGAGATCGTCATCTCCGGCCGGTCCGGCGCGGCCGCGCTCAAGGCCGCGCTGCGCAAGGCCGGCGTCCCCGAGCGCGTGATCCGCCTCGCGACGACCGAGCAGTACCTCACGGCGTGCTCGACGTTCCACGAGGCGATCCGGTCCGGCAACGCCACCCACCTCGACAGCGACGGCCAGGCCGCGCTCGACGACTCGATCGCCGTCTCGGACAAGAAGATGCGCGGCACCTCCGGCGCGTGGGGCTGGATGGCCACGACACCGGACGGTGACGAGACACCCGCCGAGGCCGTGAGCCTGGCGCACCACGGCGCGCTGACGACGAAGCGCAACCCGAATCGCAAGGCGAAGGCGGTGGTCATGTGACGACGGGCTCGGGCCTCGCGTTCTTCCCAGCGATGTGGGCGACCCCTCAGGTGCTCGGGCTCAACGCCGACACCCAGCAGGTCCTGAACGAGCTCGGTGAGCAGTGGGCCCGGTGCCTGCCGCGCAACATCGAGCGGATGATGTACCTCGACGCGAAGAACCGCCTCAAGGACCTCGCCGTCTCGATACCGCCGAACATCCTCGACAAGCTCGAGACCGTGCTCGGCTGGCCCGCGAAGGCGGTCTACGAGCTGTCGAACCGCATCGTGTTCGAGCGCGTCGCGGGCGTCGACGAGACCGACCGCGACCCGTTCGGGCTCGCGACGCTCCTCGAGGACAACCGGTTCGAGATCGAGTTCCCGCAGGCGGTGAGCAGCTCGCTCGCGCAGTCCGTCGCGTTCGTCTCGACGACCAACGGTGACACCGCCGCCGGCGAGCCCGACGTGCTCGTCGCGTTCCACTCCGCCCTGTGGGCCACCGGGCTGTGGAACCGTCGCACGCGCTCGCTTCGCGCCGGCATGCTCGTGAACGACGTCGACGAGCTCGGCGTCCCGACGATGCTCACCGTCATGGTTCCGGGCGAGACGATCGTCTGCCTCAAGGGCACGGCCGGCTGGTACGTCGCCGACGTCTACCGCAACCACCTGCGCGGGCGCATCCCGATGGAGGCGATGCCGTTCCGGCCCACGCTCGAGCGCCCCTTCGGCCGCTCGCGCATCGACCGGCCCGTCATGTCCGTGACCGACCGCGCGATGCGCGCCTCGGCCCGACTCGAGGTCCACTCCGAGCTGTTCTCCGCGCTCAAGCTCATCCTGCTCGGCGCGGACGAGAAGGCGTTCCAGAGCAGCGACGGCAAGAGCATCCCGCTCTGGTCGTTCTACATGGGTCGCCTCAACACGCTGTCCAAGGACGAGGACGGCGACCTGCCCAAGCTCGAGCAGATCGCCGCGCAGTCTCCCGAGCCGCACATCGCGGTCCTGCGCCAGCTCGCCGCGGAGTTCTCCGGACACACCGGCGTCCCGCTCGGCTCGCTCGGCATCGCGACCGACAACCCCGAGTCCGCCGGCGCGAAGCAGGAAGCCCGACAGGACATCGTCGGCGACGCCGAGAACCAGCACGTCGTCTACGGCGCCGCCCTCAAGCGCACCTTCGCCAACGCCGTCATGCTCCGCGACCGGCTCACCGAGCCGCCCGCCGGCATGCGCGACCTCAAGCTCCGGTTCCGGCCGCCGTCGAAGCCCACGCTCGCCGCGCTCGCGGACGCCGGGTCGAAGCAGCTCGCCGCGCTGCCCGAGCTCGCGCAGGACGAGGTCGGGCTCGAGCTCGCCGGCCTGGACTCCGGGCAGATCGAACGCGTGATGGCCGGACGTCGACGTCGTGCGGGACGCTCTGCGCTCGAGGCGGTCGCCGCGATCGGCGCCACCCGGGAGCAGGGCCAGCCCGCGGCCGCCACGGCGACCGAGGACGCGCAGCGGCTCAAGGTCCAGTTCGAGGCGCTCGGCCTCGGCGTGCGCGCCGGCGTCGACCCCGGCGAGGTCGCCGCCCGTGTCGGTCTCCCGGGGATCAAGTTCACGGGCGCGGTGCCGGTCTCGCTGCGCCAGCCCGAGGACGAGGCCCGCGGGCTCGAGGAGAAGTAGCCGATGGTCACCCAGGCCCAGGCCGGCGAGCTCCGCGACGCCCAGGCCGGCATCCTGACGCTGCTCTCGCGCGACCTCGGGGCGTTCTTCGCCTCGCTCGACCTGGACAAGCCCGAGCTCGCGCGCGACGCGCTGCTCGAGTACCTGCCGCTCCTGGTCGCGCAGTACGGCGAGGCGGGCGCGGCGGCCGCGGCCGACTGGTTCGACGAGGCCCGCTCCGAGGAGCGCGTCCCGGGCCGGTTCCGTGCCGAGGTTGCCGAGCCCGTCGCGCCGGAGATCGTCGAGGCGTCCGTCCGGTACTCCGCCGGGCACCTGTTCAGCGCGACGCCCGGGCTCACCCTTCCGTCGTTGCAGAGCGCGGCGAGCAAGCAGGTCCTCCTGCCCGCTCGCCAGACGATCGTCCAGGCGACCGGACGCGACCCTCGTGCCGTGGGCTGGCGGCGTGTGACCCGCGCCGGGTCGTGCGACTTCTGCCGGTTCCTCGCCCAAGGGGGCCGGTACTACAAGGAAGCGACAGCGCACTTCGCCTCGCACGGCGACTGCAACTGCGCCGCAGTCCCCTCCTGGGACCCCGACGCGCCCGAGGTCGACGTCGACGCCTACGTCGCCTCCCAGCGCATGGAGTCCGTGCGCCGCCGCGCGGCAGCCGGCGACGCCGCGGCCGCGAGGCAGCTCGAGGAGCACACCGCGCGCGTGCGCGACTACGTCGACGCGTTCGTCGCCGTCGACTGATCTTCCGGCCGCACGGCCGGGACACCACCCATCCACCACCGCGGAACCCGCACGGGTGCCGTGGCGATCCCGCACGGGAGGACAACCCCAGATGAGCACCGAGAGCGAGCCGCGCACGACGGCGAACGTCCTCGGCAAGTTCCGCAAGGAGCTGACCGAGAACGGCATCCCCGACGACGTCGCGGACGACCTCGTCCGCGAGGCCGGCATCACCGAGATCCGCAACGACGGCTGGAGCGTGAAGCGATGACCTTCCCTCCGACCCCGACCCCGGCCGCCCCGACCCCCCCCGAACCGGGCACGCCGACGCCGTCGGCACCGCCCGTGCCCACACCGCCGCCGGCTGCACAGGCTCCGGCGAACGCCCCCGCCCCGACCGACCCGCCGGCTCCTGCACAGGAGCCGGACTGGAAGACCGAGGCGCGCAAGTGGGAGGACCGCGCGAAGGCGAACAAGGCCGCGGCCGAGGAGCTCGAGCGGATCAAGGCCGAGAAGATGACCGACGAGCAGAAGGCCGCAAAGGCGCTCGCGGACGCGCAGTCCGAGCTCGCGCAGTACAAGACGCGCGAGCAGGTCGCGACGTGGTCGGCCGAGATCGTTCAGGGCTCGAGCGTGCCGGCGTCCGCGCTGCGCGGCTCGACCCGCGAGGAGCTCGAGGCGCACTTCGAGGAGCTCAAGGCGCTCATCACCCCCCAGCCGCCCGCGGCCCCACCGGTGCCGAGCGTCACGCAGACGCCGTCGACGCCGCCCGGGAACGTGCCGCTGCGTGACCAGATCGCGGCCGCGGAGGCGGCCGGGAACAAGGACCTGGTCGCGACGCTCAAGGCGATGCAGCTGGGGTCCGTCTCTCCGTAACCACGACCCCCAGGAAGGGGTGGCCTGATGGCCGGTATCACCGGGCAGGGAACGACGTTCAACCTGCCGAACTACGTCGGCGAGCTCTTCGCCGCGTCCCCCGAGGACACGCCGCTGCTCTCCTCGATCGGCGGACTCACCGGCGGCGAGTCCGTCGGCGCCACGCTGTTCGAGTGGCAGGGCTACGACCTGCGCGACGCGCAGAACAACCGCCAGCGGCTCGAGGGCGCCGACGCGCCGACGGGCGAGGCGCGAGTGCGCTACAACGCGCAGAACGTGGTCGAGATCCACCAGGAGGCCGTCTCGATTTCCTACACGAAGCAGGGCGCCACGAAGCAGCGCGGCGTCGGTGCGACTGCGGTCACGGTCGGCACGACGGTCATCCCGGCCGACGAGCTCGCGTGGCAGCTGCAGCAGCAGTTCAAGCAGATCGCGCGCGACGTCGAGCTGACCTTCTGGACGGGCACCTACGCCCGCCCGGCGGACAACACCGCGCCGCGCAAGACCCGCGGTCTGATCGAGGCGACCACGACGAACGTCGTGACCGCCGAGTACGCCGCGGGCTCGACCCCGGGCTCCGCGCTCACCGAGGAGCTCGTCCTCGACCTCATGCAGGAGTGCTGGGAGAACGGAGGCATCCAGGAGGGCGAGACCCGCACCGTCGGTGTCAACGCCGGCCTCAAGCGCGTCCTGACGAAGATCTTCATCAAGGACCGCGGGTACGAGGAGCAGTCGCGCAACGTCGGCGGTGTGAACCTCCAGACGTTCGAGACCGACTTCGGCCGGGTGAACATCATGCTCAACCGGTACATCCCGACGAACGTCCTGCAGGTGGTCTCGCTCGAGGAGCTCAAGCCGGCGTTCCTCGAGATCCCCGGCAAGGGCCACTTCTTCGCCGAGCCCCTCGCCAAGACCGGCTCCGCCGACAAGGTGCAGATCTACGGCGAGATCGGCCTCAACTACGGCAACGAGCGCAAGCACGGCAAGATCGTGCTCACCGAGGGGGTCTGATCGTGGGTGTCATCGTCCGGTCCGAGAAGTACAAGGGCCTCATCGTCGGCGACGTCGGCCTCCGGTTCGTCGACGGCGAGCTCGAGGTCGAGGACCCCAAGGTCCTCGCCCGGCTGCGCCGCCTCGCCCACCTCGGCGTCGTCGTCCCCGACGACACCCCGAGCGGGCGCCGCAGCGGGCCGCGCAGCGGCACCAAGGCGGGTCAGGGCGCCACGGGCAAGGGCAAGGCCCCCGAGCCCGCCAGCACCCCGCAGAAGCCCGCCGACGCGCCCGAGGGTGGCGTCGCCGAGCCGAAGGGCAACGCCTCGCGCGACGAGTGGGCGGCCTACGCCGCACACCTCGGACTCGAGGTGCCCGACGACGCGGGTCGCGACGCGATCAAGGACCTCGTCGCCGCGGCGGCCGCCGAGTCGCTCGGTGGTGGCGAGCAGCCCGACGACGCCGGCACCGAGGAGTCGGAGGACGACGAGTCCGACGACGACGCGGACGCCGGCGAGACCAGCGACGAGTCCGACGCCGGCGACAAGGGCGACGGCGAGACCGACTGGTGAGAGAGGGGAGGCCCGACCATGGCATACGCCGACGTCGATGACCTGAGGCTGCGATGGCCGGGCCTCCCCGACACCGAGGAAGCGGAGGCGCGCGCCGGCGCGCTTCTCGGCGACGCCGCCACCGTGCTCGACGCCGAGAAGGCGCCGGTGCGCGACGAGAACGACGTCGTGACGGACCTCGCGGTCCGGATCATGATCTCGTGCGCGATGGTCGAGCGTGCCATGAAGTCCGACGGCGCGAGTCAGGCCGGCGTGACCCAGGAGTCGAAGACGATGGGTCCGTTCTCGCGCTCGTTCACCTTCGCAAACCCGACGGGCGACCTCTACCTCACCAAGCAGGACCGCCGGCTGCTCGGCGTCCTTCGACAGCAGGCAGCCTCGATCGATCTGCTCGCGGGTCTTGAGGTCGCACCGTGAAGGTCGAGCGGTTGCCCGCAGAGTTCACGCCGCACGTCGTCAAGGTCCGGGACCTCCTCGAGGACACAGGCATGGGCACGACCTACCGAGACGCGCGCGACGTCGACGCGTTCGCCGAGGACGAGCAGAAGGTCGTCCGCAACCGTGACGGCGCCGAGATCGTCTCGACCTCGCAGGTCCACGTGAACTTCGACGAGGTGATCCCGATCGGCTCCCTCGTCACCGTCTGGCCCGGCCTACCCGGTGAGCGCGAGGCCGAGGTCCTCGCGATCGGCCGCCACCACGCGCCCGGCTGGCCCGCGTTCCAGACGCTCTCGCTCACTTAGGAGTTGTGCGTCCAGTTGGAAGGCAAGAGCGAGGCGTCCGCGTCCCAGAGGAACAGCTCGTAGTCAGTGTCCACGCTCTGCTCCTGCGTGATCTTGCCGTCACCGTCCGGCACCCAGGACGACACCTTGAGCATCGTCAGCGCCTCGTGCGACGGGTCCGCGTAGATCGCCTGCGCAATCGTCGTAGCGACCGCCGTGAGTTCGTCCTCGGTGAGCGAGTCGCTGCAGATCCGCGCGACCGCCTCCACCATGCCGGGGTCATCGACAGAGTCGATCACCTGTGTTCCCAGGCGGAACGTCACCCCGTTCGGCATCTCGGCGCTCGCGGCCGCTGTCGCCACGGGCGAGTCCGCTGTGCCGGCCGGATCGGACGTGTCGCACGCAGCCGGGTACCCCGCCGCGCCCACGGTCGCGTCCTCGGTCGGCTCCTCCGTCGCCGTGGGTGACTCCTCCGGAGCCGTCGACATGCTTGCCTCCGGTGACGAGACGACAGGCGACGGCTCGGCCGCCTCGTCGGCGGCCGTCGTAGAACACCCCGTGATTGCGGCGATGAGCAGGGCGGGAGGAGCGAGAGTCCGTAGGCGCATGGCGCCGAGGGTACCTACGCCGAGGAGGCGATTTCGGGTGAAGTTCTACCTCCCCGTCCTATCGACGATTGAGCAGGCCGCTCAGGACGGTCTGCGCGAGGCCGGTGAGGCGCTACTCGAGGAGTCGAACGATCGCGCACCCGAGGGTCTGGGCGACCTCAAGGAAGCCGGCGACGTGCAGGTCGAGGACCTGACGGTCTCGATCTCCTACCAGACACCGACACGCCCCGGCCACAAGAGCCGCTACCCGTACATCGCGCGTCAGCACGAGGACCTGTCCTACGAGCACGAGAGCGGCGGCCCCAAGTTCCTCGAGTCCGCCGGCCAGGACATGCAGAGCGAGCTCGTGCAGATCGTCGCGCACCGGATCCAGAAGGAGCTGGGCGGATGACGGATGCAGAGCTCACGCGCGTCGTGTGCCGCCTGCTCGCGCTGCGGTGCGGCTGGGCGTGGATCCCGGGAGGGATCAACCCGACGGCGGCCGTGCGGCTGTTCTACGGCCCGATCGGCACGTCGCCGAACCGGGCGGTCGGCGTCTCCGTCTACGGCGGCGCGGACGAGCTCGAGAACGGCCTCAAGACCCGCCGGGTGCAGCTCATGCACCGCGGCGAGCAGAACGCCCCGGACGGGGCTGACGCGCTCGCGGACGCCTCGTTCGCGGCGCTGCAACGGCTCTCCCGCGTGGAGGGCCTCAACACCGTGTTCCGGCTGTCGTTCGCGCGGCTGGGACCGGACGCGACCGGTCGTCATGAGCGGTCGGACAACTACCAGATCATCATCGACAACCCGGAGGCCTAGTCATGGCACCTACCCCTCCCGCGGTCCCGGCTGGGACCTCCCTCGGCAAGTCCTACGAGTACGGGCTCGACATCGACACCGCCTACCCGGCCACGCCGGCCACCTGGCAGCCGATGCGCCGTATCGCGGACTTCCAGCCGAACATCACCCCGATCACCCAGGACGCGCAGACCTACGACGACTTCGGCGCGACGAACGAGGACAAGACGGGGGAGTCGTGGGTCCTGTCGCACTCGGTCCTCGGCAACCGGTCCGCGACGACCGGCAAGTTCCTGCCCGAGGTTCAGACCGTCGTCGACGCGACGAAGCCCTCGGCCAAGGGCCAGGACGCGGTGGTGCACCTGCGGTACTACCACAAGCCCGAGACCGGCACCCCGGACCCCGAGGACGCCTTCGAGGGCTTCGCCACGGTCGCGGTTCAGCGCGCCAACACCGGCGCTGACGGTGCCGTCGAGCGGCTCAACATCACCTACACGGGCAAGGGCCCGCGGCGGGAGATCGCGAACCCGTTCACGAGCTGGGACGCGGAGCCCGTGGAGCCGTGACCGTCGACTTCTCAGAGTGGGCGGTCCCCTCGCTGCCCCTCACGCTGGGCGAGCGCACCTACACGGTGCGCCCGCCCAGCGTGGGCGACATGGGCAAGCTGCTCGCGTGCGCCGTGCGCGCCGAGGTCAACCTCGGCATCGCGAAGGGCCCCATCCCCACCGACGTGCAGGCCGTGCTCGACACCATCGGGCCCGGCGATCACCCGGCACTCGGCGCCGACGTCTACCAGCAGATGGTCGACGACGGCGTGCACCCCACGACCATCGACCGCATGGCGTACTACGCCGTCTTCTACTGGACCCGGGGCAAGGCCGTCGCGGACATCTACGCCACAGCCCTGTGGACACCGCGTGACGGCGCGAACGCCGCGCAGACCGACGAGGACGACCTCCCAAAAGCGCCGCCGACCTCACGCCGGAACAGTGGGCGCGGTTCGGGGTCGGCGAACCCATCGACCACGACGAGCAAGGGATCCCGATCTTCGCGGACTACCGGGTCCCGGCGCACCTGAACCAGGCGCGCCCGGCCCGGCGCGGAGGCCCGATCGTCGACGACTCCTGGACAGCGATCACCCGGCACTGGGGCCTGCTCCTCGCGGACCTGTCCGAGCTGCACCGCCTCGACCTGTTCGACCCCGCCGTGCGCGCGCGCCCGTGGGTGGGTGTGCGCGGTCTGATCCTCGACCTCGTCCACGACCCGCGCAGTCGCCTGCACCAAGTCCTACCCCGGAGGTGAGTGATGAGCCTTCGCGCGGGCGAGCTCGAGTTCCTGTTCACGGCCGACACGAAGCAGGTCGAGAAGGCCGAGAAGGACGTCAAGCAGATCGGGCAGCGCATCGAGCGCAACCCCGCGAAGGTCAAGGTCGACGCCGACGCCAAGGGCGCCCTCGACGGCATGGACCGCGTCGAGGACGCGGCGAAGAAGCTCGTCTCCGAGAACGTCGTCACCCGCATCGAAGCCGACATCTCCCAGGCCGAGCAGCAGTCAGAGAAGATCCGCGGCGAGCTCGAGTACCTCAACTCGGTCAAGGGCGAGCTGCAGGTCGACGCCGACATCACACGCGCGGAGGGCAAGCTCGAGCGCGTCGAGCGCACCCTGCAGGGCCTGCGCTCCGCGCGCGCCACGATGGAGGTCGACGCCGACACCGCGGCCGCCGAAGGCGCGCTCGACGACCTCGCCGACGACGCCGGCGACGCCGGCGCCGAGGGCGGACAGAAGGCCGGCGCCGGCCTCTCCGACGGGATCGTCGCCGCGCTCGCCACGATCCCGATCGCCGGCGCCGTCATCGGCATCGGCGTCGCCGCCGGCAAGGCGCTCGCGGACGCCGTCACGGACGGTCTCGGCGTCGAGCTGCGCCAGGACCGCCTGCAGGGCCTGACGGGGATCTCGGAGGGCGAGGCGGCGAAGCTCGGCCGCGCCGCCGGCGAGGCCTACGCGAACGTGTTCGGCGAGTCCGTCGAGCAGAACATGGACACGGCCCGCATCGCCGTGCAGCAGGGCCTGCTCGACCCGGCGCAGACGACCCGCCAGGCCCAGCAGGTCATCCAGTCTCTCGCCGGCATCGCGGACGTCCTCGACGAGGAGGTCCGGCCGGTCTCCGTCGCGGTGACCCAGCTGCTCAAGACCGGCCTCGTGAGCTCCGCAGACGAAGCGTTCGACCTGCTCGCGACCGGCGCCCGTGAGGGTGTGAACGCGCAGGAGGACCTGCTCGACACCTTCACGGAGTACCCGTCGCTCTTCCAGCGCCTCGGGCTCTCTGGCGCCGAAGCGCTCGGGCTCATCAACCAGGGCCTGAACGCCGGCGCGCGCAACAGCGACCTCGCGGCCGACGCGCTCAAGGAGTTCCAGATCCGCGCGACGGACGGGTCGAAGGCGTCCGCCGAGGGCTTCCAGCTCCTCGGGCTCAACGCCGAGGAGATGACGGGAAAGATCGCCGCCGGCGGGCAGTCGGCACGAGACGGCCTCGACATCGTGCTCGACCGGCTCCGCGACATGGAGGACCCCGTCGCGAGGAACGCGGCCGCGGTTGCGCTCTTCGGCACCCAGGCCGAGGACCTCGGTGAGGCGCTCTTCGCCATGGACCTGACGAACGCCGTCGACCAGCTCAACGGCGTCCAGGGCGCGGCACAGCGCATGTTCGACACCCTCGCCGACAACGACGCCACCAAGCTCGAGGAGGCTCGGCGCAACATCGAGGTCGCCGGCGACGGCATCAAGGGCGCGCTCGCCGCGGCCTTCTCCGACCCGCTCGGCGAGCTCGCGACGACCGTGTCGGAGAACCGGTCGCTGGTCGTGCGCTTCATGCTCGACATGGCCAACGGGGCGCTCGACGCCGGACGCGGGGTCGTCGAGTTCACGGCGACCGGCGCCGAGGCGATCGGCACCTTCATCGCCGGCCCACTCGCCGACCTCGTCGACGGACTCGGCGGGGTGCTCGACGGGCTCGAGAAGATCCCGGGTGTCGACCTCGACGGCGCCGCCGACTCGATGCACGACCTCGCCGGGTCGATGCGGGAAGCGGGCGAGGACGCGGCCGACATCGCCGACACGATCCGTACCAACCTGATCGAGAACGGGATCGACCCCGCCCAGCAGAAGCTCAACGAGTTCGGGATCCCGCAAGTCCTGCAGGCCGAGTTCCACGACGCGAGCATGGCGGCCGCCAAGTCGCTCGACCAGGTCGGCTACTCGGCCGATGGCGCGACGCAGCTCGTCGACGCGTTCACCGTCGCGCAGGACGGCACGGTCACCGCCGGGGCGGAGCTCGAGCGGCAGATGCAGGCCGCGGTCGCCGCGCTCGACGCGGAGGCCGCCGCAGGCGCCCGGGCCGGTGAGACCCAGGACTCGCTCGCGCAGAAGTACGAGACCGGGCGCCAGGCGCTCTACAACCAACTCGTGCAGATGGGCCTCACAGAGGACCAGGCGTGGGCACTGATCGACTCCTACGGCGCGGTCCCGTCCAAGGTCGATACCGCGATCTCGTCGAACGCCGGCGCGGTCACGACCGAGGTCGGTGGCCTGGCCTACAGGGTCGAGACCCTGCCCGACGGGACGGTCACCTTGACGGCGATCGGCAACGCCTGGGACGCAGTCTCGACAGTCCGTCAACAGCTCGACCTGCTCGATGGGCGGCGCGTCAACGTCACGGTCCAGTACAACGCGTCCGGTGAGCAGATCACCGGCGTCGGGTACAACTCGCGCCGGTACGCCTCCGGCGGGTGGGTCACGGGCGGGATCCGCGGTCAGGACTCGGTTCCGATCATGGCGATGCCCGAGGAGTTCGTCGTCCGGGCCGCGTCCGCGCGCAAGTACGCGGCGCTGCTCGAGGCGATCAACGCCGACCGACTGCCCGGGTACGCCAACGGCGGGCAGGTCCAGTCCGCGCAGCCGGCAGCCCCGACCGTGAGCCGGTCGTTCTCCGCGCCGGTGACGATCATCTCGCGCGAGCGGGTCCGTCCCCGTGACGTCCTACTCGCGCTGCAGCAGCGCGAGCTGCTCGAGATCTGAGGAGGCAGCGTTGTCCTTCTTCATCCTCGCGTCGGTCCGCACGGCACCCCCGACCGAGCCGCCCGTCTCCGAGGACTCGCGCAAGATCTGGCTCGAGTCCTCGGACGGGTCGCTCGTCGTGCCCGTCAACGGCCCGATCCCCGCGCGCAGGGTGTCACTGCTCAACGGGTTCACCGGCCTCGAGGTCGCACCCTCCGACCTCGAGACGTCGGGCACGCCGGGCGTCGAGGGCACGAACCTGTCCAGCGTGTACTTCCCGGAGCGCGACGTCCTCCTGCCGCTGTCGATCCTCGGCTCCGACCAGACCGAAATGTGGGCGCTGCGTCAGCGGATCCGGGACCTGACCGACCCCACCCCGCCAACACCCGCAGATCCGCCCCGCACGTTCCGGATCGTCGCCGAGTCGGCCAGCGGACGCCGTCAGCTCGAGGTCTGCTACGTCTCCGGACTCGAGGGCAACGAGCTCGGCATCCCGGTCTACGACCGGTTCGTGCTGCAGGCGCTCGCGGCCCAGCCGTTCCCAGAGGACCGGGAGGCGGTGCGCCGGCCGTTCCCGCTCGGGACCGCAGAGCCCTTCCTGTCGTCCTCGCCGGGCACCGACCGCCCGTGGGGCACGCGCCAGCTGGCCCCGTCGACCGTGATCGGGGAGGACATGCGCGTCGAGATGTCGTCGGGTCGCCCGTTCTACCCGACGATCGAGCTCCGCGGGCCAGCGACGTCCGCGACGATCACCTCGAGCACGGGCCTGTCGATCCACGTGCCGGGCGCGATCGCGGCCGGTGCCACGTTGCGGATCGTGACCGACCCTCGGCACAAGTCGATCCGGCTCGACGGCGCGCTCGCTGCCGGGCGCGTCGCGCGCGGGAGCCGGTTCGCGCCGTTCCGCCCGGGCGAGAACCTGCTCGACGTCACCGTGCCTGGCGCGACGACGCAGACGCTGCTCACGCTCGAGTGGCGCGGCCGGCACAGGAGCATGTGGTGAGCGGGGCCTGGGAGATCATCCCGCGCGACGCGGACCTCGGGCGCACCTTCGACCCGGTCACGCGGTGGTCCGCGCTCGACGTCGTCGAGCGGTACAACATCGCGAACACGTGGGTCCTCACCGGCCCGTCGTCCGCCCTGCGCGTGTTCACGGCCGGCATGGGCTGCATCCTCGACCGGGACGGCGACCAGGTCACGTCCGGGCAGGTGCGCTCGATCTACCGGCGCATGGAGGCCGACGAGGAAGGGCGCGTGGCAGACGTCACGACCCTCGGGTTCATCTCAGACCTCGACGAGCTCGGCAGCCGGCGCGCGTTCCCCCAGCCGTCCAAGGTCCTGACGTCGACCCCGTCGACCTTCACCGCGGCGCACGACGTGCGCACTGGACCGATCGAGACCGTGCTCCTGGCGTACATCGCGGCCAACCTCGGCCCGGCCGCACCGGTGGCGAACCGCCGGCAGACACGACTCGTGCTGCCGATCTCGCTCGGACGCGGGGGCACGACGACGGTCTCAGCGCGCATGGACGAGCTCGTGCGCCTGGTGCACGACCTCGGCGAGGCTGGGAGACTGCGCGTCGACGTGCAGCACGACGAGTCCACGGGAACGCCGCGGCTCCTGCTCACGATCTCCGACGTCCCGGACGTCTCCGAGAACATCAGGTTCGGCCTCGCCGAGTCCACCGCCACGGGAACGATCTCCTCCTGGTCGTACAAGCTCGAGGCGCCCGAGCTCACGCGCGCGATCGTGTTCTCCGCCGGTGAGCTCGAGGCGCGCTCGGCCGCGCAGTTCATCGACGCCGACGCCGAGGCGCTGTGGGGACGCGCCCGCGAGGGACTCGTCGACCAGCGACAGACCGACGACGTCGACGAGATCACCCGTGCCGGCACCGAGGCGCTCGCGGAAGGCGCGACCCCCGTCACCGTCGAGTTCACCGTCGCCGACGGACCGGACGTCAAGGTCCGCCGTGACTACGACGTCGGCTACCGGGTCGGGGTGGAGCTGCCCGACCTGCCCGAGGCGGTCTCGGACAACGTCGTGCGCGAGCTCGCGACCTCCGTGCGGCCGAACGCCGCCGAGCAGGTCTCGGTCGTCGTCGGCACGCCCGGCGCGACATCGCAGTCCACGAAGCAAGCCGCGCGCCTGAACCGCGCGCTGCGCGACATCGCCCTACTGAAGAGGAGCGCATGATGCCCCAGGAGTCCGGTCCGCTCGCCGGGCAGAACTTCACCGACGACGTGTGGCGGGCGATCAACGGGCCCGAGCCCGCGATCGTCGGCGACGTCGACGGGTCCGCCTACGCGCTGACCCTGCCCACCGGCACCGACAACGCTCTGCTGGGCTCACCGACCCAGGACTCGACGTCCATCGTCGCCGGGTTCATGCACCGCATCCCGGCGGGCCAGACGCAGCAGATCGAGATCCCGCCGTCGACCGACGCCGCCACCGGACGCACTGACATCATCGTCGCCCGGTACGACCCCGCGTTCTCGACCGTCCCCGGCCCGTGCCGCCTCGCCCGAGTGCCCGGCGTCGAGGGATCGTCGGCGCTGCCCTCGCTGGACGAAGCACCTCCCGGCGTCGAGGACTTCCCGCTGTGGGCGGTGACCCGCAAGAAGGGCGAGTCCCTCAACCAGGCCGCACGCCGCTGGCTCGGACGCCGCACGGGCCCGAGCCTCGACGTGCCGGCCCGCGAGCCGCTGCCGCCGAACGTCCCGCTCGGCACCCGCGCCCGCCGCGGCCGCGGGGAGTACGTGCGCGAGCTCGACGCCCAGGGCGCCCCGACCTGGACGAGCGCCGGCGCGGGGCGCCTCATCGCGGTGTACCAGTTCGCGTTCGCGAACCTCCCGCCGTCGGGCATCCCGGGCCGCGAGGAGACCTGGCAGGTGTGGGGTGCGTCCCCGCAGATCGTCGGCTCCGTCGCGATCCCCGACCCTGGCGTGCCGTACCGGGTCGAGGCGGTCGTCGCGGGCTTCTTCGGCAACGAGGCGGACAACAACAACACCCGGTGGGACTTCGACGCCATGGTCGGCGCGACGCAGATCAGCTCATGGGTCGGGTCGAACGCGTTCAACCAGTCGAACCAGTGGAAGGAGTACCACGCCGCGGTGTCGGCGCAGGTGTTCACCGGGGCCCAGACGTTCTCCCTGCGCACGCGCCGCATCTACGGCACCGGGTACGGCGCCGTCGCACGCGCGAACCGCGGCGGCCGCGTCGCGATCTACGAAGCGTGAGGGCGGCGAGCATGGGGAGCGGAGACGCCATCGTTCGGGCGCTGCGTCGCGCGTGGCAGAAGGTCCGCGAGCCGCGGGTGATCTCGGTGGTGTACTTCGCGATGTACGCGAGCGGCGTCGCGGCGGGCGTGTACGCGACGATCTCGCCGCCGGCGTCGATCGAGGGTCAGATCGGGTCGTCCGCCATGGCGGCGCTGACGGTGCTGCTGACGTTCGGGTGCGCGCTCGGCTCGGTCGCGGCGCTGCCGGGCATCTACTGGCTCGAGCGGTCCGCGGTGCTGTCGATCGCGCTCGCCGCCTTCATCTACCTCGCGATCCTCGCGACGTTGCAGGTGCAGCAGCCGGGGAACCGGATGCTGCAGGCGTGGTTCGTGGCGTTCGTCCTCGGCATGCAGCTCGTCAGGTGGGTGAGGGTGCGCGAGCGACCGTACCGCCCGGTCAACGCCCGTCCGGCAGACGTCTGACGAGGGGGCACGAGTGGAGACCTGGGCACTACTGCTCACCGCGCTCGGCGCGGGCGGCATCATCACCAAGCTCCTGGACAACGTCGTCGCCTGGCTCAAGGGCCGCCAGGCCGAGGAGCGCGACGCCTGGGCCGAGCGCGACAAGGAGGCCAAGGCCCGGCGGCTGCTCGAGGAGTACGCCCACCGGCTTCGCCGGATGCTGTTCCGCCTCGGCGCGCGAGAGGGCGACGGCGAGGACGACGTCCCGCGCTGGCCCACCTACTGATCGATCACCCACCCACCAGCCCCGGCTGCCGCACGGCGCCGGGGCTTCGTCATGCCCAGGAGGTTCCACCCATGGTCACCACACGCCAGGACCTCGCGCCCGCGTCGGTCATCCGCTCGATGACCGACGGCCCGGGCTCGAAGGCCGTCGGCATCCTGTTTCACGAGACGGCGAACAAGAGCCGTGGCGCGAACGCCGCGGCGCACGCCCGGCTGCAGAAGCGCGGCAACGTGCGCAACGCGTCGTGGAACTGGACGGTCGACGACACCGAGGCGGTGCAGTCGTTCGCGAACGGGATCAAGACGTGGTCGGCCGGGCACGGCGGGCTGCACTACGTCTCGGTCGAGATGTGCGTGAACCCCGACGGCGACTACGCCCGCACGGTGCAGAACGCGATCGAGCTCGCGCAGTGGCTGCGCTCGATCGGCGTCGGTCCCCAGCTCAAGAACCACCACGACATCACCGGGAAGAACTGCCCCACCCAGCTCCTGGCCGGCGCCGAGGGCGGCTGGGCAGGCATGGTCGCGCGCATCAACGGCGCGACGGCCCCGGCGCGCCCCGTCCCGGCCCAGCCGAGCGGGAAGCTCGACGAGGACGGGTTCGAGGGCTCCGGCACGCTCGGCGCGATGCAGCGCGCGATCGGCTCGGCGAACCCCGACGGCACGCTCAGCGCGCCGTCGAACTTCACGCGCGCGCTGCAGCGCTTCCTCAACGCCCGCGGCTTCCGCGACTACGACGGGCGCGCGCTCGACGTCGACGGCGTCGGCCACCGGCAGAACGTCCCGTCCGCGGTCATCAGCCGCACGCGCACGGACTACGCGTTCCAGCAGTACCTCGAGACCACGCCGACCGGCCGCGCCCGCGGCTACGTCGGCGACGGCGAGTGGGGCCGCCCGAGCGCCGGCGTGAAGGTCATCCAGGCCGAGCTCAACGCCGGCCGCCTCTTCCGGTGACCCCGCGCTCTCGCCAGCGCGCCGCACGCCTGGTGCGGCGCGTCGCTGCCGCGGCCGCCATCGCGGCCGCGGCCCTCGCTCTCGGCACCGCGCTCGCGGTGCTCGCCGTCCACCTGTTCGTCCTCGAGCCCCTGCGGGTGCTCGCCCACCTGATCGGAGCCACCCCGTGAACACCCTCACCCCCGCCCGCCCGCGCGTCCTGACGGCCGCGTTCTGGCAAGCCGCCGGCGCCCGCGCGCTGCGCACAGTGCTCGTCGCCGCGCTGCCGTTCCTCGCCCCGCTCGTCGGCGGGGACTGGACCGCCGTCGGGCAGGCCGGGCTCGCGTTCGCGTTCGCCGCCGTCGCGTCCCTCGCGACGTCGCTCGCGTCCCTGCCCGAGCTCGGCGCCACCCGCTCCCGGTGGGCCGCGCTGCTCGACCGCTCGCTGCGCACCTTCGGCCAGACCTTGGCCGCGTCCATCGGGTCCGCGCTCGTGTGGTCCGACGTCGACTGGCGCCTCGCCCTCGTCCAGGCCGCGACCGCAGCCATCACGACCGCGGTCCTCGCGATCGTCGAGCAGCTCCCCGAGACCGTCCCCGCCATCGAGGCAGAGCCCGACGACGACGGCGTCTACGACATCTCCTCGCTCACCCGCAACGAGCGTGCGATGGTCGACGACCTGCGCGCGAGCGAGGACCGCGACCCGCTCGAGCGCTGACCGCGCCCACTCCCGCCTCCCAGAGAAAGGGCGACCCGCCATGGTGATGTACCGGATCGACGGCGCGCAGGTCCGTGACGCGGACTCCGGCGAGTTCAAGCGCGAGCTCGCCGGGGAGCCGATCACGATCGTCTCTCGCGACACGACCGCGCCGTTCCCGATCTACAACGAGGTCGGCGACCAGATCACCGGCTCGGTCGTCCGGATCATGCCGACGATCGAGGTCCCGCGGATCTGGATCAACGACGCTGACGCCCCGGCCGGCGGACTCGCCGACCTCTACCTCGACTGGCTCGACGAAGGGTCCGGCGCTCGCGGCCCGGTGAACTTCGAGGCGGTGCTGCGCGCCTACGCGGCCGCGTCGGCAACGCGCGCGCACGACGCTGCCGACGCGGCAGTCGGTGCCCGCGTGGCTGCTCAGGATGCGGCGAGCGCGGCCGCGCAGCGCGGTGTGCCCGAGGGCGGCCTCCCGGGGCAGGTGCCGGTCAAGTCGGGCCCGAACGACCACGAGGTCGGGTGGGGGAACTTCGTGCGACGGATGGGTGAGCAGCCGCTGCGCCTGTGGGGCGTCGCGTCGTCGCTGCCCCCGGCCGGGTCGGGACAGGAGCCCGGTGACGTGATCTTCGTGATCGGGGGTGGTGCCTGATGGCGATTTACCTGAACACCGCCGAGTCCGGGGCTGCGCCGGGGACGCCCATCACCTCACTGGCGCAGACGGGCGGGACGGCAGGCACGGCGTTCGAGACCGCCCGCAGCTTCAACCAGAACGCCGGTGGCGTGTCGTTCTCGAGCGAGGGCGCCGCGCATGGGGCGCTGTGCTACGCGCTGGGGATCGGCACGTCGGCGACGCTCGGCCGTCACTTCGGCTGGACGGCCCGGCTCTCGACCCAGGTCGCCTACCGGTGGTACTCGAGGGTCTCGGCGCTCGGGTCGGCCGGGTCGCTGGGGATCTTCCAGGCGTCAGCCGGTCGAGAGGGCAACGGCAACTACAGTCCGCTGCTCGGGCTCGTGCGTCAGGCCGACGGCACGGTGCAGGTCGTGCGGGGCCTGTCCCGGGCGGTGGTGTTCACCTCGGCACCGATCGAGGCCGGCGTGCTGTACCGGTACGAGGTGCGGATCAAGTACGCGACGGCGGTGGGCGCGGCGAACGGCGTGGAGGAGTTCGCGATCTTCGTCGGCGACTCCCCGGAGCCGCTGCCGGGCTGCTACTGGATCGACACCGCGGTCGCGAACTTCGTCGCGGACATGCTCCCGGGCGCCCGCCAGTTCTTCGGCGGCACGGAGGACGCCGGGCAGACGTACTACGCGCACACGCACTACCTCGACGACGTCGCGATGGCGACCGGCGCGGATGCCGCGGCGTTCATCGGGCCGGTGCTCCCGGCACCGGTGTCCACGGCGCGGCCCTACGTCGTGACGGACAACGCGGGCCAGTGGTTCGCGCGCGGGGGGAGCGACCTGGTCACGGTCGTGTCCGACGGCGTGCCCGAGACGCTGATTGAGTCCCCGGGCGTCCAGCCGGACGAGTCGATCACCTACGCGCTGCCGCCCCTGACGTCGGGGGCGCTGCGCATCGGGGTGGACGCGAACCGCGGCACGTCGACGTCGTCGATGCGCGTCGAGCTGCTGCAGGGCGCGACGACGGTCATCGCCACGCGCACGTTCGCGCTCGGCGCGGCCGAGGCCCACTTCGAGCTCACCTGCACGCAGGCCGAGCTCGCGGCGATCACCGACCGGTCCAAGCTGCGGGTCCGCGTTACCGGGAACCCGTCGTGACGACGTGGCACGGCGCCGTCCAGGCGAGCGAGGACGACGGGCGCGCGACCACCCTGGACGCATCCGGGTCCGTCGTCCTGACCGGCACCCTTTACGGGATCTCGACCGGCACGCTCATGTTCCGCATCCGGGCCATGGACGTGCCCCAGGGCGCCCAGATCGACGCCGCGACGATCACCCCGACGATCGTGCTCGGCTCCGGCTCGGGGTCGGGGTTCGTCAACGTATTCGCCCCGCTGGTGCCAGACGTGCCCGCCCTCGTCATCGGGCTCCTCGGCGAGCCCCGCGCGACCTCGCACGTCGCCGAGATCCCCGCGGCCGGGACCGTGCCGATCGACATCACGACGGTCGTCCAGGAGATCGTCGACCGGCCGGGCTGGGTCGCGGGCAACGCGATCGCGATCCTCATGACCCAGGCGCCGGGGCGAGCGGTCAGCGCCCGTCAGTACGACGGCAGCCCCACCTACGCCGCGACCGTCTCGGTGACGTGGAGCGAGGCCGCCCCGCCCGGGGCGCAGGTGCGCGAGATCGTCGCGACCACGGTCGGGGCCCAGCCCTCGGTCCAGGTCCGCGAGATCACAGTGCGCACCGACGCCCCCGAGCCGGGGCCCGGCGGCGCGGGCCGCGCCTGGCTTTCCGACCAGTGGGGCGTGGTCCGCCCGTACTACTGGCCCGGCGACCAGTGGGCGCCGCTGCGGCCCTACGTCTGGACCGGCGATCAGTGGCAGCCCCTCGGCTGACTCCCAGCACGACCGCGCCCCGTCCTCCTCCGGGAGGGCGGGGCGCTTCGTCGTCTGCTGGTGGCGGTGCTGGTAGGAGATGGAGGTGCACTGGCCGCGGCTTCATCACGGAACCAGTGCCCCCGCGGCTCCGTTGCCGCGCGACCACTCTACGAACCGGTTCCGGGCGTGCGCCACCTCTTGCGCTTCGAAGGGGCGACGGTACGGTCGAAGGATCGAGTCTGGACCTGGCTCGCCGCCGCCTCCGAAGAAAACCGGAGCAGGACATGTCTGTGGAAAACACCTCTAGGAGTCATCACCGCACCCGCGACGCTGGGCAGAAGACCGGCCCATTCCGCCTCGACCTGGGTACCGGCACCTGGTGGTGGTCGTCTGAGACGTACCGGGTGCACGGGTTCGAGCCGAGCGAAGTGGTACCGACCACCGAGCTCGTCCTGGCGCACAAGCACCCCGACGACCGCGAGCACGTGCGTGCGGTCCTCGACCACGCCGCGACCACGGGTGAGGCGTTCTCGAGCGTGCACCGCATCATGGACGCCCACGGCATCGAACGGTACGTCGCCCTCATGGGACAGGGGCGCCGGGACCGGGAGACGGGCGAGGTCGTCGAGCTGATGGGCTACTTCACCGACATCACCGCGACGATCACCTCCCGTGCGAACGAGCGAACACGCCGCGACATCGCAGCGGCGGCCGAGGGTCGCGGCCCGATCGAGCAGGCGAAGGGCGTCCTCATCGCCACGCACGGCGTGAGCGCCGACGAGGCGTTCGCCCGCCTCAAGCAGGCGTCGAACGACAAGAACGTCCGGCTGCGCGACCTCGCGTCCGTCGTCGTCGACGAAGCCATGTGCGCTGGCGGGGACTGCGCCGAACGCGTGGACGCAATCCTGCGCTAGAACGGTTCGCGTCGACAATCCGCCCAAGTACCTCGCCCGCACGCGACCGCGCCCCGCTCCTCCCACACGGGAGGAGCGGGGGCGATTCGTCGTCGTGGCGGTGGGTCGGCTAGGACGCGTCTTCTCGTGTCACGAGTCGGCTAGGACGCGTCTCCCCGTGTCACGAGTCGGTGAGGCCGCGGGCGAGGTCGGCGCAGTTCGCCAGCTCGTTGGCGTACTCGACGCCGTCGTACCCCGGGGTCAGCGGCGTGACCGTGTCGAGCCCGCGGAGCGTGAGGCATTCGTCGTACTTCTCCTCGAACTCTGCCTCGGCCACACCCTGGCGCCACAGGACGAACGCGACAACGGCGAGCACGACGAGCACGACGTTGAGCGCGAGGGCGGCGACGGCGATCCGCTTGGTGGGCATGGCGCTGAGGGTACGCGGGCGTCGGCCTAACCGACCTAGACCTCGGTGCATGCCTCCCCGTAGGACGGGTGTCCGGCGACGACGAACGTCGAGCCGTCGGCTTCGAGGACGCTCACGTGCTCCGCGCCGAGACCCTTGACGGCCTCGCAGACGGCGATCGCGCTCTGCCCCTCGGCGCCGCCGGCGTCGCCCCGCGGGTCGGCGATCGTGGTCTCAACCTCGATGCGGCCCGGCTCGGTCTCGGTGGCCTTCGTCACGACGTCACCGGCCGCGGCCTGGACATCGGCGGTCCGGTCGACGGCGGCGCTCGTCTCGGCCGCGGGCGAGGTCTCGGTCGCGGGAGCCGCGGTGGCCTCGTCGGGCGCGTCGCCCGAGCACGCGGACAGGGTCAGCGAGAGGGCCAGGATCGCGCCGGCGGCGGCGAGGGTTCGTCTCATGCCGGGGAGCCTATGGCGGCGCCTGGTGCGCGCGGGCGCCGCGTCCGGAATTCACCCGTCTGTCCACGCCTGTCCGCGGCGGACGCGAGCGCGAGCGCGCCCCCGTCCTCCTCCGGGAGGGCGGGGGCGCTTCTGTCGTTCTCAGGACTCGAAGTCGAGCCCGTCTTGCGCCGAGAGGACTCGCACGAACTCCAATCGGCCAGTGGACTCGCGTCCGAGGCGGTCTCGCGTGCGCTTCTCCCGGACCTCGAAGTGCGCGGTCTCCCCAAGCGAGAGACCGAGCGCGAGCAGGTCCTCAGAGTCGATATGGACCTCGTGAGTCGGGCTCGTCCGCCCCCGTCCGGTCTTGAGCTTCACGTAGCCGGACTCTCGTAGCTCAGTGACGCGTCCGCTCACGGGTATGAGGTTCTCGTCCGTGGTGGAGGTCTTGAGACTCCGGAGGTACCCGCGACCGCTTGAGGTCAGCCGGGCACCCGCGAGGTAACCACCCATCGAGCTCCACACAAAGTCCGCGTCAAGATCGTGCTGGTCGAGCACCTCGGAGACGTCCTCGAGTCCACTGACGTAGGTGCGCCACTGGCGCACGTCGGTCGACTCCTCTACGGCCTTCACAACCCGGACAAGCGTCCGGCCGACGTCGTCTGCGGGGGACGCCTCCACCGGTGCGGCCGAGCTTTCAAGTACCGGCTCTTGCTCCTCAGTCTCCACCGGCCGGAAGTACAGGACGGTGCTACCAGTGCCGACGTCCGAGAGCCCCAAGTTGACCGATTTCGCCTCGACGAAGATGCGCCGGAGTGCAGTCAGGATCGGGGAAAGCTCAAGGTCCAGGATGCCCCGGTGGGCGAAGTCCCCGCTGAGCCGAACCGTCAGTTGCTCGGCGAATCTCGCACCGGGGTCGAAGTCCCGCAGGGCGTCGAGGTAGTTCCGGCGCGACGAGATCTCGAGTTCGAGTTCTTCGGCGGGGCCGTCCCCGTGCTCGGTGAGCCAGCCCTGACTCTCGGACTGGTACTTCTCGAGCAGGCGGCGGCGAGTTGGTGAGGTCACAGGGTCACCTCCACATAGCCGCGTCGTGCAACCGATGACTCGACAGTCGGGTGGCGAGCAGCACCCTCGCCGGTGAGCCGGCATCGCTGCCACCAGTCGTCCCACCCGCCTCGGCGCTGCAGGTAGGTCCTCTCGTGCTCTTCGAGAGTATCGGGCCGGAACACGGAGGCAACCGGATAGTGGAGCATCTCGATCGGGGAGAGCCCGTACTTCCGCTTGATCGACTCGCGCTTGAACGCCTCCGTCAGCCAGGCCGCCCCGCTCTTACCGCGGAGGGCCCCGCGTGCCGTTCCGTCCAGGCAGACGGTGAGGTCGATGTTGCGCGGGTTGAGCTCAGTACTGACGAAGCTCCCGCCGAGCCACAGGTAGTGAAGAAGTTGGCGGCCGCCCAGGTGATCGCCGTGAGCCTCCTCGAGCGCGAGGAAGCGAGCGACGTACTCCTCGAGCCCGGCCCAGAGGTTCCGGCGCGTTGTCGACTCGTGGAAGGCGGCGTCGGCGACGAGGAGCGCTTCTGCCTCGTCGAACGGCACGCGGACGCGACCGGGAGGCGGATAGCCGGTCTCGTGGTCGAAAGTCAGCACCATGTCAGTGATGGCACGGCGATGGGGCAGGCATGCGGCGGAACCTAGCAAGCGGCGATGCTCCGGAGCAAAGGTGGGGAGGGATGAAAACACGTGTTCGACTCCTACCCTCGCGCGTGACTAGGGGCATGAGTGTACCGCCGAATCGAACATATGTTCGATCCTGTGTCAGCATGATCCGGTGGAGTCGCGGCCCTGGCCCGGGTGGGTCGAGGTGCGGCGCGGGCGGTGGCTCAAGGTCCCGCCGCGCCAGTGTCCGGCGTGCGCGTCCGCGTGGGGGTTGCACCGCGACCGGCCTCGCGAGGGGTTCGTCCGGTGCGGGTGCTCTGAGCCGTGGTGGCACACGCTGTGGACGTGTCCGGCGTGCGGGGCGCTCGCCGCGGAGGGGTGCGCCGACGTCGGCCGGTGGCAGAACCACACGACGCCGATCGGCGCGGCCCCCTCGCGGCGGTGGACGATCCCCGCGTGGACGGACACCTAGACGGCGAGCAGAACGGCGTCCGTGTCCGGTGTCCGGGCGTCCGTCCGCTCGGCCCGGACGGCGGACACGCGGGCGCAGACGCTCGTCCGGCCGAGGCCGAGCTCGTCCGCGATCGCGCGCCCGGACATGTCCGTCGTCCGCGCGAGACGGTCGATCTCCTCGAGGCGCTCGACCACGCGTCCGCGGGCGCCCGTCCGGAGCGTCCGGACGCCGTCCGGGTGTCCGCCGTCCGTCCGGGCGTCCGCCGTCTCGGTGTCCACGGCGTGCAGCTCGGCCGTGCGCTCGACGACGAGCGCGACCGGCGCGAGGTCGCCGACGACATCGGCCGCGTCCGCCTGTCCGGCGCTCGCGGTGACCGTCGTGGTGTCCGCGTCCGTCGCGGTCTCGGCGTCCGCGTGCGTCGCCGGGGCGGTGTCGGTCAGCGGGCCGAGCGCGACGCCGGCGACGACGTGCGCGGCGGCGAGCGTCATGAACGGGAACCCGGCGGCGAGGGCGGCGCCGACGATGCCCTGCCAGCCCTTGGGCCCGGCGTCCCAGGCGTGCGCGGCGTTGATCGCGGACGAGACGGCGGTCAGGGCCCAGACGAGCGTCCAGGGCAGGCGTGCGCTCTGACCGCGGTGGGTGCGGACGAACGCGGCGATGACGTACCCGAGCATGGCGACCTCGAGCGCGACGGGCACGAGCCAGGCGAGGCGGACGGGGATCGCGGCCCACGGCGCGGCCGCGGACAGGCCAGTGAACGAGAGCGTGAACGAGGCCGCGGCGACGGCGACGAGCACGACGAGCAGACCGGCGAGCACGAGGCGGTTGTCGGGGTTGATCCGGGCGGCCGTCGTCGGGCGGGGCGTGGCGGTGGTGGTCATGGCGGTGGTCCTCTCGTGCGGGCGGTCAGCGGGCGGTGCGCCAGGCGGCGGCGCGAGCGGCGGCGAGCGTCTCGGGCGACGGGGGCGCGGCAGCGTGGGCGGCGTCGTCCGCGGCGAAGAGATCGCGGGTCGTGGTGACGGGGCGGTCGGCTGCCCGGGGCGCAGGCGGAGGCGTGGGACCTGACTGCGCGAGCGCGGTGAGGCGGTAGCGGAGCAAGCCCGCACTGCGGGCCCCGGTGAAGTCCTGCGCGGCGAGCTCGCGGGCGACGTCGTCAGGCGTCCACCCGGCGGCGCGCAGCTCGCGGGCGTGACGGCGGACCGCCGTGGCCGCCAGGCCACGGGCGAGGGGGTGGGAGCGGATCTCCTCCACCACCCCGTCGAGCAGGGCGTCCCGCTCGGCCGCGACGTCCTCGACGACGGCGAGCGACCTGGTGAGGGGATGGGGCAGGGGATAGGACAGGGGATCCGGCACGCCTTGCGACACCCTTTCGTCGCGAGGCGACACGAGTCCGTCGCGAGCCGACACCCGCCGCGGCGCTCGCGGCTCGTGCTCCTGGTGTTCGACGAGGTCTACGTCGTCGGCCTGGTCGCCGTGCTCGGCCATGGCACCAGGCACGGTGAGCGCGTAGCGGGCCGTGGAGCCGCGCACTCCGGCGCTGGTGAGGGTGAGCCACCCGGCGTCGCGCAGGCGCCGCACGGCGGCCATCGTGGCCGTCCTGCCCAGGCTGGTGCGGGCCTGCAGGCGCTCGGCCGCGACCCACACCCGCAGCGGCCCGGTGGACGCGTGGTCGGCGTAGGCGAGGGCGACGAGCTTGTCCGTCGCGGAGAGGGTCGACGTCCACACCGCGTCGCGCCACGCGTTCACGTGGCGGCGCGCGGACGTCGTCGGGTCGGGCGCCACCGGCGCTACGGGAAGGGTGCTGCTAGCGTGAGCGAGAGCCATCTCGGAGGGTCCAGTCCTCTAGTGGTGGTCAGGCCCCGCTCGGTGTTGCAACCACCGGTCGGGGCCGTTCTGTTGTGGGCCTACGGGGTCGCGGGCGACCTCGAGTTGGTGAGCCGCGAGAGGCGATAACGCGGCGCGTCAACGCCGTCGGGGTCGACGAAAGGGCCCGCGGCGGCAGGTGCCGCGCGAGGCGTCATGTGGTGGGGGAGCGGGGCGCTCACAGGGCGGCCGTGCCCAGCATTTGCCCAGCAGGATCGAACGAAAGTTCGATGGATGGGGTGTTCTCGCAGGTCAGAGAGTGGGCCCCGTGGGGTTCGAACCCACAACCTACGGATTAAAAGTCCGCAGCTCTGCCGATTGAGCTAGAGGCCCTGGACGCCGGTGGCGTCCACGCACAGGCTACCCGCGCCCCGACGTCGGCAGTCCCGACCGAGTTCGGCAGCCCCGACCCAGATCGGCACGTGCGACTGCCGAACGCGGCAGAACGTGCCGACCCCGGCAGCGGGTGCCGATCTCAGACCCCGACCCCCGCGGGCGCGCACCCTATGCGGCGCTCCGCGACGTGTCACCCGCGGTCTTGCTCCGTGAGAAATTCGGTGAGAACCGGGCGTTTCGCTTGCGCCGGTCGCGGGTTCTTGTTTCGGTGGAGAAGACCGAGGAGCCCGCGGGAGGGTGCACCGACGGCAGGTCACGCCGGCCAGGCGTGGGCCGCACGGACGTGTCCCGCAGGTTCCGCCCGGCGACGAGAGGAGCTCTCGTGCTTACCCTGACCGACAACGCCCGTACCGCTGTCCACGACCTGCAGACCCAGGCCGGCGTCCCCGAGGGAGGCGGTCTGCGGATCGCCGAGTCCGCGGACCAGGCGGGCAGCTTCGAGCTCGCGCTCGTCCCCGCCCCGCAGCCCGACGACACGGTCGTGGAGAACGGCGAGGCGAAGGTGTTCGTGGAGTCCGCCACGGCCCCGACCCTCGCGAACCTCACGCTCGACACGGACCCGAACGCGCAGGGACCGGCGTTCGTCCTGACGCCGCAGGGCTGACGGGACGTTCCCGGCGTTCGCGCCGGACCATCTCGACGACGCGTCCTCCTCCCCCAGGCGCGTCCTCGGTCCCACGACGGGCCGCTCGCTCCGGCGGGCGGCCCGTCGTCGTGTCTCGACCGGTCCGCGAGGTCCGCTCGACCGGGGTGCGGCAGGGTCGCGAGGGTCAGGCGGCGGGCCCGACGATCCACGACCCGCCGAGCACGGCGGCGCCGACCGTCACGACGAGGAACACCCCGACCCAGAACAGGCCGGGCAGGCGGGTGAGGCGCGCGAGGATGTCGGCGTCGGAGGTGCTCGCCCTGCCGCGCGACCGCTCGGACTGCAGCTCCAGCACCGGCCGCACGGCGCCCAGCAGCAGGAACCACGTCACGGCGTAGGCGACGGCGCTCTGCACGGGCGGCGTCGCCCACCACGACACCCCGACGAGCGCGGCCCCGGTGACGAGCACGGACCAGAGCCCGAACCAGTTGCGGATCTGCAGCAGCATGAGGGCGAGCAGCACGACGAGCAGCCACAGCAGCCCGACGGCATACCCCTGGCGGAGCAGCGCTGCAGCGCCCAGGCCGATGAGGCCGGGGCCGACGTACCCCATGAACGCGGTGAGGACCATGCCGAACCCGCGCGGGCGCCCGGACGACACGGTGAGCCCCGACGTGTCGGAGTGCAGGCGGATGCCCGCGAGCCGACGGCCCGTGAGCAGGGCCGCGATCGCGTGCGACGCCTCGTGCGCGATGGTCACGACGTGCCGGGCCACACGCCACACGGGCGTGACGAGCACGACGACGAGCGCGAGGGCGCCCATCGCGACGACCACGGCGGCCGCCGGGGGAGGGACGGGCGTGGTCGCGGCCTCCCACACCTGCCCGACGACGTCCCCCACGGACGCGGCGACGTCACCGCCCGCGGTGGAGGCGTCGTCGGGCGCTCCCGCGACCCCTCCGCGGGGGAGGGCGGGCAGGACGGTGAGGGCGTTCGCCAGGGCGTGCACGCGCGACATTCCACCACAGGGCCCTGTGCCCGAGAGTGCCGAGACGCACCTCACCCGGCCGCCCGTCGTCGGGCATGAGACACTGGACGTTCGAGGGCAGCGCGATCCCGCGCGCCCGACGTCGTGGAGATCCCCCCGGATTGCGTGCGGCGGACCCCGACCTTGAGCCCCGAGAGGCCCATCACCTGTGACTTCCTTTGCCGACTTCGGCCTGCCCACCCCTGTCGTGCGCGAGCTCTCGCGCCAGGGCATCGACTCCCCGTTCCCCATCCAGACCGCCACGCTGCCCGACTCGCTGAAGGGCCGTGACGTCCTCGGCCGCGGCCGCACCGGCTCCGGCAAGACGCTCGCGTTCTCGCTGCCCACCGTCGCCCGCCTGTCGTGGGCGAAGTCGTCGCGCCACCCCCGCCGGCCCCGCGCGCTCGTGCTGTGCCCGACGCGCGAGCTCGCCAACCAGATCAACGCCACGATGGAGCCGGTCGCCAAGGCGCTCGGGCTCGTGACGACGACGATCTTCGGCGGCGTCGCGCAGTCGCGCCAGGTCGCCGCGCTCGACAAGGGCGCCGACATCGTCATCGCGTGCCCGGGCCGCCTGGAGGACCTCCTCAACCAGCGCCTGCTCACGCTCGACGGCATCGAGATCACCGTGCTCGACGAGGCCGACCACATGGCCGACCTCGGGTTCCTGCCGGGCGTGAAGCGCATCATGGACAAGACGCCGAAGCAGGGGCAGCGCATGCTGTTCTCCGCGACGCTGGACAACGGCGTCGACCAGCTGGTCAAGCGCTACCTCAGCAACCCGGTGCGCCACTCGGTGGACGACGCCGCGGCCGCGCCCCCGCAGATGACGCACCACATCCTCGCGGTGCGCGACGCGGACGCGAAGAAGCAGATCGTGCACGAGCTCGCCTCGGGCACGGGTCGTCGCGTGCTGTTCATGCGCACCAAGCACCAGGCGAAGAAGCTCGCGAAGCAGCTCACCGCGGCAGGCGTCCCCGCCGTCGACCTGCACGGCAACCTCGGCCAGGGCGCGCGCGAGCGCAACCTCGAGGCGTTCTCGTCGGGCGCGGTCAAGGTGCTCGTCGCCACGGACATCGCGGCGCGCGGCATCCACGTCGACGACGTGGAGCTCGTCGTGCACGTCGACCCGCCGGCGGAGCACAAGGCGTACCTGCACCGCTCGGGCCGCACCGCCCGCGCCGGGTCGGAGGGCGTCGTCGTCACCGTCATGCTCCCGGAGCAGCGCGGCGACGTGCGCGACCTCACGCGCAAGGCGAAGATCACGGCCCAGCCGCAGCCGGTCGCCCCGGGCGACGCGACGATCAAGGGGCTCGTCGGCGAGGTCGCGGAGTACGTGCGCCCGTCCGACATCACGCCGCCGCAGACGCAGGCGAAGCGCGGCACGGGCTCGTCCAACGGCGGGTCGCGCGCCTCGCGCCGTGGCCGTGGCGGCCAGGGCGGCGCACGCCCGGCCGCGCAGCCCGCGGGCCAGGGCACGACGGCGTCGCGCGGCCAGGGCGGTCAGCGCCCCGTGCAGCGCGCGACGGGCGCGGGTCGCCCCGAGGGCGCCCGGGACGGCCGCGGCACCTCGGGCACCGGGAACGGCGCGGCAGGCCAGGGCGGCGGTCGCCGTCGCGGTGGCCGTGGCCGCGCGCAGCGCCCCGCCGGCGGGTCGAGCACCGTCTACTCGACCTCCAGCCCGCGCTGACGCCCCCACGCTGAGTGCAGGAATAAGTCGCGGTCGAACCGTTTCGGCCGCGACTTTTTCCTGCACTCAGCGGGTGGGGCGGGGCGGGAACACGGGAGCGGTCGGCGTGGTTGGGACCGTCGGAGGTGGACCATGACCAGCCAGACCCACGAGAACCAGCCCTACGAGGTCGTGAAGACCGACGACGAGTGGCGCGCCGAGCTGTCCCCGCAGGAGTACGCCGTGCTGCGGCAGGCCGGGACCGAGCGCGCGTGGACGGGCGAGCTGCTCGACGAGAAGCGCGTCGGCGTCTACGCGTGTCGCGCGTGCGGCAACGAGCTGTTCCGCTCCGACACGAAGTTCGACTCGCACTGCGGGTGGCCGAGCTTCTTCAGCCCGCTCGCGGGCGACCGCGTCGAGCTCCTCACCGACCGCAGCCACGGCATGGTGCGCACCGAGGTGCGCTGCGCGCGCTGCGGCTCGCACCTGGGCCACGTGTTCGACGACGCGCCGCAGACCCCGACGGGCGACCGGTTCTGCATGAACTCGGTCAGCCTGACGTTCGAGGCCGGCGCGGAGTAGCCGACCGGGCGCCGACGCCCGCGTCGACCACGCACGCGAGCGCCACGCCCACCAGATAGCAGACCAGGTCCCGCACCGCGAACGTGCTGCCCAGCAGCCACGCCGCGGGCGGGACCGCGTCGTTCACGGCGGCGGCGACGCCCGTCGCCTGGAGCGCCTCGACCGCCCAGCACCACCCCAGCGCGACGGCGCCCGCGACGAGCGGGCGCACGCGCGGCGCCGCGAGGACCGCGAGGGCGTAGGTCGCGACGGCGTAGAGCACGTCGCCGCCGACGTCGCCCCACGGGTCGGGGACGCGCGTCGCGACGACGAGGCCCGCCACCACGACCACCGCGAGGACGAGCGCGACGACGGGCCGCCGTCGGACCCGGGCCGCCCCGCGACCGCGCGGGGCGACGTGGGGCGGGCGGGCGCCGTCGGGCACGGTCATGCTGCGCCGGGGGCCAGGGTCACCGGTTGGCGGCCCAGCGCACGACGTCCTCGGAGTACCGGTGCAGGAGCGTCGCGAGCGTCGCGACGTCGCGTTGGTCCCAGCCCTCCAGCGCCTCGGTGATCGACGTGACCCGCCCGCTGTGCGCGGCGTGGAGCCGCGCCTCGCCGTCGGGCGTCAGGGTGATGAGCTGGCCGCGCGAGTCGTCGGGGTCGACCTCGCGCGCGACGAGGCCGAGGTCGTGCAGGCGGCTGAGCTGGCGCGAGATCGTCGCGCGCCCCACGCCGAACTGCGCCGCGAGCTCCGAGCCGCGGACCCCGGGGTGGTCGGCGATGTGGGCGAGCAGCGGGTACGCGCTCGCCTCGAGGTCGGGGTGGATACGACGGGCCATGCCCGTGGCGACCGCGCCGGCGCGGCGCAGCAGGATCCGCAGCTCGCGTTCGAGGTCGACGTACGCGTCGTCGTCGACGTGCGCGGTGTCGGGAGCGGGGCGGGCCGGAGCGGTCTCGGGGGGCACAGGGCCATCATGGCGCGAAGGGCACGGCCCGGTCACCTTCCTCCCCGGAACCTCACCCGCACAGGGCGACGGGAGCTCCCCGCGCACGACCGAGGGGGCGGTCCCGGACGGTCCGGGACCACCCCCTCGGGGTGTGTCGGCGGTGCCCCCGTGCGGCGGGGACGCCGACCTCAGCGCGACCGGCGCGCGGTCGCCTCGTCGTCGACCACGCCCGCGGGCTCGTAGGCGCCGAGGAGCGTGGACTCTGTCTCCTCCGCGAGGGTCACGCGACCGGGGGTCGCGTCGACCGGGGCGTCCGTGCCGAGCAGGGCCGCCTCCTTCTCGAGGCGCTCCTGGAGGCCGGTCTTGGTGCCGAGCGGCACCTCCTTGAGGAACGACACGGCGATGAGCGCGACGAGCGCGAGGGGTACCGCGACGAGGAAGATCTCGGCGATCCCGTCGCCGTAGGACTTCTCCACGAGGTCCTTGATCGGCGCGGGCAGGGTCGAGACGTCGGGCACGGCGTTGCCGCCGCCCATCGAGCCGGCCGGGACGCCGAGCTGCGTGAGGCCGTCCTGGATCGACGTCGTGACCTTGTTCGCGAGCACCGCGCCGAGCACGGACACGCCGATCGCGCCGCCGAGGCTGCGGAAGAACGCGACGGTCGAGGTCCCGGCGCCCATCTCCTCCACGGCGAGCGTGTTCTGCACGGCGAGCACGAGGTTCTGCATGAGCATGCCCATGCTCACGCCGAGGAAGAACAGGTAGACGCTGATCAGCGTGAAGCTCGTGTGGTAGTCGATCGTCGACAGCGCGAAGAGCGACGCGACGAGGACCGCGCCACCGGTGACCATGAAGGCCTTGTAGCGGCCGTAGCGCGTGATGAGCTGGCCGAACAGGGTCGACGCGACGAACGTGCCGACGATCATCGGGATCGTGAGGAGGCCGGACTCGGTCGGCGTCTTGCCGCGCGCGACCTGCATGTACTGGCTGAGGAACACGGCGGTGCCGAACATCGCGACACCGACCGCGACGGACGCGACGACCGCGAGGACGAACGTGCGGTTCTTGAACAGGTGCAGCGGGATGAGCGGCTCGGGCGTGACGCGCTCGACGAGCACGGCACCGACGAGCGCGACGACCGCGCCGCCGACCATCGCGAAGGTCTGCCACGAGAGCCACTCGAAGTTCTGCCCGGCGAACGTCACCCACAGCAGGAGCGAGGACACGCCGGCGCTGATGAGGATCGCGCCCCAGTAGTCGATCCGGACGACGCGGCGCGCGACCTTCGGCAGGTGCAGCGTGCGCTGGAGGACGACGATCGCGGCGATGGCGAACGGCAGGCCGACGAAGAAGTTGAGGCGCCAGCTCACGGCGTCGGTGAGGACGCCGCCGAGGAGCGGCCCGCCGATCTGGCTGACGGCCATGATGCCGCCCATGAGGCCCATGAACTTGCCGCGCTCGCGCGGCGAGATGATGTCGGTGATGAGCACCGTGGCGAGCGCCATGAGGCCACCGGCGCCGATGCCCTGGAACGCGCGCAGCGCGATGAGGGTGCCGACGTTCTGTGAGAGCCCCGCGAGCGCGGAGGACACGACCGCGACGACGAGCGCGATCTGGATGAGGACCTTGCGGTTGGTGAGGTCGGCGAGCTTGCCCCAGATGGGGGTCGAGATCGTCATGGCGAGGAGGGTCGAGGTGACGACCCACGTGTACGACGACTGCGAGCCGTCGAGGTCGCTGACGATCTTCGGGAGCGAGCTCGAGACGATCGAGCTCGCGAGGATCGCCACGAACATGCCGAGGAGGATCCCGGAGAGGGACTCCATGACCTCGCGGCGGGTCATCGGTGCGGGGGCGCCGGCGCTGCCGGGCGGTGCGGTGCGTTCTGCGGGGGTGGTGGTCATCAGGCGTTGGGTTCCTTGCTCACGAGGCCGGGGCGGGGCGCACGCGTCGGGGGGCGGTGTCAGGTGGTCGGAGGCCGGTCCGCGGTGCGGCCGGTGGTCGGGGCGCGTGCCCGACGGCGCAGGGCCGCCGGGCGCCGTCGGTCACCCGGTGGTGCGGGGGGAGTCGTGGACCGCGACGACCGCCGCGGCGACGCGCTCGATGTGGCGCGTGGCCTCGACGATCTCCTCGTCGCCCCAGTCCGCGAACGTCGTCGCGGCGAGGACGTCGATGTGCTCGTACGCCCGCACCAGGAGTGCGCGGCCCGCCTCGGTGAGCTCGACGGTCCGGGCCCGCCGGTCGTCGTCGTCCACCGTGCGGCGCACGAGGCCCGCGTCGACCAGGTGGCTCACCTGTCGGCTCGCGACGGAGAGGTCGACCCGGAGCTTCGCCGCGACGTCCCCGAGCTGGACGGGGCCGCAGTGCTGGAGCATTCGGAGCAGGCCGAACGACGCCCGCGGCATGTCGAGGTCGCGGGCGATCCGGACGGCGGACTCCCGCTGGGCGCGCGCCAGGTCGTCGAGCGCGCGGACGAGTCCCGCCGCGGGGGACGGGTCCGGGGTGAGTCCGGGGTCGGCGACGTCGGTCGCGGGAAGGGCGGTCACAGGCACAGGCACTCCTTGGTTGCTACAGGCAAGCATACTCCGCGAAGTTGCTTTCAGCAACCATTGTGTGGGGCAAGGAATTCCCGGCCGTGAGAGGCGGTGGTGCGAACGACGGAGCCCGGGCCCGTCCCCGTCGTCGCAGCGGCGTGGGAGGACCCGGGCTCGGCGCGGACCCGGAGGGGGGATCAGCGCCCGGAGCGGCTCTTGGCCTGGTCGCCCATGTCCTCCAGCTCGACACCCTTCGTCTCCGGCACCTTGCTCAGGACGAAGACGAACGAGAGCGCCGCGAAGATCGCGTACATCAGGTAGGGGATCGAGGCGCCGAAGGCGGCGAGCATCGGCGGGAACGTCAGGGTGATGGCGAAGTTCGCCAGCCACTGCGCCATGGCCGCCACGCCCAGGGCGGCGGCCCGGATCCGGTTCGGGAACATCTCGCCCAGGAGGACCCAGACGAGCGGGCCCCACGACGCCCCGAAGAACACGACGAACGCGTTCGCGGCCACGAGGGCGATCGGGCCCCACGGGTCCGGCAGGCTGATGTTGTCCCCGCTCCCGCTGGCCTGCGTGAAGGCGAGCGCCATGATCCCGAGCGAGAGCGTCATCCCGGCGGAGCCGATGAGCAGGATCGGGCGTCGCCCCACCTTGTCGACGAGCGCGATCGCGATGAACGTCACCGCGACGTTCGTCACGGACGTGATCGTCGAGACGAGGAACGACTGGCTCTCGTCGAAGCCGACGGCCTGCCACAGCGTCGTCGAGTAGTAGAAGATCACGTTGATCCCGACGAACTGCTGGAACACCGAGAGCAGGATGCCGACCCACACGATCGGCTTGAGGCCCAGCGCCGAGCCCTTGAGCGTGCCCTCCTGCGCGTTCTTCTCGTCGACGGCGATCGAGCGGTGGATCTGCGCGATGCGGTCGTCGACGTCCTCGTCCGGCCCGAGCACGGACTCGAGCACGGCGCGCGCCTCGTCGTCCCGGCCCTTCGCCACCAGGTATCGGGGCGACTCGGGGATGCGCAGGGCGAGGATGCCGTAGACCGCCGCGGGGACGACGCAGACGAGGAACATCCAGCGCCACGCCTCCCACCCGAGCCACAGCTCGTTGGACGCGCCGCCAGCGGTCTCCGCGAGGAGCTGGTCGGAGAGCAGCGCGGCGAAGATGCCGATCGTGATGGCGAGCTGCTGGAGCGAGCCCATGCGGCCGCGCAGCCGGGCCGGCGCGATCTCCGCGATGTACGCGGGCGCGATGACCGACGCGATACCGATGCCGACGCCCGCCATGAACCGCCAGATCGCCAGGTCGAAGGCCGACCACGCGATCGCCGAGAGGATCGAGGAGACGAAGAACAGGACGGCGCCGAACACCATGACGCGCGTGCGGCCCCACCGGTCGGCGAGGCGGCCGCCCGACCACGCGCCGAGCGCGCAGCCGAGGAGAGCGATCGCGACGACGAGGCCCGTCACCGCGGAGTCGAGGTCGAACTGGCCCTCGATCGCCGCGACGGCGCCGTTGATGACCGAGCTGTCGAACCCGAAGAGGAAGCCGCCGACCGCGGCCGCGACGGCGAGGCCGATCGCCTTCCGGTGGGCGCTCCGCTCGCTCACGGTCCTCTGACCTGCTGCGCCGCTGCTCGACATCTCGCCCTCCGCTCCGTCCCGGAGCCGGTGGCAGCTCCTGTCGTCCCTCTGTCGTCACTGTAGGGCGGGGTGCGGACCGTGGCGCGGCGAACGAGGTCCGGCCCCGAGCACCCCCCGGAGGCTGCGCGCGTCGCGGGCCCGGGTGGAGACTGGGCGGGTGCCAGACGACGTCCCCACCCCCGGAGCCCGGCCCGACCCCGGTCGGTCCGACCGCACGCAGCGACCTCGCCGCCCCGCCATGCTCGACCCGCGCGACGCCGACGAGCTGCCCGGCGAGCTCGACCCCGCGCTCCGCGACCGGGTCGCGCACACCACCGCGCACGCGATCGTGCACCGCGCCCGCGACACCGAGGACCCGGAGGTCGTCGAGCGGCTCGTCCACCTCGTCGAGACCGAGGGCCTCGACGTCGTGGCCGGCCTGTGGTCCGACGCCGCCCCCAACTCCCTGCCGGGGGCACTCTGGCGGCTCTACGTGCTGCGCGAGTGGGTGCGCCGCGACCCGCAGACCGTCACCCTCCGCTACCGGCTCGGCGTCGACGCGGCGCCCGTCCACGAGGCCATCGCGGGCGTGCCCCGGCCGCCGGGGCCGCAGGACGTGCGCGACCTCGCCGACGCGGTGCTGTCCGGCGTCTTCACGGGCGACCTCGCGGTCGCGCTCGAGCGCGCCGGGTCGTTCTGCCGCATCCTCGCCACCGGCGCCGCGTTCGACGCCGACGCGCGCGAGGTCGCCGACCCCGACGGCGCCCTGCGCACGACCCGGGGCGCGGGCTCGCTGCTGCGGACCGCCCAGGAGCTCGAGCACGCCGCCGAGCTCTGGCGCGCCGACCGCCTCGACTGAGCGCGCGTCCCTCCCCGCCGCGGAGGCCCCGGTCGTCGCCGAGCAGGCGAACCTGGCGCGTCCGTGCCACCTGACGCGCCCGGACCGCCTGCTCGACCGACCGGGACCACCTGGTCGGGCCCGTCCGGACCCCGCGGGCGCGAGGGTGCGGGATCGACGGCGCGCCCGCACGGCGGGCGAAGGCGGTCTCGCGGAGCGCGAACACGGGTACCCCGAGCGGGGTGCGGCACGTACGATGGATCTCGACGCCGGGCCGCGGTAGCCCCGGGCTCCACACTCAGCCGCTACGAGCGGCCACGCGCCGAGAGGCGCTCCCGGTCCGGCGTCACTAACTTCCCCCTCGCGCCCACCGCGCACCGCCTCTCGTGCGGTGCGCGGGCGCGGTGGTCGCACCGGCGACGAGGCCGGGCGCAGGCTGTGGGGCGTCCTGAGCATCCGGGACCTTGGGCCCGACGATTCCAGCATCGCTCCGCGCGTCGGCTACATTTGACGAGAGTTCGACGTGCGTTCACCGAGAGATCATCCGACCAGAGATCGTGACCACCCCGGCCGTCCGGTCCTCCCGGCGGTCGAGCGGCCCCCGCGGCCGACGCCAGCTCAGACCCCTACCCCGCGTCCCTTCCGGAGCCCCCCGTGCGCCTGCGCCTGACACCGCGCGACACCTCGTTCTTCGACCTCCTCGCCGCCTCGGCGCAGCACCTGGTCACAGGGTCCACGCTCCTCGCGGAGCTGCTGGGGGCGGACCGCCCCACGCGCAAGCAGCTCGCGAAGCAGCTGAGCGAGACCGAGCACCTCGCGGACGACGCGACGCACTCGATCATGCGACGCCTCAACCAGACGTTCGTCACGCCGTTCGACCGGGACGACATCTACGCCCTCGCGTCGGCGCTCGACGACTGCATGGACTACATGGAGGAGGCGGCCGACCTCATCGTCCTCTACAAGGTCGACGAGCTCCCGGCCCGCGTGTCCGAGCAGGTCCAGGTGCTCCAGCGGGCGTCGGAGCTCACGGCCGAGGCGATGCCGCGCCTGCGCTCGATGGACGACCTCCCCGAGTACTGGGTCGAGGTCAACCGCCTGGAGAACCAGGCGGACAAGGTCCACCGCAAGCTGCTCGCCGAGCTCTTCGACGACGTGTCCGACCCGGTCCTCCTCATGAAGCTCAAGGAGATCGTGGAGGTCCTCGAGCAGGCGGCCGACGCCTTCGAGAAGGTCGCCAACACGGTCGAGACCATCGCCCTCAAGGAGTCCTGAGCCCCGTGGAGGCAGTGCTCGTCGTCGTCGTCGTGGCCTTCGCCCTGGCGTTCGACTACACGAACGGGTTCCACGACGCCGCGAACGCCATCGCGACCTCGGTGTCGACCCGGGCCCTCACACCGCGCGCGGCGCTCCTCATGGCGGCGGTGTTCAACCTCATCGGCGCGCTGCTCGGCACGGCCGTGGCGCAGACCATCGCGGAGGACATCGTCGCCGTCGGCGACGTGCCACCCCACCAGGGTCTCGTCATCGTCCTGTGCGGGCTGGTCGGCGCGATCACGTGGAACCTCATCACGTGGTGGCTGGGCCTGCCGTCGTCGTCGACGCACGCGATCATCGGCGGCCTCGCGGGCGTCGGCCTCGCGTCCGGGATCACGGTGCACTGGGACGCGATCCTCGACAAGGTCGTGCTCCCCATGATCTTCTCGCCGCTGATCGGCTTCGGCCTCGCGTTCGCGCTCATGGTCCTGCTGCTGTGGGTGTTCCGGAACGCGGCGCCCGCCCGGGCGTTCCGCCGGTTCCGGATCGCGCAGACGGCCTCCGCCGCCGCGATGGCGCTCGGCCACGGTCTGCAGGACGCGCAGAAGACGATGGGCGTCATCGTGCTCGCCCTCGTGGCGGGCGGGTTCCAGGACGACAACACGATCCCGCTGTGGGTCAAGCTGTCGGCGGCGACGGCGATCTCGCTCGGCACCTACGCGGGCGGCTGGCGCATCATGCGCACGCTCGGCCGCAAGATCATCGAGCTCGACCCGGCGCGCGGCTTCGTCGCCGAGTCGGTGTCCGCCGTCGTGCTCTACGCCAACGCGTTCATCTTCCACGCGCCCGTCTCGACGACCCACACCATCACCTCGGCGATCATGGGTGTCGGCGCGACCAAGCGCCTGTCCGCGGTGCGCTGGGGCGTCGCCAAGAACATCGGCGCCGCGTGGGTGCTGACGATCCCCGCCGCCGCGCTCGTCGCGGCCGTCGTCTACTGGATCCTCAGCCCGATCCTGCTCTGACCCCAGGGCACCGGGGACGCCGGTCCCCCGCAGGACGACGGCGCCCCGTCGGAGGCCTCGCGGCCGCCGGCGGGGCGTCGTCGTGCGACCGGACGTCGCCCGCTGGGGGACGCCGGCGCGCGGTCTCAGTGCAGCGGCGGGGCGACCTTCTCCGCCGCGACGACGCGCGGGCCCTTGGGCGTGCGTGCCACGTGGGCCACGATCATCTCGCCGGGCTCGAGGAACGGGTCGTGCGCGGGCAGGGCGTTCGCGACCGGCCGCCGCGAGTGCTGGCCGAGGACGTCGAGCACCGTGGGCAGCACCGGCCGGTGCGTGCACAGCACCGACGACCGCTCGGCCTCGAGCAGCTCCCGGACCGTCCGCGCGACGCGCGCGGGCGAGCGCTCGTGCTGCGCCTCGGTGAGGTGGTCGATGCTGACCGTGGCGAGCCCGGAGGCGGTCGCGTACGGCGCGATCGTCTGGGCGCAGCGGTCCCACCGGCTCGTGACGATCGTCTCGACGCCGTAGGCCGCGAGCACCGGCACGAGCGCGACCCCTTGGGCGTGGCCCGCGGGCGTGAGCGGGCGGTCCTGCTCGTCGCCGTGCCACGCCGACCGCGCCACGGCCTTGCCGTGGCGCGCGATGACGACGACGTGCGTCGCGAGCCGGCCCTCGTCGCGCTCGCGCACGAGCGCCTCGAGCGGCGCCCGGTCGGCCTGCCGCGTGAGGCGCCGCGCGGCGTCGTCCGTGGAGAGCCACGCGGCGCGGTCGATCTCCTGGGGCGACACCGGTGGGACGGGGGCACGCGCGGCGAGCGCGCCGGCGTCGGACCGGCTCGACGCCCGGCGGGCGGCCCAGTAGTGCACGCGCTTCACGCGGCCCTCGGGCGTGAGGTACTGCAGCCCCGGGAGCGGGACGCCCAGCACGACCGGCTTGCCCGTCTCCTCGGCGACCTCGCGCGCCGCGGCCGCCTGGAACGTCTCGCCCGGGTCGAGCTTGCCCTTGGGCCACGACCAGTCGTCGTAGCGCGGCCGGTGGACGAGGCGCACCTGCAGCTCGTCGTCGCGCACGCGCCACACGAGAGCACCGGCCGACTCGATGACGGGCGCGTGCGACACGTGCGTCGGGCCGAGCGTGTCCACGAGCGGCACGCCGCCGCGGAGCGCGGAGGACGGCACTCCCATCCGCTACCGCCTCCCGACGAGCCGGCGGCGCTGTCGCTGGACGAGGCTGGCCTGGAGGTCGACGAGCGGCGAGCCGTCGGGCGCGGTGTCGGGGCGGTGCCACGTGCCGTCGGCGTCGAGGTGCCACGACGCGGTGCGCTCGGACATCGACGCGTCGAGCAGGTCGAGCAGCTCCATGACCTGGTCGGGGTCGGTGATGCGCACGAGGGCCTCGACGCGGCGGTCGAGGTTGCGGTGCATGAGGTCGGCCGACCCGATGAACACCTCCGGGCCGCTCTCCGGCCCCTCGCCGATGGCGGGGCCGGCGGAGTTGGCGAACGCGTAGATGCGCGAGTGCTCGAGGAAGCGCCCGAGGATCGAGCGCACGCGGATGTTCTCGCTCAGCCCGGGCACGCCCGGGCGGACGGCGCAGATGCCGCGCACCACGAGGTCGACCTTCACGCCGGCCTGCGACGCCCGGTAGAGCGCGTCGAGCGTCGTCTCGTCGACGACGGAGTTGACCTTGATCTTGACCCACGCCTCGTGGCCCTCGCGCGCGGCGACCGCCTCGCGGTCGATCCGCTCGACGAGGCCGGAGCGGACGGTGCGGGGCGCGACGAGCAGCCGGTGGAACCGCGACTGCGGCGCGTACCCGGAGAGCTGGTTGAACAGGCGCGTGAGGTCCTGCCCGACGTCGGGGTCGCACGTGAGCAGGCCGTGGTCGGTGTAGAGGCGCGCCGTCTTCGGGTGGTAGTTCCCGGTGCCGACGTGGCAGTAGCGGCGCAGGCCGTCCGACTCCTGGCGCACGACGAGCGAGAGCTTGCAGTGCGTCTTGAGCCCGACGATCCCGTACACGACGTGCACGCCCGCCTGCTCGAGCTTGCGCGCCCACGAGATGTTGGCCTGCTCGTCGAACCGGGCCTTGATCTCGACGAGCGCGAGCACCTGCTTGCCCGCCTCGGCCGCGTCGATGAGCGCGTCGACGATCGGCGAGTCGCCCGACGTCCGGTACAGCGTCTGCTTGATCGCGAGCACCGCCGGGTCGGCCGCCGCCTGCTCGAGGAAGGTCTGCACCGACGTCGAGAACGAGTCGTACGGGTGGTGCAGCAGGACGTCGCGCTCGCGGATCGCGGCGAACACGTCCGTCGGTGACGAGCTCTCCACCTCGGCGAGGAGGCGGTGCGTCGTCGGGACGAACGGCGGGAAGTGCAGGTCGGCGCGGTCGAGGTCGGCGATGACGTTGAGCCCGGTGAGGTCGAGCGGCTCCGGGATCTCGTACACCTCCTCCTCGACGACGCCGAGCTCGCGCACGAGCAGCGCGCGGATGCGCGGGCTGATGCCCGGCGTGAGCTCGAGGCGCACGGGCGGGCCGAACCGGCGGCGCAGCAGCTCCTTCTCCATCGCCTGGAGCAGGTTCTCCGCGTCGTCCTCCTCGACCTCGACGTCCTCGTTGCGCGTGACGCGGAACAGGTGGTGCTCGCGCACCTCCATGCCGGGGAAGAGGTGGTCGAGGTGCTGCGCGATGACCTCCTCGATCGGCACGAACGACGTCGGCCCGCGGTCGGGCGACGCCGTCTGCGACGTCGGCGCGCTCGGGCGTCCTCGCGCGTCCACGGCGATGAACCGCGGCAGCAGCGGCGGCACCTTGACGCGCGCGAAGTGCTCCTTGCCGGTCGTCGGGTTCGCCACCACGACCGCGAGGTTGAGCGAGAGCCCCGAGATGTACGGGAACGGGTGCGCCGGGTCGACGGCGAGCGGCGTGAGCACGGGGAAGATCTGCTTGCGGAAGAACTTGTGCAGGCGCTCCTGCTCGCGCGTCTCCAGCTCGTCCCAGTGGACGAGCGTGATGCCCTCGGCGGCGAGCGCCGGCTGGACGTCGTCGGCGAAGACCCGCGCGTGCCGCGCCATGAGCTCGTGCGCGCGCTCGCTGATCGCGTCGAGCACCTGGCGCGGCGACAGCCCGGAGGCGGCCGTGACCGCGATGCCCGTCGCCATGCGGCGCTTGAGGCCGGCGACGCGGACCATGAAGAACTCGTCCAGGTTCGACGCGAAGATCGCGAGGAACCGCACGCGCTCCAGGAGCGGCTGGCTCGGGTCCTCCGCGAGCTCGAGCACGCGCTGGTTGAACGCGAGCCAGCTGAGCTCGCGGTCGGCGAACCGGTCGTCGGGCAGCGGACCGAGGTCGAGCTCCGCACCGACCGGTTCGATCTCGGGTTCCTCGGCGATGTGCTCCGCGATGTGTGCGGCGAGGTCCGGGTCGAGGGTGCGCTGCGTGGACGTGTCGGTCATGGGTTCATGGTGGCACCAGTTGATGAACGGTGCGTGACGCGGGTCACCGTTCGGCCGGTGCGCGGCTCAGCGGGCAGGTCGGGCGTACTGCACGTGCACGGCGCGCCGCACGAACCCCGCCCGCTCGTAGGTCCGCACCGCCGGCACGTTGTCGCCGTCCACGTACAGCACCGCCGTGCGTGCCCCGCGCGCCGCGAGGTGCGCGAGCCCGACGGCGGTCAGCAGCCGCCCGAGCCCCTCGCCCTGGGCGGACGGGACCACCCCGAGGACGTAGATCTCGCCCTCGCGCGCGGCGTCCGGCTGGCCCGTCGGGATCTTGGTCCAGACGAACCCGACGAGCTCGGGCGCACCGTCGCCGGGCGCCGGGTCGCGCTCGAGGAGCAGGAGACCGGCGGCGTCGAACCAGTCCTCGCGCATCCGCGCGCGCAGGTCGTCGACCGTGAGCCGCCCCTGCTCCGGGTGGTGCGCGAACGCGAGCGCGTTGGCCCGGACCCAGGCCGCGTCGTCGTCCCCGGGCACGAACGCGCGCAGCCGCAGACCCTCCGGGACGGCGGGGCGCGGGTGCTCCGCCGGGCCGCCCAGCGGGCGCTCGAGCACGAGCAGCTCCCGCACGACGCCGTACCCCGCCCGCGCGGCGAGGGCCTGCGCCGCAGGCAGGTCGCCGTGGGCCCACACGCGCAGCGGCGGGACGTCCCTCACGGGGGAGGGCGCGTCCGTGGCGCGTTCGTCCGTGGTGCGCTCGGAAGGGCGCGGCTCGACGGCGCGGTCCGCGGCGCTGCCCAGGAGGTGGAACCCGAGGCCGTGGCCGCGGTGCGCCGGGCGCACGACGAGCTCCGCGCTCGGCGCGTCGCCGCGCTTGTCCACCTGGGCGTAGCCCGCGAGCTCGCCCCCGCGCCACGTGAGGAGGTGCACGACGTCGTCGGTCGCCTCGCGCAGGTTGAGCAGCGGCTGCTCCGAGAGGGGCGCCACGCCGTCCTCCCGCTCCGCCGCCGCAGCGAGGTCGTGGACCTGCGCGATCTCGACGTCGTCGATGAGCGGCCCGGTGTGCCAGAGGATCGCGGTCTCCACCGGTCCATCTTGCCCCCGGCGCCCGCGCACGACCGAACGCGCGCCGCCGGCGCCCGCGGGACGCCGTCCTCGTGGCGGGAAGGTTCGGAACCGAGTGACGGTTGTCACGTCCGTGAGCGAGCGGCCGTGAGGCGCGGGACCCGGGGGGGCCGCGTCGGCCTGCCCGCCCCGCCGACCTCCGGCCGGTCGGACGGCAGCGAGGGGCGGAGAGGCAGGGCGGCATGGGCGCGTGCGCGGTCGAGGAGGCGGCGGAGGCCGCAGCAGGGCGGGTCCCCGTCCCGGTGACGGTCCCGGCCCGGCCGGTCGGGGAACCGACGGAGCCGACCGTCTGGTCGCGGGACTTCCGGTACTACTTCACCGCGCGCAGCGCGGGGCTGCTCAGCTGGGCGATGCTCCCGGTCGCGGTCTCGGCCGGGCTGCTCGCGTCGGGCTACGGGCTCGCGGTCGCGGGGTACGCGATGGCGTTCCTCGTCGCCCCGTTCGCGGGGCTCGTGCTCTTCGGCGGCGTGCTCGCCGACCGGTTCACCGCGCGCCGGATGATGATCGTGGCCGACCTCGCGAACCTCGCCGCGCACGTGCTCCTCGCGGTCCTGTTCGTCCGGGGGATCGACCACCTCTGGCACCTCTACGCCCTCCTCGCCGTCGCCGGCACCGCCAACGCGCTGTTCCAGCCCGGCGCCGCGTCGACCGTGCCGCTCGTCGCGCGCGACGTCCAGGGGGCCAACGGCGTCCTGCGGACCTCCGAGGCGATCACCGGGCTCGGCGGCCCGGCGCTCGCGGGCGTCCTCGTCGGGTTCGGGTCGACCGGCGGGGTGATGATCCTCTCCGCCGTCGCCTACGCGACGAGCGCGCTGTGCCTGCTCGCGCTCCGGCTCGGCGTCGTGCCGGCGCCCCCGGCGGGCGCGGGCCTGTGGCGCAGCCTGGCGGTCGGGTGGCACGAGTTCCGCTCCCGCACGTGGCTGTGGGGCGTCGTCGTCATCTGGATGGTCTACGCGGTGCTCGCCTGGGGGCCGCAGCTCCCCCTGGCGGCGAGCGTCGTCGTGCCGACGCACGGGGCGACCGCGTTCGGCGTGCTCAACAGCGCGCTCGGGGTCGGGACCGTGGTCGGCGGGCTGCTCGCGATCCGCTACCGGCCGCGGCGGCCGCTCGCCGCGGGCGCCGTGGCGCTCGTGGCCTACCCGCTCTACCCGCTCGGCCTCGTGCTGGGCTGGCCCGTCTGGGCGCTCGCCGTCGCGCAGGTGCTCGTGGGCGTCGGGGTCGGGGTGTGGGGCGTCATGTGGGCGACGAGCGTCCAGACGCAGGTGCCGGGCGACGTGCTCAACCGGGTCCACGCCTACGAGGTCGCGGGGTCGGTCGGGATGTACCCGATCGGGGCCGCGCTGGCCGGTCCCGCCGTCGCCGCGTTCGGGACGGACCGGGTGCTCCTGGTGGGCGCGGTCGTGGGGACGCTCACGGTGGTGGCGCTCCTCGCCGTCCGGCCGATCCGCACGCTCGGGCGGGTCCCGGACCTCTCCTAAACGCGGGCCGCGCGCGCGGCGGCGCGTCGCCGAGCACGGGGTTGCCCGCCGTCGACCACGGGGTTGTCGTCGTGAAGAGTGCGATGACGACGGCAACCCCGTGTTCGGCACCTCACCTCGGGCCGGGGAAGGTTCTGTCGGGGCGGGTCGTTGTGGTCGGCGTGAGCGAGCGGACCCACGGGCGAGAGACGGCGGCACCGGGCACGGCGGGCGCGGACCTGCTCGGCCCGGGCGGGGCCGTGCACGACGTCGTGGTCGTCGGTGCGGGCCAGGCCGGGCTCTCGGCGGCGTACCACCTGCGGCGCGCCGGGCTCGACCCGCTCGTGCTCGACGGCGGTCGCGGCCCGGGCGGCGCGTGGCAGGACCGCTGGGACTCGCTGACCATGGCCGAGACGCACGCGGTGCACGACCTCCCGGGCGTCCCGCTCCCGGCCGGCGACCCCGGCGAGCGCGCCAACGTCGCCGTCCCGCGCTACTACGCCGCGTACGAGCGGGAGAACGACCTGCGCGTGGTGCGGCCCGTCACGGTGCACGACGTGCGCGACGACCCCGACGACCCTGCGCTCCTGCTGGTCCGCGCCACGGTCGGCGCCGGGCCGGACGCGCGCGACGTCGTCGTCCGCACGCGCACGCTCGTCAACGCGACCGGCACGTGGACCCGCCCGTTCTGGCCGCGCTACCCCGGGATGGAGACGTTCCGCGGGCGCCAGCTCCACACGCACGACTTCCGCGCCGCCGAGGACTTCGCGGGGCAGCACGTGGTGGTCGTCGGCGGCGGGGCGTCCGCGACGCAGCTCCTGCTCCAGATCGCGCCGCACGCGTCGGGCACGACGTGGGTGACGCGCCGCGAGCCCGTGTGGGTCGAGGAGGAGTTCTCGCCCGAGCTGGGCCGGGCCGCCGTCGCGCGCGTCGCGGAGCGCACGGCCGCGGGGCTGCCGCCCGGGAGCGTCGTCTCGGTCACGGGCCTGCCGCTCACGCCCCGCTACCGCGCGGGGATCGCGAGCGGGGTGCTGCGGCGTCGGCCGATGTTCGAACGCGTCACGGCGACCGGCGTCGAGTGGGCACCCGGCGCGAACGACGACGGGCTCCTGCACCAGCCCGCCGACGTCCTCCTCTGGGCCACCGGGTTCCGGGCCGCGCTCGACCACCTCGCGCCCCTCGGCCTGCGCGCGCCCGGCGGCGGGATCGTGCTCGACGGCACGACGGCGGCGAGCGACCCGCGCGTCCAGCTCGTCGGCTACGGGCCGAGCGCCTCGACGATCGGGGCCAACCGGGCGGGACGCGAGGCGGCGCGCGGCGTGCTGCGGGCGCTCGGCCGACAGCCCGGTCGCAGCCCTGCGGCAGGATCTCGGCGACCGGTGGCGGTGTGAGGGCTCGTCAGCGCCCGCCGCGGAGCCCTAGCGTGCACCCGTGAGCACCGAGTCCTCCCCGCCCCCTGACCCGCACCCCGCCCGCGGGCCCGCCCCGACCGCCGTCGACGCGCCCGCCCTCCCGACGCAGCGCCGCACCCTGACGACCCTCGCCGCGACCCAGGTGCTGTCCGGTGTCGGGGTCGCGAGCGGCATCGCCGTCGCACCCCTCGTGGCGTCGGCGCTGTCCGGGTCCGACGCGATCGCGGGGCTCACCTCGACCTCGGGCGTCGTCGGCGCGGCGCTCGTCGCGCTGCCGCTCGCCCAGGTCGCGGGCCGGCGCGGCCGGCGGCCGTCGCTCCTGCTCGGCTTCGGCCTCGCGACGGGCGGCGCGGTGCTCGCGACGGTCGCCGTCCTGCTGGGCTCGTGGCCGCTGCTCGTCGTGGCGATGCTGCTGTTCGGCTCCGGCACGGCTGCCGGTCTCGCCTCCCGCTTCGCCGCGACGGACCTCGCGACGCCGCAGCGCCGGGCCCGCGACCTGTCCGTCGTGGTCTGGGCGACGACCGTCGGGTCCGTCGTCGGGCCGACGCTCGCGGGCGTCGCCGACCGGGTCGCCGGGCCCGCCCTGCGCCTCGGGGACGCGCACGCCGAGCACGGGAGCACTGCGGGGAGCACCGCCCCGAGCGCGGCCCCGTTCGTGCTCGCGACGCTCGCGTTCGCCCTCGCGGCGACCGTCGTCGCGGTGTGGCTGCGCCCGGACCCGCTGCTCGCGTCGCGCGCACCGTCGGGGGCGGGCGCGGCGGGGTCTGTCGCGGAGGGTCCCGGCGCGGCGGGCTCCGGTGCGGCGGGTGGCGACGGGGGTGCGCCGGGTGCGGGCGGTGCGCCGGGCCCGGCGTCGTGGCGCGACGGCCTGCGCGCCGGCTGGGCCGTCGTCGCGGCCAGCCCGACGGCGCGCCTCGCGCTCGGCGCGATCGTGCTGAGCCACCTCGTCATGGTCGGCCTCATGTCCATGACCCCGGTCCACATGAACCACGGCGGCGCGACGCTCCAGGTCGTGGGGCTCGTGATCAGCGCCCACATCGCGGGCATGTACGCGCTGAGCCCCGTCGTCGGGTGGCTCGCGGACCGGCTCGGGCACGCGCGCGTGCTGTACGCCGGGGGCGCGCTGCTCCTCGCGGCGGCGGTCGTCGTGGCGGGCGCGCCGGGCGAGGACTCCGCGCGCCTCACGGTCGGCCTGGTGCTGCTGGGGCTCGGGTGGTCGTGCGGGCTCGTCGCCGGGTCGGCGCTGCTCGTCGACGCGACGCCCGGGCCGTCGCGCACCGCCGTGCAGGGCCTGTCGGACCTCGCGATGAACACGGGCGGCGCCGTCGGCGGCATCCTCGCCGGGGCGATCATCGGGTTCTCGTCCTACGGCGCGCTCGCGTGGGGAGCGGCGGCGCTCGTCGTCGTGTGCGCGGTCGTGGTGGCCCCGCTCGCGCGGCGGGCCGCGCTCCGCTGACGACCGCCGCCGAGATCGGCACCCTGAGGTGGGATCGGCGGTCGCGACTGCCGATCCGGTCTCCCGGTGCCGATCTCGCGGGTGCGCGGCCGCGGGATGCGTCAGGCGAGCACGGCCGGGAGCGCCGTGCGCTCGTCCCGGCGGACGGCGCCGACCTGCGCCGGGGTGAGGAACAGCGCCCGGGAGAGGTCGGTGCCGCGGGCGTCGGCGCCCCGCAGGTCGGCGCCGAGCAGGTCGACGGCGTCGAGCCGGGCCCCGCGCAGGTCGGCACCGAGAAGCAGCGCGCCCCGCAGGTCCGACGCCGTGAGGTCCAGCCCGCGGAGGTCCGCGCCGACGAGGTCCGCCCCCGGCCGCAGCCGACGACGCACCCCCGCGCTCGGAGCCCGGAGTGCCGTCGGGGCGTCGGACCGGGCGGTGCCGTGCGGCGACGCGGCGCCGCGGCGGCCGGCCCGGTGCTGGCCGTCGCGCGCCTGCCAGCCGTCGCGGGCCGCGTCGCGCACGAGCGCGCTCGCCCGGTCGACCAGCGGGCCGACGGCGCGACGGACGGCGCCGACGTCGAGCGCGAGCAGGTCCGCCGCGGCGAGGTCGGCCAGGGGTGCGGTGCGGTCGAGCGCCTGCCGGGCGTCGTCGTGCACGGCGGCGGCCGCGGGGAGCGCGAGCACCTCCGCGAGGTACCAGAGCAGCTCCTGGAGCTGCGTGACGACGGGCAGGGCGGCGAACGCGTCGCGCGCGGCGGCGGGGTCGTCGCGCCAGGTCGCGCCGTCGTGCGCCGCCCGGACGGCGGCCGTCACGCGCTGGCCCGCGCCCAGGCAGTCGTAGGCGACGCAGCCGGGGAAGCCGGACTCGGGCAGCCGGGCGTGGATGCCGCAGCCGAAGTCCGTGCGCAGGTTCGGGCAGGGCGTGCCGGCGGGCTTGTCGATCGCGAAGTCGGCGGACCGCACGAGGTGCAGGCCCACGCAGCAGAGGCCCGTGCAGCGGGAGCAGTCGCTGCGCAGGTCGAGCTGCTCGACGAGGAGGGCGCGGCCGTCGGCCGCGGGGACGCGGGGCACGCCTCGACGCTACGCCGTCGCGGGGACGCCGGGCACGGGCATATCGCGGTGCGCACCGGCCGGGCGCTCGGCGCACGAGAACGGGGCCGGTGCCGTCATCGCGCGGACGACGGCACCGACCCGTGGTCGGCGAGCGGCGCGTCAGTCGCCCGACGACGACGGCTTCTGCAGGCCCGCCGAGATGAGCTCCATCACGGACGAGTCCGCGAGGGTCGTGGCGTCGCCCACCGTCCGGTTCTCCGCGACGTCCCGCAGGAGGCGGCGCATGATCTTGCCGGACCGCGTCTTCGGGAGCTCGGGCACCACGAGGATGCGCTTCGGCTTGGCGATCGGGCCGATCTCCTTCGCGACGTGGTTGCGCAGCTCGGTCTGCACGGCCGCCGCGCCGTCGGCGTCGGACGCCCGGCCGGCGTGCTCGCCGCGCAGGATGACGAACGCGACGACGGCCTGGCCCGTGAGGTCGTCGCTCGCGCCGACGACCGCGGCCTCCGCGACGATCTCGTGCGAGACGAGCGCCGACTCGATCTCCGTGGTGGACAGGCGGTGGCCCGAGACGTTCATGACGTCGTCGACCCGGCCGAGCAGCCAGATGTCGCCGTCCTCGTCCTTCTTGGCGCCGTCGCCCGCGAAGTAGATGCCCGGGAAGCGCGACCAGTACGTGTCCTTGAAGCGCTCGAGGTCGCCCCAGATGCCGCGCAGCATCGACGGCCACGGCTCGGACAGCACGAGGTACCCGCCGCCGCCGTTCGGCACGGAGCGCGCCTCGTCGTCGACGACGTCCGCCACGATGCCCGGCAGCGGCACCTGGGCGGAGCCCGGCTTGGCCGCCGTGACGCCCGGCAGCGGCGAGATCATGATCGCCCCCGTCTCCGTCTGCCACCACGTGTCGACGATGGGCGTGCGGTCGCCGCCGATGACGCGGCGGTACCACATCCACGCCTCGGGGTTGATGGGCTCGCCCACCGACCCCAGCACGCGCAGCGACGACAGGTCGAACTTCGCGGGGATCTCCTCGCCCCACTTCATGCACGCGCGGATCGCCGTCGGCGCGGTGTAGAGGATCGAGACCCGGTACTTCTCGACGATCTCCCACCAGCGGCCCTGGTGCGGGGAGTCCGGGGTGCCCTCGTAGATCACCTGCGTCGCGCCGTTGAGCAGCGGGCCGTAGACGACGTACGAGTGGCCCGTGACCCAGCCGATGTCGGCGGTGCACCAGTAGACGTCGGTGTCGGCCTTGAGGTCGAACACGTTGCGGTGCGTGTACGCGGCCTGCGTGAGGTAGCCGCCCGTGGTGTGGAGGATGCCCTTCGGCTTCCCGGTGGTGCCCGACGTGTAGAGGATGAACAGCGGGTGCTCCGCCTCGACCCACACCGGGGTGTGCGTCGTGTCGGCGGCCTCGAGCGCGTCGTGCCACCACACGTCGCGGCCCTCGGTCCACGCGGTGTCCTGGCCGGTGCGGCGCACGACGAGGACGTGCTCGACCGTCGTCGGCTCCGCGCCCTCCTTCGGCGCGAGCGCCTCGTCGACCGCGGGCTTGAGCGCGGAGGCCGCGCCGCGGCGGTAGCCGCCGTCGGCCGTGATGACGAGCTTCGCCTCGGCGTCGGCGATGCGGCTGCGCAGCGCGTCGGCGGAGAACCCGCCGAACACGACCGAGTGCGGGGCGCCGATGCGCGCGCACGCGAGCATCGCCACGACGGCCTCGACGACCATCGGGAGGTAGATGACGACGCGGTCGCCGGTCTCGACGCCGAGGGCCGCGAGCGCGTTGGCCGCGCGCGAGACGTCGCGCTGCAGCTCGGCGTACGTGACGGTGCGCGTGTCGCCCGGCTCGCCCTCGAAGTGGATCGCGACCCGGTCGCCCAGACCCGCCTCGACGTGGCGGTCCACCGCGTTGTACGCGGCGTTGAGCGTGCCGTCGGCGAACCAGCGCGCGACGGGCGCCTGCGACCAGTCGAGGGTCTCGGTGAACGGGGTCTGCCACGTGACGAGGTCGTTCGCCTGCCGCGCCCAGAACGCGAGCCGGTCGGCCCGCGCCTCCTCGTACAGCTCGGGCTGCGCGTTCGCCTGCGCGGCGAACTCGGGGCTCGGGGGGAAGCTCCGGGTCTCGTGGAGGAGGTTCTCCAGGCTGGACGTGGTGGCCGCTGCTGCGGCCTCGGGCTCGTTCTCTGGCACGCTGACCTCCGGTGCGCATCGACTCTGGTGCGGTCCCGCCGACCGCGGCGGCCGCCCGGGGGCGGCGTGACGGTACGACGGTACGACGGGGCGGACGGCCGCACGACCGGGGCCCCGACCTGGCGAGTGTAGACCTCCTGCGGTGAGCGCGGTCACATCCGTCCGGGATTCGGCGAGAGTGCTCGCAAAGGAGCGGGCGAGCGCCCCGGACGGCGGGGGAGCGCGCCGTCGGGGGACCCGCCGGGCACCCCGGCGCGCTGTTGCCGCCCGGGGGGTGGTGCCCCACCATGGGCTCACGTTCCTCGCGGAGCGTGCGGCCTCGCGGCGAGGCACAGGGGGCGGGTTGGCGTACGCGGCGGTGCGGGGCGCGCGGTCGCGCCCTGCCGCGCCCGCACGCCGGGACGACGGCGTCGACGTCGCGTCCCGCGACCGCGTGCTCGCCGTCGCCGTGGCCGCCGGGCTGCGCGCCGTCGGTTGCCGCGGGGCGCGCACGGTGCCCGAGGACGCCCTCCGGCCGGGGCCCGGCGGCCGCCGCGGGCTCGTGCTCGTGGCCGACGACGCGGGCTCCCTCCCCGGCCCGCCGCTGCTCGCGGTCCTGCGGCGCCCGGGCCCGGTCGTGGTCGTGGGCGCCGCGGTCGCCGCGGACCGGCTGCTCGTCGCCGCGCGCGCCGGCGCGCTGGTCGTCGCCGCGGAGCGCCCGTTCGGCGACCAGGTGCGGACGGTCGCCCGCATGCTCGCGGGGGACGTGCGCGCGGGCGACGCGCTGCTGGTGGACCAGCTCGTGGGGGTCGTGCGCGACCGCCGGGCGGTGGCGTCGCTCACGGGACGGGAGACCGAGGTGCTGGAGCACCTCGCGGGCGGACGGTCGGTGGCCGAGATCGCGGCTGCCCTCGTGCTGTCGGTCGCGACCGTGCGCGCCCACGTCCGCTCGATCCTCGGCAAGCTCGGCGTCTCGTCGCAGCTCGCGGCCTCCGCCGCCCTGGCCCGCGCACGGGGCGGCCGTCCCGTCCGCAGATAGTCAGAACTGACGATGTGGGGCGGTCGGCGCCCGGCGGATCCTGGCGACGGACCCGGACGAAGGCACCGGGCCGACGGCGGGGCGACGCAGCCCCGCCGACGCACGAGAGGGGGCACGACATGCTGGTGGTCTGCACACAGGACGACGACATCCGCGAGGCCGTCGAGGAGCACGGTTCCGGGGCGGACGCGTGGGGCGAGGTCGTCCTGCTTCCGAAGGGCTCACGGGCCGCGGCGGAACGGGCGCTCGTCGCGGCGCTCGCGACGGCGCGGGGCCCGGTCTGCCTGTCCGCGCACGGCAACGACGAGGAGATCGGCGACGAGGGGAACGGCGCCGACGACTGGGGGTGGAACCGGCGGCAGGTCGCCCGGCTCCTCGCCCGGGCGCCCGGACCGGTCGGCCCGGTGCTCGTGCACGCGTGCGCCGAGAACGTCTCCAACTTCTCGGCGGGGCTCGCCCTCGCGCTCGAGGAGGAGCGGGTGCTCGAGGGCGTCTGGGTCTACGGCTACAACCGGCCCGTCCCGGCGGACGCCCGCTACCCGCGGCCGGACGCGCTGAGCAGGCAGGTCGACCTGCAGGGCACGCAGGTCGTCTTCTGACCTCGCGCCACGGGGGCGGGGCGGTCGCCGCGCTCCGACACCGCACCACACGTCATCGGAGGAAGTCATGTCGCTCGTGAGAGACATCGTCAAGCAGTTCGACAACAGCGACGAGCTCGCGCAGACGCAGCGCGAGGTCGTGGAGTCGCTCGCCCGGCTCGGCGAGACGAAGGCCGAGCTGTTCGAGGCGAAGATCCAGGAGTCGCTCCGCGGGGCGGGAGGCACGAACTCGACCGTGCCCATCACGTCCATCCTCGCGTCCAAGAAGGAGGTGCACGCCTTCACGTCCACGTCGACGGAGCACCTCGCCGACACCGTGAAGTCGTCGCTCAAGTCGTTCGTCTCGGGGACGGCGGACAGCATCATCGACGGGGTGGGCGGCCTCATCTCCGAGGCCCTCACCGTGTTCCTCGGCGGCGCGTCGGCGTCGACGGGCACGATGGAGGAGTACTACGTCGTGACCGAGGGCCTGTCCATCGTCCGGGTCGACCTCAAGGCGTGGTACCTCAACGTCTCGGCCCGCGGCATCTACGAGAAGATGGAGCGCATCAGCGCGTTCGTCGCGGTCAAGTCCACGGTGGACCTGACGAAGATCGACTTCAACACGTTCCTGTACCTCTACCAGAACCAGCTGACCGCGGCTCACCTCGACAAGAACCAGGTCAAGCAGGCGCTGCAGGAGGCGAAGGAGATCTACCAGGAGTTCAACGGGGCCGGCCTGCGCACGCAGGCGGTGCACCACATCACCCGGGCCCCGGGCAGCACGGCGCCGCGCTCGTCCTGACGCGGGGACGACGGCGGGTGCGGCGCCCCCCCCCCGGGACGCCGCACCCGCCGTCGGGCGTGCGCCGACCGCCGCCGTGCGTGCCGTCAGCGCGCCCGGCGCTGGCGCACGGCCTCGTACAGCACGACCGTCGTCGCGCTCGCGGCGTTGAGCGAGCTCGCCGAGCCGAGCATGGGGATGCTCACCATGACGTCGCACGCCTCGCGCCAGCCCGCGCTGAGCCCGGTGGTCTCGTTGCCCGTGACGACGAGCGTCGGGCCCGTGAGGTCGTGGTCGGCGAGCTCGACGTCGCCGTGCTCGTCGGTCCCGACCAGGGTCAGCGGGGCCCCGGAGGAGCGCTGCGCGGCGACCCAGTCGAGGACGTCGCGCCCCGCGGGGACGCGGACGGTCGGGACGGAGAAGATCGAGCCGGTGCTCGCGCGCACGGCGCGCGGGTCGTACGGGTCGGCCGCGTGCCCGGCGACGACGAGCCCGCTCCCGCCGAACGCGTCGAGCGACCGCGCGACGGTCCCCACGTTGCCCGGGCTCGTGGGTCGGTCGAGCACGACGCCGAGGAAGTCGGCGTCCACGGTGCCGCCGCCGATCCGGCCCAGGTCGTCGGGCGGCGTCGCGACGACGGCGAGGAGCTCGGGCGTCTCGTCCTCCTTGCCGCCGAGCTCGCGCAGGAGCGCGGACGACACGGCGAACCGCTGTGCGCGGACCCGGTCGAGCATCGTGTGGGCCCACGACGACAGCGACCGGTCGGCGTCGACGAGCCACGTCCGCACGGTCCACCCGGACTCGACGGCGAGCGTGATGGGCCGGACCCCCTGGACGACCATCTCGCCCGCCCGGTGCCGCTTCGTGCGGTTGGTGAGCAGGGCCTCCCACTGCTGGAACGCCGCGTTGCGGGTCGTGACGCGCTGCACGCTCAGGCCTCCGGGGCGGTGGTGGTCGGGGCGGACGTCGTGGTCGCGACGCGCGGGAGGCCGCCGGTCAGCGCGGGAGGCTCGGCGACGCCGTCCTCGCGCGCGGCGCGCTCGACCGCCGCGGCGACGAGCGTCGTCACCTCCGGGTTGAACACGCTCGGGATGATGTAGGTCGGGTTGAGCTGGTCCTCGTGGATCGCGGACGCGAGCGCGCGGGCGGCGGCGAGCAGCATCGCGTCGGTGATCCGGTGCGACCGCGCGTCGAGCAGGCCGCGGAACACGCCCGGGAACGCGAGCACGTTGTTGATCTGGTTCGCGAAGTCGGAGCGCCCGGTGCCGACGATGGCCGCGTGCTCCGCCGCCTCGACCGGGTCGACCTCGGGCCGCGGGTTCGCCATCGCGAACACGATGGCGTCGGGGGCCATGCGCGCGACGTCGTCGCCGGTGAGGACGTCCGGCGCGGAGACGCCGATGAACACGTCCGCGTCGACGACGGCCCCGCGCAGCGTGCCGGTGACGCGCCGCGGGTTCGTGTTGACCGCGGTCCACGCGAGGGACGGGGACAGGCCGGGGCGGCCCGGGTGCACGACGCCCTCGATGTCCGCGACGACGACGTCGTGCGCGCCCGCCGCGAGGAGCAGCTTGAGCACCGCGGTCCCGGCCGCACCCGCGCCCGAGAGGACGATGCGCACGTCGGGCAGCTGCTTGCCCACGACCTTGAGCGCGTTGGTCAGCGCGGCGAGCGCCACGATGGCGGTGCCGTGCTGGTCGTCGTGGAACACGGGGATGTCGAGCTCGGCCCGCAGCCGTGCCTCGATCTCGAAGCACCGGGGGGCCGAGATGTCCTCGAGGTTGATGCCCGCGAACACGGGCGCGATCGCCTTGACCGTCCGCACGATCTCGTCGACGTCGGTCGTGTCGAGCGCGATGGGGAACGCGTCGATGTCGGCGAACCGCTTGAACAGGGCCGCCTTGCCCTCCATGACGGGCAGTGACGCGAGCGGGCCGATGTCGCCCAGCCCGAGCACGGCCGACCCGTCGGTGACCACCGCGATGGTGTTGCGCTTGATCGTCAGGCGGCGGGCGTCGTCGGGCTTGGCGGCGATGGCCTCGCACACGCGCGCGACGCCCGGTGTGTAGATCATCGACAGGTCGTCGCGGTTGCGGATCGGCACCTTGGACTCGATCTTCAGCTTGCCGCCCAGGTGCAGCAGGAACGTGCGGTCGGAGACGCGGTCCACGACGACGCCCGGGAGCGCGCGCAGCGCCTCGACGATCTGCCCGGCGTGCTCCTCGCCGCGCGTCGCGACCGTGACGTCGACGGTGATGCGCTCGTGGCCCGACGCCGTCACGTCCAGGGCGGTGACGATGCCCCCGGTGTGCTCGATCGCCGTCGTCAGCTCGCTCACGGCGGTGGGGCGGGCCTCGACCTGGAGGCGGGCGGTGATGGAGGAGGAGACACTCGGCGCTGACGTCATGGGCCCCAGTATCGCCCGGCCGGCGGGCCGCGACGCGGGAACGGGGCGCGTGAGCCCGGACACGACGACGGCGCCCTCGCGGACGCCGTGGTCGCCAGCGGCGGCGGTGAACAGGCGCGCTCGCTCCAAGTCGCTGCAACGGGTCGGGGGCCGTCGTGGCCTGGTCCGTCCCGGTCAGCGCGTCCTTCGGTGGACTGCCCTGCGCGTGGGTACCGCCGCGGTGCTGTTGTCCCTCCATCACAGCCCGCCGGGGCGACGGGCGCAAGCGCTCCGGGGGTTCTTCCACATCGTGTTCTACCGGGGTTCGAACACGCCGGTGCGGTTGGTCCGGGAGGTCCGGATCGGGCCCTTCGGCGGTCGTCCGCGGGGGCCGGACGGGCGGGTCAGCCGCGCGGGCGGCGACGCTGAAGAGGGTCAGCCGCGCGAGCGGCGGCGCCAGGCCCGCCACACGAGCCACCCGACGACGCCGAGCCCGACGAGGCCTGCGGCGGCGAGCACCGGCGTCGGCGCGGCGAGCTGCGAGCGCAGGGCGACGGGCCGCGAGAACGTCAGCGCGCCCCACCCGTGCTCGGCGGCGAGACGACGCAGCGTCCGGTCGGGGTTGACGACGAACGCGTGGCCGACGGCGCCCAGCATCGGCGCGTCGGTCACGGAGTCCGAGTACGCGTAGCTCGCCGCCAGGTCGTAGCCCTCGCGCTCCGCGAGCTCGCGCAGGGCGACGGCCTTGTTCTCGCCGTACGCGTAGAAGTCGATCGCGCCGGTGTAGCGCCCGCCCTCGACGGCCATCCGGGACGAGATGGCGTGGTCGGCCCCGAGCACCGCGGCGATGGGCTCCACCACCTCGCTCCCCGAGGCGGAGACGATGACGACGTCGTGCCCGTGCTCGTGGTGCGACTCGATGAGCTCGACCGCCTCCGCGTACACGACCGGGTCGATGTGCTCGTGGAGCGTCTCCTCGACGATGCGAGAGACGGTCGCGACGTCCCAGCCGGTCACGAGGTTCGACAGGTGCGCGCGCATGCGCTCCGTCTGGTCCGCGTCGGCCCCGCCCACCATGAACAGGAAGTGCGCGTACGCGCTGCGCAGCACGTCCCCGCGGTTGATGAGCCCGCCCGCGAAGAACGGCCGCGAGAACGCCGCGGCCGACGACGTCGCGATGATCGTCTTGTCCAGGTCGAAGAACGCGGCGACCCGGCCGGCGCGCGGCGGGTCCGTCGGGTCCGGGAGCGGGGTCACGGTCGCGAGCCTAGCGGCGGAACGTGGCCGTCCCCAGGAGCGCTCGCCGACCGGCCCGTCCCCAGGGCGGGTCGGGGGCCGACGGCGGCCCTCGCCCAGAGGGCACGATGGTCCCCGGTCGACGGAGGGCGGGGGAGCGCGATGGACGGAGCGGTCGTGGCGGTGGTCGGTGCGCGCGGCGGGGCGGGGGCGAGCGTCGTCGCCGCGTCGTTGGCCCGGGCGGTCGCGCGGCGGCGCGCGCCGACGTGCCTGGTCGACCTCTCCCTCGTGGGCGGGGGCCTCGACGTCCTGCTCGGTGTCGAGCAGGACCCGGGCGTGCGCTGGCCGGACCTCGCCGACGCGCGGGGCCGGCTCGACGGCGACGACCTCCTTGCGCGCCTGCCCCGCTGGGGCACCGTGCCGGTCGTCAGCACCGAGCGCGGCGGAGGCCCGGAGCAGGCGGCGCTCGCCGACGTCGTCGCCGCGCTCGCCGAGGCCACGGCGGCGAGGTCCGGGGTGCTCGTGCTCGACGCCGACCGTGCGGCCCTCGGGGCGGGTGCGGCCGGGGCGTCGCTGCTCGAGGCGTGCGACGAGGTGCTCCTCGTGACCCCGCTCGACGTCGCCGGGGTCGCGGGCGCCGCTGCGGTGCGCGACCGTCTGCCGGGCCGGGCCGCCCTCGTCGCGCGCGGCCCCGCACCCGGTCGGCTCTCGCCGCCCGAGGTGGCCGCCGCGGTCGGGCTCGACGTCGCCGCCACCGCCGGGTGGGACCGTGCGCTCGCCGGCGCGGTCGAGCGGGGGCACGGACCGTGCGTCGGGCGCGGGCCGGTCGTCCGGGCCGGTCGCGAGCTCGCCGCGCGCTACCTCGGGCCCGCCCGGTGAGCGCGCGGGAGGCGCGTGCACCGCGCGGCGGGCGTGGTCGTGACGGGGGTGCCACGGACGGGGCGCAGCGCCGTGGGGAGGCGCCGCCGCGTGCCGAGCGCGGCCGGGTCGCCCTGCTCGACGGCGTCCGGGACCGCCTCGTGCGGTCGGGCGACGAGCCGGGCGGCGCCACCGAGGCGCTCGGCGACGCGGCCGTCGCGGACGCGCTGCGGGCGTCGGGCCGGGTGCTCGGCACGACCGCGCTGCGCGAGCTGACCCGGACCGCCCACGCGGAGATCTTCGGGGCCGGGCCGCTCCAGCGGTACCTCGACGAGCCCGGCGTGACGGACGTGCTCGTCAACGGGCCCGACGACGTGTGGGTCGACCGCGGCGCCGGTCTCGAGCGGGTCGAGGTCGCGCTCGGCGGCCCCGAGGCGGTGCGGGCGCTCGCGGTGCGCCTCGCCGCGGCGGGCGGGCAGCGGCTCGACGACGCGTCGCCCGTCGTCGACGCCCGCCTTCCGGACGGGACCCGGTTGCACGCCGTCGTCGCGCCCGTGTGCGCGACGGGGGCCGTCGTCTCGCTGCGCGTCCTGCGGACCCGGACGTTCCGGCTCGACGACCTCGTGGCGGGCGGCACCGTCCCGCACGCGTGGGAGCCGGTGCTGCGCGGCCTCGTCGCGCGGCGCGCGAACGTCCTCGTCTCCGGCGGTACCGGCACCGGCAAGACGACGCTCCTCGCCGCCCTCCTCGCGCTCGTCCCGCCCGACGAGCGGGTCGTCTGCGTCGAGGAGGCGCGCGAGCTCGACCCGGACCACCCCCACGTCGTCCCGCTCACCGCGAGGCGTCCCAACGTCGAGGGCGCGGGCGGCGTGGACCTCGCCGACCTCGTGCGCGCCGCGCTACGCATGCGGCCCGACCGCATCGTGCTCGGCGAGTGCCGCGGGCCGGAGGTCCGCGAGGTGCTCATGGCGCTCAACACGGGCCACGACGGCGGCCTCGCGACGATCCACGCCAACGACGTCGAGGTGGTCCCCGCCCGGCTGGAGGCGCTCGCGGCGCTCGCAGGTATGGACCGGGCCGCCGTCGCCGCGCAGGCCGCGGGCGGCCTCGATGTCGTGCTGCACCTGCGCCGCGTCCGCAGCGCGGGCACGACCCGGCGCGTCCTCGCGCAGCTCGGCGTCGTGCGGCAGGACGAGCGCGGCGCGCTGCGCGTGGACGTCGCGGGGTCGTGGGACGGGACCGTCGTGCCGCCGGGCGGTGGGTCGCCCTGCGGCGGGTCGACGGTAGGCGGGTCGCCGGGCGGCGGGTCGCCGGGCGGCGGGTCGACGGGAGACGGGTCGCCGGGCGGCGGGTCGACGGGCGCGGCGGGGCCGGTCGCGGGACCGGCGTGGGACGAGCTCGTGGGGCGGTGGTCCGCATGACGCGACGACGTGCCGGGAGTCTCCGCGCCGGTGCGGCCCGGACGGTGCGCGGCGGGGGAGTGCGCGCATGACGGTCCTCGTGGGTCTCCTCGTCGGTGCCGCGGTCTGGTGCGCCACGGCCCGGGGCGGTCGGTCGGCGCGCAGGGTCGTCGGTCGGTCGGCGTCGCGCGGCGTGCGGTGGTCCGTCCTGCGCCGCCCGGCCCGACCGCAAGCGGTGCCCGAGCTCGTGCGCGTCGTCGTGACGCAGGTCGGGGCGCTCCTGCGGTCCGGAGCCGCGCCGGGTGTCGCGTGGGGTCGTGCGGTCGGGGTCCGGGTCGACGGCGGGGGTGTCCCGCGGGTCGCGGACCTCGCGCCGCACGTCGGCGGCCCGGCGACGGCGCGTGCCCTCGTCGCGGCGTGCCGGCTGGCCGCGGAGCTCGGTGCGCCGCTCGCGACCGTGCTCGACGAGGTCGCCGCGTCTGTGGCCGCGGACGCCGAGGCGCGGGCCGAGCGGGAGGCGGCGCTCGCCGGACCGCGCGCGACCGCCCGCGTGCTGCTCTGGCTCCCGGTCGTCGGGGTCCTGCTCGGCTACGTGCTGGGCGCCGACCCGCTCGCCACCGCGACCGACGGCGGCCTCGGGACGGCGGGCGTGCTCCTCGGGGTCCTGCTGCTCGTCGCGGGCCGCACGTGGTCAGCTCGGCTCGTCGAGCGGGCGCGCACCGCAGGGGACGACGGGTGATCGCGCGGCGCGCGGCGCGGCCCGCCCGGGAAGGAGAGCACCGGTGACCCTCGTCCTCGTGGCGCTCTGCGTCCTGGCGGCCGCGGCGCCGTGGTGGTCCGCGCGCACCGAGGTCGGACGGCGCCTCGTCGCCGTCGGGCGGGCAGCGCCCGGGCCCGACGATCCCGCCGACGGCCCGGGCGGCCGACGGCGCCGGGATGACGACCGCGAACCCGGCATCGAGACCGGGGTGCTCCTCGAGCTGCTCGCGGCCGCCGTCGGGTCGGGGGCGGCGATCCCGCGAGCGCTCGACGTCGTCGGGTCGTGCGTCGGGGGCCGCGACGGTGCGGGGCTGCGCGCCGCCGGCGCGGCGCTCCTCCTCGGGGCGTCGTGGGACGGTGCCTGGGCGGGTGCACCGCCGAGGCTCGGGGTCGTGCAGCGCGCGCTGCGGCCCGCGTGGCTGCACGGCGCCGCTCCGGCGTCGTCGCTGCGGGCAGCGGCCGGGGCGTCGCGCCAGGACCGGACCGGAGCGGCCAAGGCTGCCGCGGCACGGCTCGCCGTGCACCTCGTGCTCCCGCTCGGCGCGTGCTTCCTGCCCGCGTTCGTGCTCGTCGGGCTGCTGCCCGTCCTCGTCTCCCTCGGGGCGGGTCTGCTCTCCGGATAGGCGTCGGAGGTCCGGAGGCAGAGGCGGCCGTCGGTGTTGTTTTCGGGCCGGCGCCGGGGCCGGTGTCGGGTCGGGTCGAGTGGGGTCGCTACGGTGGCCGCATGGACCCGTCCCCTGTCTCCCATGTGCCTGCCGCGCTCCGGGACGACGCCTGGCGGGACGTCGGGAGCGGCGAGTCCTCGGCCCGCGTGCTCGTCAGCGCGGACGGCGCACGGCACGCCAAGGTCGTGGGCCCGGACCAGGCGGCCGACCTGGCGGACGAACGGGACCGCGCGCTCTGGGCGGCTGCCCACGGGATCGCCGTCCCCGAGGTGCTGGCGTGGGAGGACACCGGGGAGCAGGCCGTCCTCGTGACGCGCACGGTGCCGGGCGTGCCCGCTGACACAGTCCGCCCCGACCAGGTCGACCGCGCCTGGACGAGCGTCCTCGCGGCGGCGCGGACCCTCCACGACCTCTCCGTGGCCGACTGCCCGTTCGACCGGAGCCTCGACGCCATGGTCGCCCTCGCCCGCGACGTGGTCGACGGCGGCCGCGTGCACCCGGAGTTCCTGCGGCCGGAGCAGGAGACCCGTGACCCCGCGGACCTCCTCGCGGAGCTCCTCGCCGAGCTGCCGTGGCGGCGGGAGCAGCAGGCGACGGACCTCGTGGTCTGCCACGGCGACCTGTGCCTGCCCAACGTCCTGCTCGACCCCGAGACGCTGGAGCTCCGGGGGTTCGTCGACGTCGGGCGGCTCGGGGTCGCCGACCGGCACGCCGACCTCTCCCTCCTCCTGGCGAACGCCCAGGACACCTGGCCGGAGCACGTGCGTGCCCTGGAAGAGTCACTCGCGCCGCGCTACGGGTCCCCGGTCGACCCCGGCAGGCTCCGCTTCCACCTCGAGCTCGACCCGCTCACCTGGGGCTGACCGCGCCCCGGTTGGCTGGGGCTGGTCTATCGACCCGTCGCCGGGGGTGCTGCTCGCGCGACCTGACGACGGGTGCTGATCGTGCGACGGGTTGCCGGTGGCTCGACCTGTTGACCGGATGCTGTTCGTGCGACGGAGTGCTAGCGGCTCGACCCGTCGACCGGGTGCTGATCGTGCGACGGAGTGCTGGTGGTCCGACCCGTCGACGCGGGCGGAGCGCGCGCTGCCGTGCACAGGTCGTCGTCTTGAGAGCCCCGTCCACCGACGCCCCGCGGTGGGGTGCGGCAGGAGTGCAGGTCCCGGCAGAGTCTCCCCGACCGCCCGCACGACGTGGGCCACACGAGGGGAGCCGGAGATGACACGACAGCCGCGACGCGCGTTCGCGCGCCTGACGGGGACGAGCACGGGGCAGGACGGCGAGGCGGGTCTCGCGACGGCGGAGTACGCCATCGCGACGGTCGCGGCCGCGGGCTTCGCCGGGCTGCTCATCGTCGTGCTGAAGAGCGGCGAGGTGCGCGAGATGCTGCTCGGCATCGTGCGCAGCGCGCTCTCGCTGGGCTGAGCCCGTGCGACGGGACGCCGGGGCGGAGAACCGCCGGCTGAGGGGCCGGGTCCGTCAGGGCGGAGAGCGTGGTGCGGTCACGGCCGAGCTCGCGGTCGCCCTGCCGGCGGTCGTCCTGGTGCTCGTCGTGGTCCTCACCCTCGCCGCGGCGGCGGGCGCCCAGATGCGCTCCGCCGACGCGGCGAGGGCCGCCGCCCGGGCGGTGGCCATCGGTGAGGACGACGCGACCGTGCGCGCGACCGCGCTCCGGGTCGCCGGAGCCGGCGCGACGGTCGGCGTGCTGCGCGGCGACCCGTGGGTCGAGGTGCGCGTCACGACGCCCGTCGTGGGCGGGTGGCTCGCCGGGTCGCCGTTGCGCGCGAGCGGCGCGGCCGTCGCATGGGCCGAGCCGTGATCGCGGCGCGGCCTCCGGGGGGACGGTGCACCGAGACCGAGACCGAGACCGAGACCGAGACCGAGACCGAGACCGAGACGGAGACCGAGACGGAGACCGAGACCGAGACCGAGACCGAGACGGAGACCGAGACCGGGACCGAGACCGGGACCGGTGCCGAGACTCGGGCCGGAAGCGGGATCGAGACCGCGATCGGGACCGAGGCCGACGGCCGGCCGGGTGCGAGGCCGGGGGTGGCCGTGCACCTCGACGTCGAGCACGGAGCAGGCACGGTGCTGGTGCTCGGGGTCGTCGCGGCGGTCCTCGTACTGGCGCTCGCGCTCGCCGGGCTCGCGCAGGCGCAGGCGGCGCGTGGCACGGCGCAGACCGGAGCCGACCTCGCGGCGCTCGCGGCGGCGACGGCAGTCCGCGACGGGTGGGAACCCTGCGGCCGGGCGCGCGAGGCCGCGGCGCGCAACCGGGCCGTGGTCGTCGCGTGCACGGAGCAGGGCGCCGGGGTCGTCCGGGTGGACGTCGAGTCGAGAGCCGGCGTGACGTTCCTCGGCGCCACGCTCGGCCGCGCGACCGCCGCCGCACGGGCCGGCCCGGCGAGCGCGCGATGAACGGCCGCCACCGTCTGCTCCGGCTCGGCACACGCGAGAGGCCGGCGCTCCTGACACGGGCCGGCGAGGGCGCGACGAGGGTCCGCGACCGGCACGGTCAGCGGTCCGCCGGGTCGTGCGAGCGGAGCGTGACCTGGGGAGAGCGGCCCTTCGCGCGGCGGGAGCGACCGGACGGCACCAGGCCTCGACCTTGCGGAGGTGCCGTGCCCTATCGCGGGAGACCTGCGGTCCGCCCCGCGGCATCGGCGTCGGTGTCGGCCTCGGTCGCGGCGGCCGGGGCATACGCCAGCACGGCGTCGAGCAGCCGGACGGCGGCGGCCTTCTCGAGCGGGGCGTTGTACGACCCGCACTTGGGCGACTGCACGCACGCCGGGCAGCCGTCGTGGCACGGGCAGCGGGCGATGGCGTCGCGCGTCGCGCGGAGCCAGGTCGCGCCGAGCTCGAACCCGCGCTCGGCGAAGCCGGCCCCGCCGGGGTAGGCGTCGTGGACGAACACGGTGGCCTCGCCGGTGTCGGCGTGCAGCGCGGTCGACACGCCGCCGAGGTCCCAGCGGTCGCACGTCGCGAGGAGGGGGAGCAGACCGATCGACGCGTGCTCGGCGGCGTGCAGCGCACCGGGCAGCTCGTCGGCGTCGACGCCCGCCTCCTCGATCACGGAGGCGGGGACGGTCCACCAGACGGCCATCGTCGGCAGCGTGCGCTCGGGAAGATCGAGGGTCTCCGTGCCGAGGACCTGCATGTCGAGGAGGCGGCGGCGCTGGAAGCTCACCACCTGGGAGCACACGTCGACCGGGCCGTAGCCCCAGCCGACCGGACCCCAGCTGCGCTCGACGACCTCGCGGCCCGTCGCGACGTCCCCGTCCGTGGGCTCGTCGACGATCGTGATGGACGTGGTCGACCGGGACCACGTGCCGTGGTCGACGTCCTGCCGACGCACGAGCGCGACGTGGTCCGCGAGGTCGAGGTGCTCGACGACGTAGGTGCGGCCCTGGTGGACGTACACGGCGCCGTCGTGCACGGAGCCGTCCGCGGAGGCGGCGTCGACGGTCCCGAGCAGCCGGCCGGTGCGCGCCTCGGCGACCCGGACGGGCGCGCCGCCGGAGCCGCGCAGGTCGGTCATGCCCGACGCGGGCTGCGCGTGCGTCCAGTACCAGCCGGACGCCCGGCGGCGCAGGGCGCCGCGCGCGACGAGCACGTCGAGCAGGCCGCGCACGACGTCGGGCACGCCGAACGCGGCGAGGTCCTCGGAGCGCAGCGGGACCTCCGCCGCCGCCGCGCACAGGTGCGGCGCGAGGACGTAGGGGTTCGCGGGGTCGAACACGGTCGCCTCGAGCGGCGCGTCGAACACCGCCTCGGGGTGGTGCACGAGGAACGTGTCGAGCGGGTCCTCGCGCGCGACGAACGCGACGAGGCCGTCGGCGCCCGCCCTCCCGGCGCGGCCCGCCTGCTGCCAGACCGACATGCGGGTGCCGGGCCAGCCGGCGATGAGGACGGCGTCGAGCCCCGAGATGTCGACGCCCAGCTCGAGCGCGTTGGTCGTCGCGAGGCCGAGCACGTCGCCGGTGCGCACCGCGTCCTCGAGCTCACGCCTCTCCTCGGGCAGGTAGCCGCCGCGGTAGGCGGCGACGCGGCGCACGAGCCGGGGGTCGACGACGCGCACGCTGTCCTGCGTCTGGACCGCGACGGACTCCGCGCCGCGGCGCGAGCGCGTGAACGCGAGCGTGCGGGCGCCCGCGATGACGAGGTCGGCGAGCAGGTCGGCCGTCTCGGCGGTGGCGCTGCGGCGGGGGTGCTCCGGCCCCTCGGCGGGCGTCGCGACCGCCGGGTCGTCGTCGTGGCCCTCCGCGGGCCCGTCGTCCGCGGACGCCTCGAAGCCCACCACGACGGGCGGCTCCCACAGGGCGAACGTCTTGCGCCCCGCGGGGGAGGTGTCGCGCGCGACGGTCACGACGTCGTCGGGCTCGACGCCGACGAGCCGTGCCGCGCTCGTCGCCGGGTCGGCGGTCGTCGCCGACGCGACGACGAACGCCGGAGGCCGGTCGCCCTCGCGCGCGTAGTGCGCCGCGAGCCGGCGCAGGCGCCGCAGGACGAGGGAGACGTGCGCGCCGAACACCCCCCGGTAGGCGTGCCCCTCGTCCACGACGACGTACCGCAGGTCCCGCAGCAGCCGCGTCCAGCCGCGGTGGTGCGGCAGGAGCGCGAAGTGCAGGAAGTCCGGGTTGGTGAGCACGACGTCGGCGTGCTCGCGCACCCACCGGCGCTCGTCCTGCCCGGTGTCGCCGTCGCACGTCGCGACCCGCACGTCGCGCGTCCCGGCGGCGTCGAGGAGGCGCTGGAGCCCGGAGAGCTGGTCGGCCGCGAGCGCCTTCGTGGGCGAGAGGTAGAGCACGGCGCCGCGCCGTGCGACCGACTCGATGCGGCCGGGGTCGAGCACGCGCGCCGCGGCGTCGGCGCGCACGGCCGTGAGCGCCGGGAGCCAGAACGCGAGCGACTTGCCCGAGCCCGTGGAGGTCGCGAGCGCGACGTGCCGGCCCGACCACGCGGCGTCGGCCGCCTCGACCTGGTGCTCCCAGGGGCGCTCCACGCCGAGCGCGCGGTACCCGGCGACGAGCGACGCGTCGGCCCACGCGGGCCACTCGCCCTGGGTGCCGGGGCGCGCGGGCAGCTCGCGCACGTGCCGCAGCCGCTCGTCGCGCCGTCCGCCCGCGCGCAGCACGTCGAGCAGCGTCGCGCTCGTCGGTCGCGGGGAGGTGGTGGGGGCGTGCAGCACGTCTCCGAGTGTCCCACCTCGGGCCCACGGTTCGGCCGAGGGCCGCGCTCGGGACCTCCGGCCCTCGCGCGGGGAGGGGCGCACGGCCGACGATCGACGCATGGCAGCGTGGCGTGGGATCCGGGTCCTGACGACGACGGCGCTCGCCGCCGGGGCGCTCCTGCTCACCCGGCGCATGACCCAGACGTGGGGCACCTGGGAGGGCGAGCACGAGTGCGTGCTCCCCGGCGACGACCTCGTCCCCGACGCGCGCGCCGTCGTCGCGACGCGGGCCGTGACGGTCGGCGCGCCGCCGGCCGACGTCTGGCCGTGGCTCGTCCAGCTCGGTCAGGGGCGCGGCGGCTTCTACTCCTACGACGCGCTCGAGAACCTGGTCGGCCTGGGCATCCGCAGCGCGGAGTCGATCGAGGAGCGCTGGCAGGGCCTCGCCGTGGGCGACGACGTCCACCTGGCCGACGAGGCCGTCCTCCGGGTCGCGGCGCTCGAGCCGGGCTCTCACCTCGTGCTGCTCGGCGCGCCGGGGCCAGGGCAGCCGGACACCATGCCGTTCCGGTTCTCGTGGGCGTTCGTCGTGCGACCGCTGCCGCCGGGGTCGGACGGCACCCCGCGGTCGCGCCTGCTCGTCCGCGAGCGGTATCTGCCGCTGGGCGCCGCGGGCCGCGCGGTCGTCGAGGCGGTGCAGCCGGTGAGCTTCCTCATGACGCAGAAGATGCTGCGCGGCGTCCGCGCCCGCGCCGAGCGCCCCTGACGGGCGCGACCAGGCGATCGCGGCTGCCCGACCAGGCGGTCTTGGTCCGTCCCGCGCCCAGGACGAACCAGAACCGCCTGCTCGGCCGGTGGGGTGGGCGGGAGACTCAGCCTTGGAAGATCTTGAGCACCGCACGCGAGAGGTACCACGGGTCCACGACGGCGGTGAGCTCGCGCGCGGAGTGCATCGAGAGGATGGGGACCCCGACGTCGACCGTGCGGATGCCGAGGCGGGTCGCGGTGAGCGGCCCGATGGTCGAACCGCAGGGCACGGTGTTCTTCGAGACGAACTCCTGGCTCGGCACCCCGGCCCGGGCGCAGGCGCGCGCCCACGCCGCGGCGCCGTGCGCGTCGGTCGTGTAGCGCTGGTTCGCGTTGATCTTGAGGATCGGCCCGCCACCGGCGAGGGGACGGTTCGCGGGGTCGTGCCGCTCCGGGTAGTTGGGGTGCACCGAGTGGCCGACGTCGCTGGACACGCACAGCGACCCCGCGAGCTGGCGGTGCCGCTCCTCGTCCGTCGCGCCGAGGCCGGCCGCGACCCGGGCGAGCACGTCCGCGAGGAACGGGCCGGACGCGCCGGAGCGCGACTCCGACCCGATCTCCTCGTGGTCGAACGCGGCGAGCACGGGGATCGCAGCGCCCTCGACGGGCCGGTCGGGCGTGCCCGCGACCTCGAGCAGCGCGACGAGACCGGCGTGCACCGACAGCAGGTTGTCGAGCCGCCCGGACGCGAGGAACGCGTCGTGCGCGCCGAACACGCGGGGCGACTGGGTGTCGGCGACCACGACGTCGTACCCGGCGACCTCGCTCGCCCGCACGCCCGCGTGGTGCGCGAGCTCGGCGAGCACGTCCCCGCCGCTCGTCCCGTGCGGCGCGCCCGCGACGTCGGACCCGGCCGGACCCGACGCCGACGCGAGGCCCCACACGGGCTGCGTGTGCTGCTGCTTGTCGAGCGTGAGCCCGTCGTTCGCGGCGCGGTCGAGGTGGATCGCGAGCTGCGGGATGCGCAGCAGGGGGCCCGTGCGCACGAGGTGCTCCTCGCCGTCGGCCGTGACGAGGCGACCGGCGAGCTCGAGCTCGCGGTCGAGCCACGAGTTGAGCAGCGGGCCGCCGTAGATCTCCACGCCCGCCTGCCACCAGCCCTCGCGGCCGACGCTCGGGCGCGGCTTGAGCTTGAAGCCGGGCGAGTCGGTGTGGGCGCCGAGGATCGCGAACGGCGTGGTCGCCGTCGCGCCCGCGGGCACGGCCCAGGCGATCACCGCGCCGTCGCGCACGACGACGTACCGCCCGCCCGCGGGCCCGTCGCCCTCGGTCACCGACGGCCAGGCCGCGGTCTCGTCCAGGCGCTCGAAGCCGACGGCCTCGAGCCGGCGCGCGACCTCGTGCGCCGCGTGGTACGACGACGGGGACGCCTCGACGAACGTCGCGAGGTCGTGCGCGTGGGCGAGGGCGCGGTCGTGGAGGGTCGGGTCGGTCACGGGGGTGCTGGGCGTCGACACAGGCTCCACCCTACGCACGCCCAGGAGCGCTCCGTAGGGTGGTCGCGCACCGCGAGAGAGGGAGTCCGCATGACCTGGGTCGTCCTGCCGGGCCTGGCGCTCACGCCCGAGGACTTCGCCCCGCTCGCGCGCGCCCTCGGCACCGCGTCCGGCACCGACGACGTCCGCGTCCTCGACGCGTGGCGCGTGCCCGTGACGGGACCGGTCGACGTGGTGCGGGAGGGCCTGGGCGTCGACGGGTCGCGGCCCGTGGACCTCGTGGGGCACTCCGTCGGCGGACTCACCGCGATCGAGTGGGCGCTGCGGCACCCGGACGAGGTCCGCCGGCTCGTGCTCCTCGACCCGACGAGCCCGTGGGAGGCCCATCTCCCGGCCCTGCACACGGGACGGGTCACGGCCCGGGCCGGCACCGCGGCGGCGGGCGTGCTCGCGACCGGGCTCGCCGTGACGGGCGCGACCCTGCGCCGCGTGGGCGTCCGGGTCGTCACGCGCGCCCCGGACCGCCTCCCGCACGACGTCGCGCACGCCCGCTACGGCTCGCGCGAGGCGTGGACGCTGCTCGCCCACCAGTGGTTCGCGAGCTGGGAGCAGGCGCCGCGCGTGCGCGACCTGCTCGACGACGGCCGCCGTCTGCCCGCGGGCGCCGAGCCGCTGCTCGTCACCGGGCTGCGGGCGAGCGCCCGGTTCCTGCGCGCGCAGCGCGAGCTGTCGGACCGGCTCGGGGTCCCGCGGGTCGGGCTCGCGGGGGAAGGCCACCTCTACCCGCTCACCCGGCCCGACGCCGTCGCGCGCCTCGCAGTGGACGCCGACGCGCGCCGTCCGTGAGGCCGGACGGCCGCGCCGTCGCGCCCGCCCGGCGACGGAGCGGGCGACCCCGCTCCGTCGCCGGACGCCCGTCGCCGACCATGGGGACGAGTCGGACCGCCGGTTCTCACCGGACGACGAACGTCGCCTGCTCCGACACCAGCCAGCCCTGGAAGAGCGGTGCACCTCCGGCCGTCTGCGTGGCGCCCCACGAGCCGTCCTTCTGGAGCAGGCTGTACGACGTGATGGTCCAGGGCAGGAGCCCCTGATAGGTGTACGTGCCGGGAGTCAGCATCTGACCCGTGGCGGCGCCGTCGCCACAGTGGATCTCGGCGGAGTACTCGAACGGCACCGGCGTCTCGGTCCCGTCGACCATCGTCCGGAGGTCGGCCGCCATGCGCGAGCTCGACCTCGTGGAGCTGACGATCGTCCCGTCGCGCAGCACGACGTAGGCGTTCGCCGCGGCCGGGAAGGTGGCTTCGGCCCGGGCGAGAGAGTCCCCGTAGAGCATCGAACCCGTGCTCCGGGGACTGGTCGTCCCGACCTCGATGTTGCCGGGCAGCGCGAGGTACGCCAGGAGCGAGGTGGACGGCGCGGGCGCGGGCATACCGCACTCCAGGTCGGCGGAGGTGGGGCCGGCCGGGAACGCCCTGGTCGGCCCGTCGGCCGCGTGCTCGAGGCCGTCGGGACCCTCGGGCTCCGTCTCCTCCTCGCCCGCGGGTTCGACGACGAACGGCACGGTCGCGGAGACCAGCCAGCCGTCGAACAGCGGGTCGACGCCCGCCGCGCCCGGCGTCTCGGCGCCCGGCTCCGTCGTCGCGGAGGACACCGTCCAGGGCACGATGACGGCGAGCTCGTACTCGCCCGGCAGGAGCGAAAGGGACTCGACCGTGCCCAGCGGGGGGCAGGCCGCGAGCGAGTCGACGGCGATGGTGAGCGGCACCTCCGACCCGCTCGTCAGGCTCGTCGGCACGCGGTCGTCCGGGACGCGGGGCAGCGCCGAGGTGCTGGAGACGACGATCCCGTCCTGGACGAGGACGTACCCGGCGCGCGCTGCGGGATCGAGCACGGTCACGTCCGCCCCGTCCGTGACCCGAAGCGTCGCAGCGACGTCCACGAGCATGGTCGAGCGGACCGTGGGACGGGAGGTCTCGACGGAGACGGTGGCGAGCAGGTCGGGACCCGTCGCGGCCGGTGCCGGGTTCCCGCACCGGAGCTGCTCCGTCGTCACGGGCGCGGGGAGCTCGATCGAGGGCGTCGGAGCGGGGTCCGTCGGCGTCGGCGTCCCTGTCGGGTCGGGGCTCGGGGCGGGCGCGGGCATGAGGGGCTCCGGGCTGCGGTCCCACGCCGCCGTGACACCGACGCCGCCGAGGACCAGCACGAGAGCGGCGGCAGTACCGACGAGCCCGGCGCGGCGGCGGCGGACACGCCGTACCGCGCTGTGCAGGCGCTGACCGGCGACCGCGTCGTCGGTCGTGGGCTGCACCGCGTCCGCGGCGGAGCGCAGCGCCCGCTCGAGGTCGAAGGGCTCGTCGGTGATGGGCCGGTTCATCGCGCACCTCGCAGGTTCTTCACGGTCAGGTCGTCGTCGTCGGTCGCTCGGACCGGCCCGAGCCGGGCCGCGAGCTTGGTGGTCGCGTCGCTGAGGTACCGCTTGGCGGTCCCTTCGGTGATCCCGAGCTGCGCGGCGACGTCGCGGACGGGCAGGTCGCTGAAGTACCGCAGGACGACGCACGCGCGCTCCCGCGGCGAGAGCGTGGTCAGCGCCTCCAGGATGTCGAGGCGCACCTCGGGAAGGGCCGGCCCGTCCACCTCGGGGCGCGGGCCGAGGAGGTGGCGCACGCCGTCCCACCGCTTGCGACGGCGGGTCCCGTCGACGTACGCCGTGAGGATCGTCCGGCGGACGTAGCTCTCGGCGAGCTGGAAGTCCGTCGCCGCCCGCCCGCGGCGAAAGGTCCGGAACAGAGCTTCCTGGACGAGGTCCTCCGCCTCTGCGGCGTGCCCCGTGAGCAGGAAGGCGTACCCCACGAGCGCCCTCCGCCGGGTGCGGACGATCTCGTCCAGCACCGTTTCCCAACGCGCCATCGCGCATGCCTCCCTGCCTGTCGTGAACACCGTCGCCCCTCTCAACGCCCGCCGCGAGAGTTCGGTTGGGGCCACATCCTGACTTTCACCCGACCGCGCGCCGGAGTCGGGCGAAAGACGCGCTCGTGACGTCCTGCACGAGTGGTCGTGACGTACGACACACGTGCGTAGACTCACCCCCATCGCTCCGGCAGGGGACCGGCGCGACGGTCGCGCGGTTCGTCAAGGAGGACGGATGCTCACGCTCGGTACGGAAAGTCTCACCATCGTCGCGGTCATCGCGGCGATCGCCCTCGTGGCCCTCGCCTTCGCGGTCGTGCTGCGCAGACAGGTCCTCGCCGCGGACGAGGGCACGGCGAAGATGCAGGACATCGCCCAGGCGGTGCAGGAGGGCGCCGGCGCGTACCTGAGCCGCCAGTTCCGCACGCTCGCGCTGTTCGCGGCGATCGTCTTCGGACTCCTGTTCCTGCTGCCGGGCGACGGCGGCATCCGCGTGGGGCGCTCGGTCGCGTTCCTCGTGGGCGCGGGTTTCTCGGCCGCGATCGGCTACCTCGGGATGTGGCTCGCGGTGCGCGCGAACGTGCGCGTCGCGTCGGCCGCGACCCGGCCGGGCGGACGCTCGGAGGGCGCGCGCATCGCGTTCCGGACGGGCGGCGTCGTCGGCATGTCGGTCGTCGGCCTCGGCCTGCTCGGCGCCGCGGGCGTCGTGCTCGTCTACAAGGGCGACGCCCCGGCGGTGCTCGAGGGCTTCGGGTTCGGCGCCGCGCTGCTCGCGATGTTCATGCGCGTCGGCGGCGGCATCTTCACCAAGGCGGCGGACGTCGGCGCGGACCTCGTCGGCAAGGTCGAGCAGGGCATCCCCGAGGACGACCCGCGCAACGCCGCGACCATCGCGGACAACGTGGGCGACAACGTCGGCGACTGCGCGGGCATGGCGGCCGACCTGTTCGAGTCGTACGCGGTGACGCTCGTCGCGGCGCTCATCCTCGGCAAGGCTGCGATGGGCGAGGAGGGCCTGGTGTTCCCGCTCGTCGTGACGGCACTGGGCGCGCTCGTCGCGGCGCTCGGCGTGTTCATCACGCGCGTGCGCGGCCAGGAGAACGGCCTCAAGGCCATCTACCGCGGGTTCTACCTCTCGGCGCTCATCGGCGCGGTGCTCGCCGCCGTCGCCGCGTTCGTCTACCTGCCGTCGTCGTTCGCCGCGCTCGACGGCACGGCCGACCTCGGCGAGCTGTCCGGGATCGCGGCCGACCCGCGCGTCGTCGCGAGCCTCGCCGTCGTCATCGGGATCGTCCTCGCGGGCATCATCCTGTGGATCACGGGCTACTTCACCGGCACGACGTCGAAGCCCACCCTGCACGTCGCGGCCACCTCGCGCACGGGCGCGGCGACGGTCGTGCTGTCCGGCATCGGGGTCGGGTTCGAGTCGGCCGTGTACACGGCGGGCGTGATCGCCGCGGCGATCTGCGGCCTGTTCCTCCTCGCAGGCGGGTCGGTGTGGCTCGCGCTGTTCCTCGTCGCCCTCGCCGGGTGCGGGCTGCTGACGACGGTCGGCGTCATCGTCGCGATGGACACGTTCGGTCCCGTCTCCGACAACGCCCAGGGGATCTACGAGATGTCGGTCGGCGAGTCGGGCGACGGCGACGCGGAGGCCGCGCAGATCCTCACGGACCTCGACGCGGTGGGCAACACGACGAAGGCGATCACCAAGGGCATCGCGATCACGACGGCCGTCCTCGCGGCGACCGCCCTGTTCGGGTCGTACGCCGACGCCGTGAGCCACGCGCTCGCGGACGTGCAGGGCGTCGGGAGCGGTCTCGTCACGGCGATGCTCGACTACCAGATCATCTCGCCCATCACGCTCGTGGGCGTGATCCTCGGTGCCGCGACGGTCTTCCTCTTCTCGGGTCTCGCGATCGACGCGGTGACGCGCGCGGCGGGGGCGATCGTGTTCGAGGTGCGCCGCCAGTTCCGCGAGCACCCCGGGATCATGACGTTCCAGGAGCGCCCCGAGTACGGCCGGGTCGTCGACATCTGCACGCGCGACTCGCTGCGCGAGCTCGCGACCCCCGGCCTGCTCGCGGCGTTCGCGCCCATCGCCGTCGGCTTCGGCCTGGGCGTCGGGCCGCTGGCCGGCTTCCTCGCGGGCGCGATCGGCGCGGGCGTGCTCATGGCCGTGTTCCTCGCCAACTCGGGCGGGGCGTGGGACAACGCGAAGAAGATCGTCGAGGACGGCGCGTACGGGGGCAAGGGCTCGGAGGCGCACGCCGCGACCGTCATCGGCGACACGGTCGGCGACCCGTTCAAGGACACCGCCGGCCCGGCGATCAACCCGCTCATCAAGGTGATGAACCTCGTGTCGGTGCTCATCGCGCCCGCGGTCGTGCTCATGAGCGTGCCCGAGGACGCCAACCACGTCCTGCGCATCGCGATCGCGGTCGTCGCGGCCGCCATCGCGTTCGGCGCGGTGATCATGTCGCGGCTGCGGGCCGCGCGCGTCGACCGCGAGGAGTCCGCCGTCGAGCGGGAGCGCGTCGCGACGGGCGCCTGAGGCCCGGCCGCCGCAGACGACGGAGGGCGCCCGGGTCGACCCGGGCGCCCTCCGTCGTGCGCGGGACTAGCCCGCGACGGTGAACGACGCGCGCAGGAGCGCGTCCTCGCGCGACGACGGCCCGACGCGCAGCTCGAACGCGCCCGGCTCGACGACGCGGCGCCCGCGCGCGTCGACGAGCGTGCAGTCCGCCACGGGCACCTCGAGGCCGACGGTCGCCGACTCGCCCGGCGCGAGGTTCACCTTGCTGTAGGCCTTGAGCTCCTTCTCGGCCCACGTCACCGACGTGACGGTGTCGCTCACGTAGACCTGGACGGTCTCGCGCACCGGGCGCGACCCGGTGTTCGTCAGCGTGACCTCGGCGCGCACGACGTCGTCGGGCCCGTGCTCCGTGCCGAGCACCCGCAGGTCGGCGTACTCGACGCTGGTGTAGCTCAGGCCCTCGCCGAACGCGAACGCGGGGCTCTGCGTGAGGTCGGCGTAGCGGACGCCGTGCTGGCCGCGCACCACGTTGTAGTAGGTGGGCTGCTGGCCGGCGTGGCGTGCGAACGAGATCGGGAGCCGGCCCTCGGGCTCGATCAGCCCGAGCACGAGCTCGGCGACGGCCTGGCCGCCGCGCATCCCGGGGTTGGCCGCCCAGACGACCGCCGCCGCCGCGTGCGCCGACGGCGGCAGCACGAGCGGCTTCGACGCGACGACGACCACGACCACGGGGGTGCCGGTGGCGACGAGGGCGTCGAGCAGCGCGACCTGGCCGCCGACGAGCTCGAGCGTCGCGGTCGAGCGCCCCTCGCCCACGAGCTCGATGCGGTCGCCCACCACGGCGACGGCGAGGTCGGCGTCGCGCGCGGCGGCGACGGCCTCGGCGATCAGCGCGTCGTCGGGCGCGGCCGGGACGACGACCTGCGGCCGCGGCTGCCCGTCGGGGAACAGCTCGCCCTCGGGGTCGGGCGCGAGCGTGAGGATGTCGGCGCCGCGCGCGTGGGTCACGGCCCAGCCCTCCGGGGCGAGCGCGCGGAAGCCGTCGAGCACGGTCGTCGTCATCTCGCGCGGGTGGCCGTCGGGCAGCCAGTCGGCCTGGCCCGACGCGCCCGCCCAGTCGCCGAGCTGCGTGTGGTCGTCGTCCGCGTTCGGGCCGACGACGGCGATCCTCCGGGCGGGCGCCCCGGCCGGGGCGAGGGCCCGGCCGTCGGGCGTCCCGGCGTCGTGGTCGAGCCCGCCCGCGAACGGGAGGGTGCCGTCGTTGGTGAGGAGCACGAGGGAGCGGCGCGCGACCTCGAGGTTCACCGCGGCGTGCTCGGCCGACGCGATGACCGCCTGCTGGCGCGCGACGTCCGGGCGACGCGGGTCCTCGAACAGGCCGAGGCGGAACTTGAGCGTGAGGATGCGCCGGACGGCGGCGTCGATCGCCGCCTCCTCGACGAGGCCGCGGTCCACCGCCTCGAGCGCGCCCTCGAAGAAGCGCGGAGTCGTCATGACCATGTCGTTGCCGGCGCGCACGGCCGCGGCGGACGCGTGCACGTAGTCGGGCTGGATGTGCTGCTCCCAGACCATGCGGCCCACGTTGTCCCAGTCGGTGACGAGCGTGCCGGTGTACCCCCACTCGCCGCGCAGGACGTCGTCGAGCAGCCAGCCGTTCACGGTGACGGGCACGCCGTCCATGGACTGGTAGCCGAGCATGAACGTGGCGCAGCCCTCGCGCGCGACCCGCTCGAACGGGGGCAGGAACCAGGACCGGAGCTTGCGCTGCGAGATGTCGGCCTCGCTCGCGTCGCGCCCGCCCTGCGTCTCGGAGTAGCCCGCGAAGTGCTTCGCCGTAGCGAGGACGCCCGTCGGGTCGGACAGCCCGTCGCCCTGGTAGCCGCGGACCATCGCGGACGCGAGCTCGCCGATGAGGAACGGGTCCTCGCCGAACGTCTCGTCGACGCGGCCCCAGCGCAGGTCGCGGGCGATGCAGAGCACGGGGGAGAAGGTCCAGTGGACGCCGGTCGCGGCGACCTCGACCGCGGTCGCGCGCGCGACCTGCTCCACGAGCGCGGGGTCCCACGTCGCGGCCATGCCGAGCTGCGTGGGGAAGATCGTCGCGCCGACCCAGAACGAGTGGCCGTGGATGCAGTCCTCGGCGATCAGCAGGGGGATGCGCAGCCGCGTCCGCCCGGTGAGCTCGTGCGCGGCGAGGACGTTCTCCGGCGACGTGTGCAGCAGCGAGCCCGCGTGCTTCTCCAGCACCGCGGGGCCGACGCCGTCGCGCGCGTCGAGCTGGAGCATCTGTCCGACCTTCTCGGGCAGCGTCATGCGGGCGAGGAGGTCCTCGACGCGGTCGGCCACGGGCACGGCGGGGTCGAGGTAGGGCAGGGTGCTCAAGGACGGTCCTTCCACGGCGGCGGCGACGGCACCCGGCGGCGCCGCGGGTGCGGGCACGGCGTCGGCGGACCGGGCGCCGTCACTCTACCGGAAACCAAGTAACTGGTCAGTAAGTTTGCGCCGTCAGTGCCAGTGGTCGAGGAAGCGGGCGACGGTCCGCGTCGCGTGGTCGAGCACGTGACCGTCCTCCGCGGCGGCCCCCGAGAGCAGCGCCGCGTCCACGACGTGCGCGACGAGGTCGGTGTCGGTCACGTGCCCGTGGCCCGACGCGTCGAGCACCGTACGTGCCGCCGCCAGCAGGCGCGGGCGCGACGCGCGCATGATCGGCCGCAGCGCCGGGTCCCGCATGGCCGTGAGCATGGGGTCGAGGCGCACGTCGACCACCGAGTCGTCCACGTGCGGGGCGTACAGCGTCTCGATGAGCTCGCGCGCCGTCGCGGCGCTCGAGCGACGCCGGTGGGCGAGGGTGTCGGCGTGCTCCTGCGCGGCCGTCGCGCGCACGTCCTCCGCGGACTCGACGGCGGCGGCGACGAGCGAGGCGCTCGTCGGGAAGTAGTACGACGCCGACCCCTGCGGCACGCCCGCGGCGCGGGCGACCTGCCGGTGGGTCACGGCGGCGAAGCCCTGGTCGATGAGCAGGTGCGCGGCGGCGTCGACCATCGCGCGCTGTCGCTCCGCGCTGCGCCCCTGCACCGTGGTGCGCGCGCCCCGCGCGCCGCTCGTCGCCGACCGGTCCCGGGCACCCGCAGCGTCGTCCACGCGGCCATCGTAGTGAGGAATAACCTATACGTGCGTATGGTTATCGCCCTCGGACCGCGAGCGCGGCCCGTGGAACGAACGAGGAGTGGAGAAGGATGGTCGCCGCCGAGGGGCTCGTCATCGACTGGGCACAGATGCCCACCTACAACACCGTGATGTCCGTCGCCGTCGGCGCCGGGCTGATCCTGCTGGTCATGCTCGGCCGCGAGCTGCTGCGGGCGCCCGGGAAGATCGTCGTGGAGGGCTGGTCGCTCGCGTTCGGCGTGCTGGGCACGATCCTCACGGCGACCGGACTGCACATGACGCTCACGTGGCCGCTCGCCGCGGGCGGCTTCCCGTTCGACAACATCATCTTCGGCGAGACGAGCCTCGCGTTCGGCGTGCTGCTCCTCGCCGCCGCGTTCTACCTCTGGACGCGCGGCCGCGCCGCGCTCGAGCGGGCCGACGCCACCGAGCACCTGCAGGCCGTCGCGCGCCCCGTGTCGGTGTTCGTGCTCGGCATGGGCCTCGGTCTCGTCGCCATCGCGATCGCCGGCGTGACGTACCAGCTCTTCGCCGCGCCGCCGGAGGAGCCGATCTCCGGCGCGTTCGCCGCCTACCCGCTCGTCGAGGCGATCTTCATGTCCGGGCTCATCGCGCTCGTGGGCGTCGGCGCGATCCTCTTCCCGTTCGCGGTCCGCTCCGGGCGGCGCGTCGTGCGGGTCGTCATCGGGTGGGCCTGGGGCCTGTCCGGCGTCGCGTTCCTGCTGTTCGGCGCGATGAACTTCTTCACCCACATCGGCCTCATCGTCAACACGATGGGCTGACGCCGCGGCGACCCCGAGGACCCCGCCGGCCGACCAGGCCCGCGGGGTTCTTCGCGCCCGCGGGAGGCGTCATCATAGGGGCCATGCAATCACCGGTGCGCGCCGTGGCCCACGCCGCGGTCCTCGCCGTCGTCGCCGGGCTGTGCCTCGCCGTCGTCGCGAGCGGGGCGTTCGACGTCGTTGCCCTCCCGGGCGCAGCACCCGCCGCCGCACCGCCCCCGCCCGCCGCCCCCGCGGCGTCGTCCCCGGGTGCCGGGGACGGCGCGGACGACGGCGCGGCACCCGCCGACGGCACGGACCCCGACCCGTCGGACCCCACCGCGCCCGACGACGGCACGGACCCGGGGGCGGGCGCCGTCGACCCGGCGTGCCGGGAGGCGGAGGTCGCGTGGGGCGCGGCGGCCAAGGCGCAGGTCAACCTCACGGTCGACCACCCCGAGGCCCTCGTCGAGGGGTTCACCACCGCCCGCGACACGCTCGCCGGGGCCACCCCGCCCGTGGCGGTCGCGCGCGACTGGGCCGTCGTCACGACCTACCTCACGATGATCGCGGACGAGGTCGAGGCCACCGGCACGCGGGACACGGGCGAGCTGTCGCGGGCGATCGACCGTGTGGGGCGCCGGATCGACACGGCGGCGCTCACGTCGTCGTCCCGGGCGGTCACCGAGTACTTCCGGGCCGGCTGCGCGCGCTGACCGGCACGCGCCGGAACTTCACCCCGTGGCGATGGCCACATGGGGAGCGGTCCCCACTTCGACGTTTTGAGGGCGCGCGACGCGCGTCCGTGGGAAACCATGGGCGTCATGCGCACCCGACTGACGATCACCAAGACCACGACCGCCCTCGCGACGAGCGCCCTCCTCGTGCTCGGCCTGGCCGCCTGCGGTGGCTCCGGCGACGACGCGAGCACCGACTCGGAGACCACGCCGGCGGAGGAGACCAGCACGTCGGCCGAGGAGGAGACCACCCCGTCCGAGGAGCCCACCGAGGAGGAGTCCGGCGACACCGAGGCGTCGGGCGACTTCTGCACCGCCTACGACGCCCTGCTCGACGCCCAGACGACCCTGAGCTCGATCGACACGAGCGACCCGGCCGCCGCCGTGACGCAGTTCGAGACGTTCACGGCGTCGCTCGAGGCAGCCGAGGCCCCGGCCGAGATCAGCACCGACTGGGACAACGTCACGGGCGTCTTCCGCCAGCTCACGGACACGCTCGAGACCGCGGTCGCCGACCCGGCGAACGCGGACATCTCCTCGATCACGTCGCTCATGACGGACGAGACCTTCCAGACCTCGGCGCAGAACGTCGCGGTCTACGGCACGCAGAACTGCTGACGACGACCTCCCCCACGGACCCTCGGCACGCCTCGGCGAGCCGGGGGTCCGTCGCGTCCGGGGCGGCGCGGGCCCTCGGCAGCCGCGCGCAGATCGGTGAGGATGGAGCCATGCCTCCCGCCTCCAGCACCCCGAGCCCGTCGTCGCGCACCGTCGCGGACGGGCCCGGCCCCGTCCCGCCCGGCGCCGGCCTCGCCCCCGCCGACCTCGCGGCCGCCGCGGCGACGCTGCGCGAGGACCTCGCGGCGGCGGACTTCACGGTCGACGGCGTCGAGCGTGTGCTCGGTCCCGTCGCGTCCGCCGCGCTGCACCGCGAGCAGGCCGTCCCGGCGCGGCGCGCGCTGCGCGACCGCGGTCGGGAGGAGGCCGACCCCACGGCCGCTCTCGCCGCCCTCTTCCTCCTCGGCGACGACGTGCCCCGGCGCGCCCTCGACGCGGCGCTCGGGCGGACGGGGGTCGACGGCGCACGGCGGCTGGGCCTCGTCGAGACGGCGGGCGCGGGCGACGACGACGCGGTGCGCGCGCTCGTCGACCTGCGGCCGTACGCGGCGACCGACGCCGCGGGCCCCGTCACGTGGTGGCTGTCGTCGGACCTGGGCGAGCTCGCGACGGGCCGCCGGCTCGCCCCGGACCACGTGCTCGGCGCGGGCGGCGCGTCCCTGACGCTCGCCCAGGTGACGGTCCGGACGCCGGTCGGGCGCGTGCTGGACCTCGGGACGGGTTGCGGCATCCAGGCCCTGCACGCCGCGCGGCACGCGCGCGCCGTCGTCGGCACGGACATCTCGCGCCGGGCGCTCGGCTTCGCCGCGTTCAACGCCGCCTTCAACGCCGCCTTCAACGCCGCGTTCGACGAGGACTCCGGGGACTCCCGGGCGGCCGGGCCCGGAGGCGCCGCACCGGCCGGGCGGGTCGAGCTGCGCGAGGGCTCGATGCTGGAGCCGGTCGCGGGCGAGCGGTTCGACCTCGTCGTGTCGAACCCGCCGTTCGTCATCACGCCGCGCGCCGCCGGTGGCGCGCTCCCGGACTACGAGTACCGCGACGGCGGCCGGTCGGGCGACGACCTCGTGCGCGACCTCGTGACCGGGGTCGGCGCCGTGCTCGAGCCCGGCGGCGTGGCACAGCTCCTCGGCAACTGGGAGCACCGCCGGGGCGTGCCGTGGGACGAGCGCGTCGGCGCGTGGCTCGACGAGGCCGGCCTCGACGGCTGGGTGTTCCAGCGCGAGGTGCTCGACCCCGCGGAGTACGCCGAGACCTGGATCCGCGACGGCGGCACGACCCCCGAGCGCGAGCCCGCGGCGTGGGCGGCTGCGTACGGCGCGTGGCTCGACGACTTCGCCGCGCGCGACGTGGAGGCCGTCGGCTTCGGCATCGTCACGCTGCGCCGTCCGCTCGCGGGCGCCCGCCCGACGCTGCGGCGGCTCGAGGAGCACACCGGGTCGGTGCGCCAGCCGCTCGGCGCGCACCTCGCGGCGTCGCTCGCGGCGCACGACTGGCTCGCGGCGCGCGACGACGCGGCCCTCGCGAGCGAGCGGCTCGCCGTCGCGCCCGACGTCACGGAGGAACGGTTCCACACGCCCGGCGCACCCGACCCCACGGTCGTCCTGCTGCGCCAGGGCGACGGTCTGGGCCGCGCCGTGCGGGCGACGACGGGGCTCGCCGCGCTCGTCGGCGCGAGCGACGGCGAGCTGACGGTCGGCCAGCTCGTGGGAGCGATCGCCGCGCTGTTCGAGGTCGGCGCCGAGGACCTCGCGGGCGACCTCCTGCCCGACGTGCGCGGGCTCGTGCGCGACGGCTTCCTCGCACCCGTGGGCTGACGCGCGCGACACGCCCCGGCCGCACCGATACGTTGGGGCGGCATGGACCTCGAGGTGCGGCACCTGCGCATGATCGTGACGGTGGCCGAGACGGGCAGCGTGACCAAGGCGGCGGCGTCGCTGGGCCTCGCGCAGCCCGCCCTCACCGCCCAGCTCAACCGGATCGACCGCACGCTCGGCGGGTGCGTCTTCACGCGCGACCGGCAGGGCGCGCGCCCCACGGAGCTCGGCGAGCTCGTGCTGCGGCACGCGCGCGTCGTGCTGCCCGCCATGTCCGCGCTCGTCGACGACGCCCGGCGGCTCACGAGCGAGCACGGCACGGTCGGCCGCGTGCACGTGGGGACGGTGAGCTCCGCGATCGGCGGCCTGTTCGCGAGCCGGCTGCACACCGCGCTGCCCGGCGCGCTGGGGGTCGACGACCTGCTCGTCACGACGGCGACGTCGTGGTCGGTCGAGGAGACCGCGGACCGGCTCGCGAGCGGGACCCTCGACGTCGCGCTCGTCGGCATGTGCGGCGACGCGTCCCCGCCCGCGACCGGGGGCCTGGTGTGGACGGCGGTGTCCACCGACCCGGTGTTCGTGCTCGTCGACGAGTACCACCCCGTCGCCGGGCGCGACGCCGTCGGGCTGGGCGAGCTCGCCGACGCGCTGTGGCTCACGGCACCCGGGAGCGGGTGCTTCGAGCGCTGCTTCGTCGGGGCGTGCGCGCGGGCGGGCTTCACGCCGCGCGCGATGGGGGAGTCGGACCGCACGTCGTGCATCGACCAGGTGCGCGGCGGGCACGCCGTCGCGCTCGTCCAGCCCGTGCTCCTCGACGCCCCCGGCGTGCGGACCGTCGCGCTCGAGGGCGCCCCGCTGCGCTGGACGCACCACGTGGGGTGGCGGCGCGACGCCGTCGACCGCCTCCCGGTCGACGCGGTCCTGCGGGCCGCGACGGGCGCGCACCGCGACGCCGTGCAGCGCTCGCCCCGCTACCGGCGGTGGCGCGCCGAGCACCGGTGGAGACCGCGTAGGGGCGAGCCCCCACATAGCGCCCGCGTATGACCTGATCGTGATCTGGGCGCGCCCTGGACGTGTCCCTAGCGTGGCCTCGACCGGGCCACCCGGGCCCGGCGAAGGGAATGGACGACATGACACGACCACTCCGCAGGAGGCTCGCCGCGGTCACCGCCGCGGCGACGCTCCTGGCGGGCGGAGCCGCGACGCACGCCGTCGCCGCCACGCCCGCACCCGACGACCAGCGCGCGATGGTGCGCGCGGTCCCCAAGACGGCCCCCGGCCTGGAGCGCGCGCTGGAGCGCGACCTGGGCCTCAGCGCGCGGGACGCACGGACGCGCCTCGCCTTCCAGTCCGACGCGGCGGGCACCGAGGCCGCGCTCGAGCGGCGCCTCGGCGCCGACTACGCGGGCGCGTGGGTCGACGACGCCGCGAACGTCCTCTACGTCGGCGTCACCGACGCCGCCGACGCGCGCACGGTGCGCGCCGAGGGCGCCACCGCGGTCGACGTCGACCACACGCTCGCCGACCTCGAGACGTGGCGCGCGACGCTCGACGGCGCGCTCGCCGACGACCCGGCGGCGCTGCCGGGCTGGTACGTCGACGTGACGCGCAACCGCGTCGTCGTCGCGGTGCGCGAGGGCGGCCAGGCCGACGTCGCGGCCCAGGTCGCCGCCGCGGGCGTGCCCGCCGACGCGGTCGCGTACGAGGAGACGACGGAGTCCCCGCGGCCGCTGATCGACGTCGTGGGCGGCAACGCGTACACGATCGGCGGCGGCAGCCGGTGCTCGGTCGGCTTCGCGGTCCAGGGCGGGTTCGTCACCGCCGGGCACTGCGGCTCGACCGGTGCGCGCACGTCCGGGCCGGCGGGCACGTTCCGCGGGTCGAGCTTCCCGGGCAACGACTACGCGTGGGTCCAGGTCGACGCGGGCAACACGCCCGTCGGCGCGGTGAACAACTACGCCGGGGGCCGCGTCGCGGTCGCGGGCGCGACGCAGGCGCCGGTCGGGGCCTCCGTCTGCCGCTCGGGCTCGACCACCGGCTGGCACTGCGGCACTGTCCAGGCGTACAACGCGTCCGTCACCTACCCGCAGGGGACCGTCACCGGCCTCATCCGCACGACGGTGTGCGCCGAGCCCGGTGACTCCGGCGGCTCGCTCCTCGCGGGCAACCAGGCGCAGGGCGTCACGTCCGGCGGGTCCGGGAACTGCAGCTCCGGCGGGACGACGTACTTCCAGCCGGTGGGCGAGATCCTCTCGGCGTACGGCCTGACGCTCCTCACGAGCGACGGCGGGGGCGGCACGCCGCAGCCGCCGACGGGCTGCAGCGGCTACGCCCGCACGTACTCCGGGTCGCTCGCCGCGGGCACGACGGCGGTCCAGCCCAACGGGTCGTACTACACGGCCGGGGCCGCCGGGACGCACCGCGCGTGCGTGAGCGGTCCGAGCGGTGCCGACTTCGACCTCTTCCTCCAGCGCTGGAACGGGTCGACGTGGACGACGGTCGCGCAGTCGACCTCTCCGGGCGCGAACGAGTCCGTCTCCTACTCGGGGGCCGCGGGCTACTACCGGTTCGTCGTCCAGGCGTACTCCGGCTCGGGCGCCTACACGCTGGGGGCGACGACGCCCTGACCCGCCCGCCGCGCGCCGAGCACGAGGTTGCTGTCGTTCCCGTCCGCTTCCCGGGAGCAGCCTCGTGCTCGGCCGCGTGGGCCGTCAGGCCAGCAGCGCCGGGCCGTACTTGAGCAGCACGAGGGCGGCGAGGCCCACGAGCCACGCCGCGACGAGGTAGCCGTACGCGCCCGACCGCACGAACCCGAGCAGGCGCGCCTGGGCGCCGCGCGGCAGGTAGAGGTTGTCCTCCAGGACGTTCCAGTGCAGGAGCGACGCGAACACGAGCGTCGTGGAGACCGTGATGAGCAGGCACCACGGGCACAGCGCCCCGATGACGAACATCGACTGGTAGAAGAGCCAGTACGCGAACACGACCCCGAGCAGGTAGACGCACTGCGCGGCGAAGAGGAACCACCGGGGGAAGCGGGTCCCGCCGAGCGCCGCGACCGCCGTCGTGATGACGATCGGCTCCGCGATCAGCCCGAGGAACGCGTTGGGGAAGCCGAACACCTGCGCCTGCCACGACTGCGCGACCGTCCCGCACGACAGCACGGTGCTGACGTCGCACGACAGCACCGCGCCGGGGTCCCCGGCGAGGAGGACCGCGTCGTACGACAGCACGAACGCCGCGGTGAGGCTCAGCAGCCCGAACAGCAGCATCTCGCCGAACAGCACGCCGCGGGAGTGGGTCCAGCCGGTGGGCCGGGCGAAGGGGTCGAAGCCCGCGTCCGGCGTCGGGCCCGACGCCGTCGGGCCGGGCGAGCGGGCGTCGTCCGCGAGCGCGGTGGTCGTTCCGGTCACGGGCGGTCCTCGGGTCCGCGGGGCCCCGCCGGAGAGGTCCGGCGGGCGGGGCAGAAGGTGGCGCCGGCCGGCAGGGTGGGCGCGCTGCCGGCCCGGCGCCGCACCCAGCGTACGAACGTGCGCCGCGGGGCCGACAGGGACCATGGTCCCGGATCCGGGGCGCTTCTCGGGCGGTCCCGGGCGACCGGTCGGACGCCCGCCGAGCCCGTCGGGAGGGCAGCCTCGCGGTGGGTCGTGGGGGCGGTGCGGGCGGTCCGCCCTAAGATCTGGGGGCGCCCCCTCGCGTGGCGCGCCCTGGCCGCCGCGCCGGGCACCGACCCGCCCCGCCCGAGAGGACCTGCGTGCAGCACGACGACGTCGACTCCCTGCGACGGTCGAGCGCGGCGTGGCGGCTCCTGCGCGCGGACACGGCGCCGCTCGTGCTCTCGTTCCTCGGCACGCTGTTCGTCGAGGACAACGTGCGCGCCATCCCGGAGAGCGAGCTCGTCGCGCGCCTCGACGACCACCTGTGGGCCGTCGACGGCCGGGCCGCGCGCGCCTCCGGCACGGAGCCGCGGTACCCGCGCGCCCCGCAGGCGTACGTGGACCACTGGACGCACCCGGACCAGGGCTGGCTGCGCGCCTGGTACCCGCCCGGCTCGGCGGAGCCGCACTACGACGCGACGCCCGCCGTCGAGCAGGCCGTGCGCTGGGTCGCGTCGCTGCGCGGGCGCGGGTTCGTCGGCACCGAGTCGCGGCTCAACACCGTCTTCGGGCTGCTGCGCCAGCTCGCCGTCGGCACGCAGACGGACCCGGCGGAGCGCCTGCGCGAGCTCGAGGAGCGCCGTGCCGCGATCGACGACGAGATCGCCCAGGTCCGCGCGGGGCGCGTCGCCGTCCTCGACGCGGCGGCGCAGCGCGACCGCTACCAGCAGCTCACCCAGACGGCGGCCGACCTGCTCTCCGACTTCCGCGAGGTCGAGGCGAACTTCCGCTCCCTCGACCGGGAGCTGCGCGAGCGCATCACGGGCTGGGACGGCGCGAAGGGCGAGCTGCTCGAGGAGGTCGTGCGGTCGCGCACGGCCATCGCGGAGTCGGACCAGGGGCGGTCGTTCCACGCGTTCTACGACTTCCTCCTCGACCGGCGTCGCCAGGAGGAGTTCGCCGCGCTCGTCGAGCGCGTGCAGTCCCTCGACGCGATCGCGCCCGACGTCGTCCGGCCGGCCCCCGGGACGCCCGGCCCGGCCGTGGACGCCGCCGCGCAGGCCGCGGCCCGGGAGCAGGAGCACCGCCGCCTGCGCCGCGTCCACTACGACTGGCTCGACGCCGGCGAGCGCACCCAGGCGACCGTGCGGACCCTCTCCGAGCAGCTCCGCCGCTTCCTCGACGACCAGGTCTGGCTCGAGAACCGGCGGGTCATGGACATCCTGCGCGGCGTCGAGGCGAAGGCGCTCGCCGCGCGCGACGTCGCCCGCGCGGCAGGCCGCGCCGGCGCCCCGCCGGGGATGCCGGTCGACGCCGTCGCCCCCGAGGTCGTGCTGCCGACGGAGCGGCCGCTCTTCACGCCGCGGCCCACGGCCCGCCTGGACTCCGACCACGTCGAGGTCGGCGACGACGACTTCGAGGTCGACGCGCTGTACGACCAGGTGCACGTCGACCCGGAGCGCCTCGCGCGCACGGTCCGCGCGACGCTCTCGCGGCCCGGCGGCCCGGGGGAGGTCGCGCTCGCGGACCTGCTCGCCGACGCGCCGCTCGAGCACGGGCTGGCCGAGCTCGTGACGTACCTGTCGCTCGAGGACCCGCGGTTCGTCGTCGTGCACGACGACGAGCGCAGCGACGAGGTGCGCTGGGAGGGCGAGGCCCCGGCGGGGCCCGTCGCCGAGGACGGCGCACCCGAGCCGGTGGTGCGCGTCGCGCGCCTGCCCCGCGTCACGTACGCGCGGCGGACGAGCGGCTCCCCGCCCGGCGGGCCCCCCGCCCCGCACCCCGCCCCGCACCCCGCCGTGCTCGACGCACGACCCGACGCACGACCCGACGCCGTCCCGGAGGAGACCCCGTGAGCACGACCCGCACCGCGCGCGACCCGGAGCTGTCCGTCGTCGTGACGTCGCTGCTCAAGGGCGTCGTCTACCGCGAGTCCGGCGAGGCGCTGTGGCGCGACCTGCTCGCCCGCGAGGCGCAGGTGCGCGACGCCGTCGCGATGCTCGGGCTGCAGGTCGTCGTCGACGAGGGCGACGGCTACGCCTACCTGCGCTCCCAGCCCGAGCACGAGCGCGACGAGCGCGTGCCGCGGCTGATCCCGCGCCGCGAGCTGCCGTTCGACGTCAGCCTGCTGCTCGCCCTGCTGCGCAAGCGGCTCGCGCAGGCGGACTCGGAGGGCGGCGAGACGCGCCTCGTGCTCACGCGCTCGGAGATCGTCGACCTGCTGCGGGTCTTCCTCACCCAGGACGCGGGCGCCGCGGCGAACGAGGCGCGGCTCGTGGACCGGGTGGACGCGCTCGTGCGGCGCGTCGTGGAGCTCGGCTTCCTGCGCCCGGCGGGGCGCCCGGACCGGGACGGGCCCGACGCCGCCCCGCCGGGAGACTCCGGCGACCCGGCCGACGCCGAGGCCCGGCGGTACGAGGTGCGCCGCATCCTCAAGGCGTTCGTCGACGCGCAGTGGCTCGCGGACTTCGACGCGCGCCTCGCGCAGTACCTGGAGCTCGCCGCCGAGGGCGGCGGTCCGGGGGCGGGGACGCGCACGGGGGCGGCGGGCGCGGGGACTGGCCCGGCGACGGGCACGGCGACGACGACGACGAGGACGGTGGCGTGATGGAGGGCCTGTTCAGCGCGGTCGAGCTGCACGACCCGGCGGCCGACGTCGACGCGCGCGCCGGGTTCCGGCTCGAACGGCTCGAGGTGCTCAACTGGGGCACGTTCGACCAGCGCGTGTGGGCGTTCGACCTCGACGGTCGTAACGCCCTGCTGACCGGCGACATCGGCTCGGGCAAGTCGACCATCGTCGACGCGGTGACGACGCTGCTCGTGCCGTCGCACCGGATCTCGTACAACAAGGCCGCCGGGGCGGGGGCGCGCGAACGGTCGCTGCGGTCGTACGTCGCGGGGCACTACAAGTCCGAGCGCGACGAGGCGACGGGCACGACGCGCCACGTGGGCCTGCGCGAGCGCGGCACGTACTCGGTCGTGCTGGGGCGGTTCTCGAACCGCGGGTTCGACCAGGAGGTCACGCTCGCGCAGGTGTTCTGGCTCGCCCCGGGCCAGGCGGGCCAGCCGGACCGCTTCTTCGTCACGGCGGACCGCCCGCTGACGATCACCGAGGACTTCGCGGGCTTCGGCGGCGACGTCACGGCGCTGCGCCGCCGCCTGCGCGAGTCCGGCGCGCAGGTGCGCGACCACTTCCCCGACTACGGGCGGGACTTCCGCCGCCTGCTCGGCATCCCGTCGGAGCAGGCGATGGACCTGTTCCACCAGACGGTGTCGATGAAGTCGGTCGGCGACCTCGGCGAGTTCGTGCGCGAGCACATGCTCGAGCCGTTCGACGCCGACCGCTGGACGGACCGGCTCGTCGCGCACTTCGACGACCTGACGAGCGCCCACGACGCCGTCGTGCGGGCGACCGCGCAGATCGAGCGGCTCGCGCCCCTGCTCGCGGACTGCGACGCGCACGACGCGCTCGGGGAGCGGGCCGAGGCGCTCGTCGCGCGCCGCGACGCCCTGCGCGCGTTCACCGCGTCGCGCCGCGTGGCGGACCTCGACGGTCTCACCGCCGCCCTCGACGAGCGCGTGGCCGACGGCGAGGCCCGCCGCCGCCGCGTCGTCGACGAGCTGGGGCTGCTCGGCGCCGAGCGCCAGCGGCTCGAGCTCGAGCGCGCGGGCCACGGCGGCGACCGGCTCGCCGCGATCGAGGGCGAGGTCGCGCGCCGCGAGGTCGAGCGCGCCGCGCGCGAGCGCCGCGTCGCCCAGCTCGCCGGCTACGCGGCGGCGGCCGGCCTGACGCTCGGCGCCCCGGACGGCGCCGACGCCGCGGCGGGGGACTCCGGCCCGGCGGGGCCGGGGCAGGGCGCCACGGCGGGCGCGGTGGCCGCCGCGCTCGTCGATGCCGACGCGTTCGCGGCGCTCCGCCGCGCGGCCGACGACGCCGCCGTGCGCGTGCGCGACGACCTCGCCCGGGCCGAGGAGCAGGCGAGCGAGGTCGCGGCGCAGGTGCGCGCCGTCGAGCAGGAGACCGCCGACGTCAAGGCCGAGCTCGCGAGCCTCGCCGACCGCCGGTCCAACCTGCCGCGCACCCACCTGGAGGTCCGGGACCGGCTGTGCGACGGCGTCGGGCTCGCACCGGGCGACGTCCCCTTCGTGGGCGAGCTGCTCGCCGTCCGCCCCGAGCACGCCGACTGGGAGGGTGCGGCCGAGCGCGTGCTGCGCGGCTTCGCGCTCTCGCTCCTCGTGCCGGCGGTGCACTACGACGCGGTGTCCGCGTGGGTCGACCGTGAGCACCTCGGGCTGCGGCTCGTCTACCACCGGGTGCCCGAGCGCGTCCCCGCCGCCCGGCCGGCGCCGCGCGAGGACGGCGTCCCGCTCCTCGCCGACTTGCTCGACGTGCGGCGTCTCGACGACGCGCCGACCCTCACGGCGTGGGTCGAGGCCGAGCTCGAGCGCCGCGCCGACCACGCGTGCGCGCCGGACCTCGACGCGTTCCGCCGGCTCCCGCGCGCGATCACGCGGGCCGGCCAGGTCAAGCACTCGCCCGACCACCACGAGAAGAACGACACGCGCGCGGTCGACGACCGCCGGGGCTACGTGCTGGGCTGGTCGACCCAGGCGAAGATCGACGCGCTGCTCGAGCAGGCCGCCGAGGTCACGGCGCGTCGCGACGCGCTCGCACGGCGTCGGGACGAGGCGGCCGCCACGCGCGAGGCGCTCCAGGCCCGTTCCGCCGCGCTCGGGCGGCTCGACGTCTACCGCGACTGGGACGAGCTCGACCGCGGGGCCGAGACGGCGCGCATCGCCGAGCTCGCCGAGGAGAAGCGGCGGCTCGAGCAGGCGAGCGACGAGCTCGGCCGCCTCGCGGCGCTCCTCCACGACAACGCGCGCCGCCAGGCGGAGCTCGAGGCGGAGCGCGACCGCGTCGTCGCGACGCTCGGCGCCGACCGGCACGCGCTCGACGAGGCGCGGACGGCGCGGGCGCGGGCGCGCGCCGTGCTCGACGGCGCGGGCGAGACGCTCGACGAGGAGACGACGGCGGCCCTCGCCGCGGAGTTCGACCGCGAGCTCGCCGGGTTCGGCGCAGCGGACCCGGGCGGCGCTGCCGACGGCCCGACGCGCGCGGCCGACCTCGACGCGGTCGAGAACGCGGTGCGCTCGCGGCTCACCGCCGAGGCCGAGCAGGCGCAGCGCGAGCGCGCGGACCTCGGGACGCGGATCGCGGGGCAGATGGCCTCGTTCCGGTCGGCGTACCCGGTCGAGACGGCGGAGCTCGACGCGGACGTGCGGTCGGCCGACGGCTACCGCGAGATCCACGACCGGCTCGTGCGCGACGACCTCCCGCGGTTCGAGGCCGACTTCAAGGCGTACCTCAACACGAACGCGATCCGCGACATCGCGGGCTTCGCGGCCGAGCTCGCCAAGCAGGCCGACGTCATCCGCGACCGGATCGACACGATCAACGACTCGCTCCGCGCGATCGACTACAACCCGGGCCGGTACATCCGTCTGGAGATGTCGCGCACGCCCAACCTCGAGGTGCGCGAGTTCCAGCAGGACCTGCGCGCGTGCACCGACGGCGACGGGATCCTCGCCGAGGACGACCGCGCGCTCGCCGAGGGCGACGGGTCGCTCGCCGACGGCGCGCTGTCGTACTCGGAGGACCGGTTCCTGCGGGTCAAGGCGCTCGTCGAGCGGTTCCGCGGCCGCGAGGGCATGACGGACCTCGACGAGGCGTGGCGCCGCCGCGTGACCGACGTGCGCAACTGGTTCGTGCTCTCCGCGTCCGAGCGGTCCCGCGCCGACGACTCCGAGCACGAGCACTACTCCGACTCCGGCGGCAAGTCCGGCGGCCAGAAGGAGAAGCTCGCGTACACCGTGCTCGCGGCGTCGCTCGCCTACCAGTTCAAGCTCGACTGGGGCGCGGTGCGGTCGACGGCGTTCCGGTTCGTCGTCATCGACGAGGCGTTCGGGCGGGGGTCGGACGAGTCGACGCGCTTCGCGCTCGAGCTGTTCCGCCGCCTCGGGCTGCAGCTGCTCATCGTCACGCCGCTGCAGAAGATCCACGTCATCGAGCCCTACATCTCGGCCGTCGGGTTCGTCGACAACCCGACGGGCCGGTCGTCGCGCCTGCGGACGCTGTCCATCGCCGCGTACCGCGAGGGCCGCCGGGAGGGCGACGCCGCGCCGTCGGACGGCGGTGCCGAGCCCGCGGCCGAGCCGGTGCCCGATCCCGTGCGGGAGAGCGTGGCGACGTAGCGCGTCAGGCGAGCGGGCGGGGGCGGCGGGCGCCCGCCAGGGTCGCGGCGAGGACGGCCTCGATCGCGAACGCGGTCGCCTCCGCGAGGTCGACGGCGGCGGGGTCGAGGAGCCACTGGGTCTGGAGGCCGTCCATCGCGGCGATGATCGTCGAGGCGGCGAGGTCGAGCGCACGGTCGTCCGGCACGGCGGCCGTCTCGTCGCCCGCGGCCCGCCGCTCCTCGACGACCTCGCGGAGCGCACCGGCGACGTCGGCGCGCAGCCCGGCGAAGCGCGCGGTGACCCACGCGCGGGCGGGATGGTCGTCCGTGACGGCCTCGCCGGCGAGAACCGTGTAGGTCTGCACGATCCCGGGGCGCTCGGCGTTCGCGGCGGCGGTCGCGACGAGGTGCCGGAACAGGTCGAGCCCGCCCGGCATGTGCTGCCCCTCCAGGTGCGCGACACCGTCGCGGTCGCGGGACGCGAGGACCTCGGTGAGCAGGCGCTCCTTGGACCCGAAGTGGTGCAGCACGCCGGCGTGCGTGATGCCCACCTGCTCGGCGACCTCGGCGAGCGACCCCTGGTGGTAGCCCCGCGACCCGAAGACGCGCATCGCCGCGCGCAGGATCTCCTCCCTCCGCTCGGCGGTCCCGGGGCGCGGGCGCCGGGGCCGCGGGCTCCGGGAGGACGCGGAGTCGCTCGGCGCGGAGGAGGCGTCGGTCATGCCGTCACCCTACTGGCGGCCCGTGACGCCGTGCCCGGGCCACTCGGCCCGGACGGGCGGGCGCTGCCCCGGACCGGTCCGGGGCAGCGCCCGCAGCTCTTCCCGCCGTCTTCCCCGAATGCGCACACGCGTCCTCTACGGTGGTGGGATGCCTTCCGACCACGCCCCGACCCGGCCGCTGCCGACCAGCGGCGGGGCGGGTACGCGGCCGCTCCCGGCGACGCAGCCGATGCCGCCCACGCCCGGACCGGCGGCCGCGCCGCCGCCCGCCGCAGTGCCCCCCGCGGGCCCCGCCGCAGCGCCCTCCGCCGGGAACCCGTACCCGCCCGTCCCGCAGGCCGCCGCGGGCGGTCCCTCCGCCCCGGCGCCGCGCCGGGCGCCGCACGCGCACGCCGTCCCGGGTCCCGACGGACCGAGCACCGGCTCGCGCGTGGTCGCGGCCGTCGTCGCGCTGCTCGCGGTCGCGGGGGCGTGGCTCGTGTGGCGGTTCTTCGTCGACACGTTCGCCGGACAGATGCTCGAGCGGGCCGCGTTCGACGGCGCCGTGACCGGCCAGGGAGAACTCTGGGCGGTCGCCGAACCCGTGCTCGACACGGTCTCGGTCGCGTTCGTGGTCGGCGGCCTGGGCGCCGCGATGGGCATCGCGCTCCTGCGCCGCCGCTGGGGGCTCGCGGTGCAGGTCGCGTTCCTCGTCGTCGGCGCGAACGTCACGACGCAGCTCGTCAAGCACTCCCTCCTCGGCCGCGAGGAGCTCATCGGCGGCTGGCACTGGGAGAACTCGCTGCCCAGCGGCCACACCACCGTCGCGGGGTCGGTCGCGGCCGCGCTGCTGCTCGTCGTGCCGCGCGGGGCGCGGCCGCTCGTCGCCGTCCTCGGGGGCGCGTACACCGCGGCCACCGGGGTCTCGACCCTGGTCGGCCAGTGGCACCGCCCGAGCGACGTCGTCGCCGCCGTCCTCGTCGTCCTCGCGTGGGCCTCGCTCGTGTGCGTCTTCACGCCGAGGTCGTCGCTCGACCCGGGCGCCGGGCCCACGCCCGGCTCCACCGTCACGGCGGTGCTCCTCCTGCTCGGCGCGGCCGCGGCGGGCGTCGGGGCGCTGCTCGCGCTGCGCGCGACGCCCGCGACGTGGGGCACGACGGCGGCGCAGGAGATGACGGCCTACGCGGGCGGCGTCGCGGGCGTGCTGGCGGTGACGGCCGCGGCGTTCGCGGTCCTGCTCCTCGTCCGTCAGTCCACAGCCCGCCCCGACCGTCGTCCCGTTCGGGGGTAGGGTGCGTGCGGCTGGCGCGACGGGAGTAACGTCGTAGGCTGCCACGGCGGGCGACCGGACGGTCGTCCGGGTCGCCGGGGCCCCGGCGGGGCCCGCCGCCGTCGGGCAGGGAGCGCCCGCCACGGACACGTACGCACGGACGAAAGCAGGATCGGATGCCACGCAAGCTCGTGATCGTCGAGTCGCCCGCCAAGGCTCGCAAGATCCAGGGCTACCTCGGCGACGACTACGAGGTCGAGGCGAGCGTCGGGCACATCCGCGACCTGCCGCAGCCGTCCGAGCTGCCCGCGGACATGAAGAAGGGCCCGTACGGGAAGTTCGCGGTCGACGTCGACCACGGCTTCGACCCGTACTACGAGGTCTACGCGGACAAGAAGAAGAAGGTCGCCGAGCTCAAGCGCGCGCTCAAGGACGCCGACGAGCTCTACCTCGCGACCGATGAGGACCGCGAGGGCGAGGCCATCGCGTGGCACCTCCTCGAGGCGCTCAAGCCCAAGGTCCCGGTCAAGCGCATGGTCTTCCACGAGATCACGCGCGAGGCCATCCAGCGGGCGCTGCAGAACACGCGCGACCTCGACGAGCACCTCGTCGACGCGCAGGAGACCCGCCGCATCCTCGACCGCCTCTACGGCTACGAGGTCTCGCCCGTGCTGTGGCGCAAGATCGCCCAGGGGCTCTCGGCCGGCCGCGTGCAGTCGGTCGCGACGCGCCTCGTCGTCGAGCGCGAGCGCGAGCGCATGGCGTTCGTCCCCGCGGAGTACTGGGACGTCACGGGCACCTTCGAGCACGCGGACGCGTCGGCACCGGACGCGGGCAAGGCCTTCGGCGCCCGGCTCGTGCAGCTCGGCGACGCGCGCGTCGCCTCGGGCCGCGACTTCGACGACCGCGGGCAGCTCAAGCCTGCGGCGGCGCGCGACGGCGTCGCGCACCTCGACGAGACGACGGCGCGCGCCGTCGTGACCGGCCTCGCGGACGCGGCGTTCGCGGTGCGCTCGCTCGAGACCAAGCCGTACACGCGCCGTCCCGCGGCGCCGTTCACGACGTCGACCCTCCAGCAGGAGGCGAGCCGCAAGCTGCGCATGTCGTCGCGCCAGGCCATGCGCACCGCGCAGTCGCTGTACGAGAACGGCTACATCACCTACATGCGTACGGACTCGCCGTCGCTGTCGGCCGAAGCCACGACGGCGGCCCGCCGCCAGGCGGCCGAGCTGTACGGCCCCGAGTTCGTCCCGGAGAAGCCGCGCGTCTACGCCGCGAAGAACCAGGGCGCGCAGGAGGCGCACGAGGCGATCCGCCCCGCGGGCGACTCGTTCCGCACGCCCGCGCAGGTCAAGCGCGAGCTGAGCGACGACCAGTTCAAGCTCTACGAGCTCGTGTGGAAGCGCACCGTCGCGTCGCAGATGGCGGACGCGAAGGGGTCGACGGCGTCCGTCCGCCTCGGCGCGACCCTCTCGGCCGCCGCGGGCGACGTCGCGGGCCGCGACGCGGTGTTCGCCGCGTCGGGCACCGTCATCACGTTCCGCGGCTTCCTCGCCGCGTACGAGGAGAGCTCGGACGTCGACCGCTACGCCGAGGACGCGCCCGTCGTCGGGGCCAAGGGCGGTGACGAGGCGCGCCTGCCGCAGATGAGCGAGGGCGACGCCCTGCGCGCCGACGACCTCACCGCCGACGGGCACTCCACGTCCGCGCCGCCCCGGTACACCGAGGCCAGCCTCGTCAAGGCGCTCGAGGAGCTCGGGATCGGGCGGCCGTCGACGTACGCCTCGACGATCTCGACGATCCAGGACCGCGGGTACGTGCTCTCGCGCGGGCAGGCGCTCGTGCCGAGCTGGCTCGCGTTCGCCGTCGTGCGGCTGCTCGAGGAGCACTTCGACCGGCTCGTCGACTACGACTTCACCGCGCGCATGGAGGCCGACCTCGACGAGATCGCCGCCGGTCGCCGTGACCGCGTCGCGTGGCTCACCGAGTTCTACTTCGGCGACGCCGCGAAGGGCGAGGACGCCGAGGGCCTGCGCGACCTCGTCGCGAACCTCGGCGACATCGACGCGCGCGGCATCAACTCGGTGCCGATCGGCGAGGGCATCCAGCTCCGCGTCGGGCGCTACGGGCCCTACGTGGAGGACCTCTCCGTCCCCGTCAAGGAGGGCGAGAACCCGCCGCGCGCGTCCGTGCCCGACGACGTCGCCCCCGACGAGCTGACCGTCGCCAAGGCGCGCGAGCTGCTCGCCGCGGGCGCCGACGACGGCAAGGTGCTCGGCACCGACCCGGTGTCCGGCAACGAGATCATCGCGAAGGCGGGTCGCTACGGCCCGTACGTCACCGAGGTGCTCGACCTGCCGCCGATCGACACGAGCCTCTCGGCCGCCGCGCAGAAGAAGGCGAAGGCCGCGCAGCCCAAGCCGCGCACGGCGTCGCTGCTCAAGACGCAGTCGCTCGACACGATCACGATCGACGACGCGCTGCGCCTGCTGTCGCTGCCGCGCGTCGTCGGGACGGACCCGGAGTCGGGCGAGGAGATCACCGCGCAGAACGGCCGCTACGGCCCCTACCTCAAGAAGGGCACCGACTCGCGGTCGCTGCCCGACGAGGAGTCGATGTTCACCGTCACCCTCGACGAGGCGCTCGAGCTGTACAAGCAGCCCAAGCGCGGGCGCGGCCAACGTGCCGCGACGCCGCCGCTGCGCGAGCTCGGCGACGACCCGAACAGCGGCAAGCCGATCGTCGTCAAGGACGGCCGGTTCGGCGCGTACGTCACCGACGGCGAGACGAACCGCACCCTGCCCCGCGACGTCACGCCCGAGTCGATCACGCCCGAGCAAGCGATCGAGCTCCTCGCGGAGAAGCGCGCGCAGGGCCCGGCGAAGAAGCGCACCACGGCCCGCAAGCCGGCCGCGAAGAAGGCCCCTGCCAAGAAGACGGCCGCCAAGAAGTAGCCGCGGTCAGCCCCGTCAGCCGTCGGCCGACCAGGTGATCTTGGCGCGTCCGGGCTGCCGGACGCGCCAGGTCGACCTGCTCGAGGGGGTGGGACCGCCTGGTCGGCCCATCCCGGGCCGGGCCCCTCCGGCGACGGCGGGGCCCGGGGCGGTGGGAACGGTCAGTGCGCGGTGTGCTTGACCGGCTCGGGGAGGCCCGCCTCGGCGCGGACGCGGCGGGAGAAGCCCTCGATGGAGCGCAGGGCGTCGACGAGCTCCGGCACGCGCACGGGGAACGGCATGGCGTGGATCGTCTCGCCCTCCGCGGTGGCGGCCTCCGCGACGCGCGTGAGGTCGTGCACGTCGTCGGCGGTCAGGCCGATCTCGGTGAGCGTGTTCGGCAGGCCGACGCGCGTGGTGAAGCGCACGAACTCCTCGATCTCCTCGGTCGGCGCGCCCTCCAGGACGAGCTGCGTCACGGAGCCGATGTTCACCTTCTGGCCGTGCGTGAGGCCGTGCGTCTGGGGCGCGGCGGTGAGGCCGTTGTGGATCGCGTGCGCCGCGGCGAGGCCGCCGGACTCGAAGCCCAGCCCGGACAGCAGGGTGTTCGCCTCGACGACCTTCTCGACCGCGGGCGTCACGAGGTGGTCCTTCACCGCGTCGATCGCGGGCAGCGCGTTCTCCCAGAGGATGTCCCACGAGAGCTGTGCGAGCGCCGTGCCCGTGACGAGGGGGAGGCCGCCCGCCATGGTCGACGCGTTCGCCTCGGCGACGGCGCGCGCCTCGATCCACGTCGCGAGCGCGTCGCCGACGCCGGCGACGAGGAACTTGACGGGCGCGTTCGCGACGAGGCCCGTGTCGACGAGCACGAGGTCCGGGTTGTGCGGGAAGAACCGGTACTCCTCGAACGCGCCGTCCTCGGTGTAGATCACGGACAGGGCGGAGCACGGGGCGTCGGTGGACGCGACGGTCGGCACGGATACCCAGCGGATGCCGCGCAGGTGGCCCGCGGCCTTCACCGCGTCGATGGTCGAGCCGCCGCCGATGCCGACGATCACGTCGGCGCCGAGCTCGTCGATCTCGCGCGCGAGCCGGTCGACCTCCGCGGCGGTGGCGTAGGTGCCGAACCCGGTGCGGTGGCGGGGGAGGTCCTGCTCCTGGAAGGACACCGCGACGGTGTCCTGGACGATGCCCCACACGACGTCGTCGGCGACGAGCAGCGGCTTCGTGCCGATCGGTCGGACGAACTCGCCGAGCCGCGTGAGCGCACCGCGGGCCTGGACGTAGCGCAGCGGGCTGATGAGCGTGCGGACGGGAACCTCGGACATCGTGGCCTCCTGTGGAGTCGGTGGGTCGCCGTCGGGCGCGCCGCAGCCGTGCGAGGCCGGTGCCCGCCGGCCATCCCCACCGTGTCACGCGTCCCCGGGGACCACCACCGGGACGCCGGTTCGCGTGACCTAGGTCCCCTCCGGGCTCAGCGGACGAGCACCGTGATCGTCCCGAGCACCACCGTCACCGCGGGCAGGAGCAGCACGCCCCAGCGCCCGGTGCGGTCGGTGCGGGCTTGCGGTGCGTCGTCGAGAGGGTCGACGACGGGGTCGCCCGAGCCCTGCTCGCGCAGGCCCCAGACGGTCCCCACGACGAGCGCGACCGCGGCCGCGACCAGGACCGGGACCGCAGGGAGGCTCGCGACCGGGGCGCGCAGCGTGACCGCGACGGCCACGAGGGCAGCCGTCACGACCATGTTCCCGAGGACGGTCAGCACGGGATGGGCGAGCGCGGCACGCAGCAGCCGGTCGCCGGCGCGCCACAGCCCGACGAAGCCCGCGAGCGCGGCGACGAGGACGAGCAGCATCCCGGCCGGCACCACGAGGGCGCCGCCGTCGAGCGCGGGCCGCAGCGACCACAGCACGCCGAGCATCCCGACCGTCTGCACGGCGGAGGCGGCGACCGTCCGCCCGATCGAGGAGCTCGACTGCGCGGGGTCCTCGGGCAGGTCGAGCGAGCGCGCGTACGCCACGGGATCGCCGAACGCCTCCTGCGCGGTCTCGCCGGAGTCGACGACGTGCGCGTCCACCTCGGCGAGCACCGCGCCGATGCGCGCTCCGGCGACGCCCTGGAGCCGCAGCTCCAGCAGGAGCGCCTCGGCCCAGCGCGGGTCGACGTGCGGCGCGTGGCGGCGCTCGATCGTGTAGCGGGTCGTGTCGCTCATCGGGGGGTCCTTGTCGGGGTGGGATCGGGAGGGGGTGCGTCGGCCGGGATCGCGCCGTCCGGCGAGGGCGCGCCGGACGCGCCGGCGACGAGGGTGGTCGCCGCCGTCGTCACGGCGTCCCAGCGGGAGGTCGCGGCGGTGAGTGCGACGCGACCCTGGTCCGTGACGGCGTAGTACCGACGGCTCGGCCCACGGTCGCCCTGGTGCCAGGAGGTCGTGACGAGGCCGTCGTCCTCCAGCCGCTGCAGCAGCGGGTAGAGCGTGCCGCCCTTCACGGTGCCGAGGCCCGCGTCGGCGAGCGACCGCGTGATCGCGTAGCCGTAGGTGGGGCCGTGGGTCGCGACGACCGCGAGCACGCACAGCGGCAGCACGCCGCGCAGGAGCTCGCGGTCGAGCCGCTCGTCGAACGTCATGGGCTAGACAGTACGGCTATCTAGTTAGGGAGGCAACCTAGTCGTCCCCGGGCAGGCAACCGACGATCGCATGAGTGCTGTTATAACAGTGCTATGACTTCGCTGGACCCGACCACGGTCCCTGGCCGCTGGGACTCCCTGCACGCCGTGCTCCGGCGCCTCGACGACGAGATCGAGACCGTCTACGCGGACCGCGGGATCGTGGGGGTGCGCCCGCGGTTCGTCTACCCGCTCATCCGGCTCGCGCACACGGGCCCCCTGACCATCCGGGAGCTCGCCGCCTCGCTCGGGCGCACGCACTCGGCGATGAGCCAGACGGTCACCGCCATGCGGCGCGAGGGCCTCGTCGAGACCGCGCCGGGCGCGGACGCCCGCACGCGCCGCGTCGCGCTCACGGCGCGGTCGCGCGAGCTCGTCCCGCTCCTCGAGGCGGAGTGGCGGGCGACCGAGGAGTCCGTCGCCGAGATCGACGACGAGCTGCCGCACGCCCTGAGCGCGGTCGTCGTCGAGCTGGAGCGCGTGCTCGCCCGTCGCTCGCTGCGCGAGCGGCTCGTCGAGCGCCTCGACGGGGCCGGCCACCCGGCGCCGCGGGAGCGCTGAGGTGCGCGACCACGTCCTCGACCTGCGGCCGTTGCGCGCGACCCGCGCGTACCGGGACCTGTGGGCCGGGTCCGCCGTGGGCGGCCTCGGGTTCCAGATCGCGAACGTCGCGGTGCTGCTCCAGGTCTGGGAGCTCACCCGCAGCCCGCTGTGGACGGGCACGATCGGCCTGGCCACGGCGGTCCCGCTCCTGACGCTCGGCCTGGTGGGCGGGCACCTCGCCGACGTCCACGACCGGCGCACCCTCATGCGCCTCGCCGCGGTCGGGCAGGTGCTCTCCGCTGCTGGTCTCGCCGCGCAGGCGCTCGCGGGCAACCGGTCGGTGTGGCTCCTGCTCGGGCTCGTCGCCGCCGGCGCGGCGTGCAACGCGCTCGGCTCGCCGGCGCGCCGGACGGTGCCGCCCCGGCTGCTGCCGCCCGACCAGGTCGCCGCGGGTCTCGCGCTGCAGAACCTCGCGTTCCAGGTGGCCATGCTGGTCGGGCCCGCGCTCGCCGGCCTGGTCCTGGCGCGCTGGGACCTGCCCGCGGCGTACGGCCTCCAGGCGGTGGCCGCCGTCGTCGCGCTGCTCGGGCTCGTGCGCCTCCCGCCCCTGCCCCCGCTCCCCGTCGGTCCCTCGGCCACGACGGGCCCGGCCGCCGCACCGCCCGGGCCCGCGCCGCGCCGTCGGGCGGCCGCGGGCGGGTGGTCGATCGTGTGGCGCAAGCCGACGCTGCGCGGCGCGTTCGCGACGGACGTCGCGGCGACCGTGCGCGCCATGCCGATCTCGCTGTTCCCGCTCGTCAACGAGATCCGGTTCGACGGCGACCCCCGCACCCTCGGCCTGTTCCTCTCGGCGGTCGCGGTGGGAGGGATCGGCGCAGGCCTGCTCTCCGGGGCCGTGACGCGGGCGACGCGCTCGGGCGCGCTCCAGCTCGCCGCGGCGGCGACGTGGGGCGTCGCGCTCGCCGGGTTCGGGCTCGCGGGGCCGCTGTGGCTCGCCCTCGCGTGCCTGGCGGTCGCCGGTGCGGCGGACACGGTGTCGGTCGTGACGCGCGGCGCGCTGGTGCAGCTCGAGACACCCGACGAGTTCCGCGGCCGCGTGTCCTCGGTCGAGCACGTCGTGGGCGTCGCCGGCCCCGAGGTCGGGAACTTCCGCGGGGGAGTGCTCGCGTCGCTGACGTCCGCGCCCGTCGCGCTGGTGGCGGGCGGGCTGGTGGCGAGCGCCGTCGTCGGGCTCGTCGCGTGGCGCAACGCCCCGCTGCGCCGCTACCGCACCCCGGCCCCGGCCCCCCTCCCGGTCCCGTGAGTGCGTGAAACAGTCGCGCCGGGGCCTCCGGGACGCGACGAATTCACGCACTCAGCGGGAGACGGGGTGTCAGTCGACGGTCACCGCGTCGAGGACCGGGAGGCGGGCGGCACGGATCGCGGGCCAGACGCTCGCGACTAGCCCGATGACGACGGCGACGCCGAGGATCGCGAGCACCTGGCCCCACGGCACGGCGAGCGTGCTCAGCCCCTCGTCGGCGAGCACGCCCGGCAGGGCGGCGCCGATGCCGATGCCCGTCGCGACGCCGAGCACCGTCCCGTAGACGGCGGTGAGCACCGACTCGATCGCGATGACCCCCGCGAGCTGGAGGCGTCCCAGCCCGACGGCGCGCAGCAGCCCGATCTCGCGCGTGCGCTCGATGATCGACAGCGCGAGCGTGTTGACGATGCCGAGCAGCGCGATGACGATCGACAGCGCGAGCAGGGCGTAGAGGATGACGAGCACCTGGTTCACCTGGTCGGCGAACGCGGACGCGGTCTGCTCCCGGTCGAGCACCGTGACGACGAGGAACGGCTCGACCGCCGACGTCAGGGCGGTGCGCAGCTCCTCGACGTCGGCGGGGCTCGCGCCGTCGGCCGCCGACACGTAGACGATCCGCACGCTCGCCTGGGCGGCCGGCACGACGGCGTCGAACACGTCGTCGCGCACCAGGACGCCGGTCCCCACGAGCTGGCTGTCGATCACCGCGCCCACGCGCGCCTCGACGGCGGAGTCGCCCTCGCCGAGCCGCAGCGTGTCGCCCACCTCCCAGCCGCGCTCGCGCGCGGTGCGCCGGTGCACGACGACGTCCCCGTCCTCGAGCGTGGCCGTCGGGTCCCCGGCGAGCGTCACGGGTTCGAGCGCGGTGTCGAAGAACCCGGCGGGCACGCCCGCGACGTCGGTCCCGCGCGCGCCGTCGGCCGTGCTGCCGTCCGTGCCGGAGCCGCCGCCGACCGTGGCGACCGACGCCGACCCGAGCCGCACCGTGTCCACGACGGCGGCGCCCGGCGTCGCGGTCACGGCCTCGACCGCGCCCTCGGGCACGACGAGCGTCGCGGAGTCGACCACCAGGTCGGCCCGCACCTCGTTCTCGACGATGCTCCGCACCGACGCCTGGGTCGAGGCGGCGATGACGCCCGTGACCGACACGAGCGCCATGCCGATGAGCAGGGCTCCCGCGGTGCTCGCGGTGCGGCGGGGGTTGCGCGTGACGTTGCCGCGCGCGAGGCGGCCGAGCGGGCGCAGCGCGACGACGAGCGGCCACGCGAGGACCGCGAGCACGCCGCGCGCGACGGCCGGCGACCCGACGAGCACGCCCACGAGCACGAGCCCGGCCCCGACGCCGAGGAGCAGGCGGGGGCTCAGGTCGTCGACCCAGGCCCAGCCGGTCGGCGCGTCCACGACGGAGGATCCCAGGTACGCGGCGAGCCACAGCACACCGGCGCCCGCCGCGACGACGACCACCCCGCCCACCGCCCGCAGCCCGGTGCCGCGGTCGGGCGCGACGTCGTCGCGCATCGCCTGCACGGGCGGGATCGCGGCGGCCCGCCGCGCGGGCAGCACGGCCGCGAGGACGCTGACGACCGCCCCGAGCGCGACGGCGGCCACGACCTGCGAGGTCCCGAGCGGGACCCGGCCGGAGAACTCGAAGCCGGCGAGCGCGAGCCCCCACCGGATGACCCGCACCAGCCCGGCCCCGGCGAGCACGCCGAGCCCACCACCTACGAGCCCGACGACGAGCGCCTGGACGAGGACCGACGCGAACACCTGGCCCGGCGACGCGCCGAGCGCGCGCAGGAGCGCGAGCTCGCGCAGACGCTCGCGCACCGACATCGCGAACGTGTTGGCGATGATGAACGCGCCGACGAACAGCGCGATGGCGGCGAACACGAGCAGGAAGGTCTCGACGAACCCGAGCACCTCCTCGACCGCCTCGCTCGCCTCGGCGCGCGCCTGCTCGCCCGTGACGGCCTCCGCGCCGGACGGGAGGACCGACGCGACGCGGTCCGCGAGGGCGTCCTCGTCCACCGGTCCGCTCGCGTCCGCCCAGACCGCGATCTGGGGCACCAGCCCGTCGGGCGCGTAGACCTCGCGCGCCGTGTCGCCGTCGATCCCGACGAGGACCGCACCCGCGGCGGCGGCCTCGATGCCGAACACGCCGGACACGGTCACGGGGCGCGGCTCCCCGCCGAGCACGACCGTGGTCTCGTCGCCCGTGGCGAGGTCAGCGGTCTCGGCCGCGCTCTGCTCCAGGACGATCTCGCCCGCGCCGGGCCACGCGCCGTCGAGCAGCGTGAGGCTCGGGTCCTCCGGGTCGACGGAGAACGCCGTGCTCGGCGGGCCCGTGGTCACGACGGCGGTGCCGTCGGCCGCGACGAGCACGACGGGGCCGGACACGTCCGCCACGGCCCGCTCGACGCCGTCGACCCCCTCGACCTCCGTCGTGAGGTCGGCCGGGACGAGCGTGCGGTCGCCCGCGAACCCGCCCCCGCCGGCGGTGCCGCCGCCACCGGGCCCGGACGCGTCGCTCTCGACCTCCTGCGCGCCGCGCACGTAGACGTCGGCCGTGAGCGTCGTCGCGATGATGTCGTCGAACGTGGAGGAGAGCATGCCGCGGAACGCGAACGTGCCGACGACGAACGCGACGCCGAGCGTCACGGCGAGCACCGACAGGACGAACCGCACGACGTGCGCGCGCACGCCCCGCAGCGCGACGCGGATCATGCGCCGGCGTCCGCGGCGAGCGCGAGCGCGTCGAGGATGTCCTGCTGCGTGGGGTCGTGCAGCTCGCCCGAGAGGCGCCCGTCCGCGAGGAAGACGACGCGGTGCGCGTACGACGCCGCGCGCGGGTCGTGCGTGACCATGACGACCGTCTGGTCGAGCTCGTCGACGGAGCGCCGCAGGAACGTGAGCACCTCGCCCGCGGAGCGCGAGTCGAGGTTGCCGGTCGGCTCGTCGGCGAACACGATCGAGGGCCGCGACACGAGCGCCCGCGCGCACGCCACGCGCTGCTGCTGCCCGCCGGACAGCTCGGAGGGGCGGTGGTGGAGGCGGTCGGTGAGCCCGACGGCGGTCGTCACCTCGTCGAACCAGTCGCGGTCCACGCGGGTGCGCGCGATGTCGAGGGGGAGCGTGATGTTCTCCGCGGCCGTGAGCGTCGGGACGAGGTTGTACGCCTGGAAGACGAACCCGACGCGCGTGCGGCGCAGCGCCGTGAGCCGCCGCTGCGACATCCGGCTGATCTCCTGCCCGTCGATCACCACGCTGCCGGAGGTCGGGGAGTCCAGCCCGGCGAGGCAGTGCATGAGCGTCGACTTGCCGGACCCGGACGGCCCCATGATCGCCGTGAGCCGGCCGCGCTCGAAGTCGACGTCGACGCCGTCGAGCGCGCGGACGGCCGTCGGGCCGGAGCCGTAGACCTTGACGAGGTCGCGCGCGCTCGCCCGTGCCTCCGGCTCGGGTCCGGCGTCGGTCGGCGTGCCGGTCCGGGGCGCGGGGGTCGTCATGCCCCCATCGTGACGTGCCGCGCGGCGGCGCGCACCACCCGTGCGGGGGAGGGTGGCTCGCGCGCCCGACGCGCGGCCTGTGGACGAGCGGCGGCGAGGCCCGCGCAGGGCGATAGCGTGGGCCGCATGAGCACCGTCGCCCCGCCGCCCGCCGCGCACCCCGACGAGACCCCGGCCGCCTCCGGCGTCCACCCGTTCCCCGACCTGTCCGCCGAGGTGACGGGCACGGTCCCCGACCCGCGCAGCGCGCCCCCGATCCGCTGGGGCATCCTCGGCGCGGGCGGCATCGCGTCGTCGTTCGCGGAGGCGGTGCGCCTGCACACCCAGGGTCGCGTCGCCTCGGTGGGCTCGCGCGACCGCGTGCGCGCCGAGCGCTTCGCGACCGCGCACGGCGTCCCGACGACGCACCACGGCTACGACGAGCTCGTCGAGGACCCGCAGGTGGACGTCGTGTACGTCGCGACGCCGCACTCGCACCACCACGAGCACGCCCTGCTCGCGATCCGCGCGGGCAAGCACGTCCTCGTCGAGAAGGCGTTCACGCGCAACGAGGCCGAGGCGGTCGAGGTGCTCGACGCCGCGCGCGAGGCGGGCGTGTTCGTCATGGAGGCCATGTGGACGCGGTTCCTGCCGCACGTCGCCGCGCTGCGCGGCGTGATCGCGCGCGGCGAGATCGGTGACGTCGTGAACCTCAGCGCGGACCACGGCCAGTGGTTCCCGTTCGACCCCGAGCACCGGCTCTACGCGCCGGAGCTGGCGGGCGGCGCGCTGCTCGACCTGGGCGTCTACCCGGTGTCGTTCGCGCACGACCTGCTGGGCGCGCCGTCGACAGTGACGGCCGTCGGTGCACTCACGGAGACGGGCGTGGACGGGCAGGTGAGCATCGTGCTCGGCTACGGCGACACGCAGGCGACGCTCTCGACCACGCTGTGGTCGCGCACCGCGAACACGGCGGTGATCTCGGGCACGGCGGGCCGCATCGAGGTCGAGGGCACGTTCTACGCGCCGACGTCGTTCCGGGTCGTGCGGCACGACGGCGCGTCCTGGTACTACGACGGCTTCTCCGGCGAGGGCAAGCAGTACCAGGCCGCCGAGGTCGCGCGCCGCGTCGCCGCGGGCGAGACGGAGAGCCCGCGCATGTCGTGGGACTCGACGCTCGAGGTCATGCGCACGCTCGACGAGGTGCGTCGCCAGGTCGGGGTCGTCTACCCCGGGGAGTGACGCCCGCGGGCGGGCGTCGCGTCAGTCGGTGTGCTCGACGACGTAGCTGCGGCCGTCGGGGCCGGTGACCCGCTCGAAGCGGGTGCGCAGCTCCTGGTCGCGCTCGCGCTCGGCGTCGGACACGCCGCGGCCGTCGGCCTCCTGTCGCCCCAGCTGTGCCGGGCCGAAGATCGGCAGGAAGCCCTCGGTGATGCGCATGCCGAGCGTGCGCTTGTCGTTCTTGCGCGCCACGGTGTCCTCCGCTGGTGTCGCGTCGCCGGCCCGGGGGCCGGTGGCTGGTGCTCGTCCGCTGATGGTTGGTGCACCAATGATTGGCGTACCAAGAATAGCGCGATCCTCGGTAGCATGGCGCCATGACGAGCGAGGAGAACGGCGGGGCGTCCGCACCGGGCGCGGCGACGCTGTTCGCGGACCCGCTCGCGCTCGAGGCGCAGGTGTGCTTCGCGCTCTCGGCGGGCGCGCGCGGCATGGTCGCCCTGTACCGGCCGCTGCTCGAGCCCCTGGGCATCACCCACCCGCAGTACCTCGTGCTGCTCGCGCTGTGGCAGGACGACGCGGCGGGCACGACGTCGACCGTCGGCGACCTCGCGGCGCGGCTGCACCTCGACGCCGGGACGCTCTCGCCGCTCCTCAAGCGGCTCGAGAGCCTCGGCTACGTGCGCCGGTCCCGCTCGCCCGACGACGGCCGCCAGGTCCGCGTGACGCTCACGCCCGAGGGACGGGCGCGGCGTCGTGACGCGGAGCGCATCCCGCCCGCGATCGTCGCCGCCACGGGCCTCACCCTCGACGAGCTGGCGGAGATCCACGCCGCCGCGTCGAAGGTCGTCGCGGCCGCCCAGCGAGCGTCCGTCTACTGAGGATCAGCCCGCTGCAGCCCGCCGAGCAGGGGGGTTGGCCCGTCAAGGGAGGAGGACGGGAGACGACCGCAGGGTCGGCGGGGTGGTCAGGCGTCCGTGATCCGGATGCCGTCCGGGCCTGCGGCGAAGCGCACCGCCGCCAGACCCGCCGCCAGCGCGTCGGGTGCAGGGGACGCGGACGCCAGCTCGTCGGCCGTGTGCGTGCCCGTCACGACGAGCACGGCGCACCCCGCGGCGCGGGCGGACGCGACCCCGGCCGGGGCGTCCTCGACGACGAGGCACCGCGCCGGGTCCACGCCCAGGCGCTCCGCGCCGAGGAGGAACGGGTCCGGGTCGGGCTTGCCGTGGGCGACGTCGTCCGCGGTGACGACCACCGACGGCGCGACGAGGCCCGACGCGGCCATGCGCGCCGCCGCGAGGGGGCGGGTGCACGACGTGACGATCGCCTGCCGCTCCGGGGGCAGGGCGGCGAGCGCGTCGCGCGTCCCCGGCAGGATCGTCACGCCCTCGTTGTCCTCGAGCTCGAGCTCGTGGATGCGGTCGTACGCGGGCTCGACCTGGTCGGCCGGCAGGAGCGTCGCGATGAGCGTGCGCGCGGGGGTGCCGTGCTGGATCTGGAAGTCCTCGGCGTCGGGCAGCCCGTGCTCCGCGGCCCAGCGACGCCAGTTCCGGTCCACCGCCGGGACCGAGTCGATGAGGGTGCCGTCCATGTCGAACAGCACGGCGTCGAACGTCCGCCCGGCGAACGCGACGCCGGGGGTGGGCAGAGGAGCGGGCGCGGGGTCCGTCGCGGGGGCGGTCACGGGATCGGGCATGGCCCGAGGCTATCCCGCGCGTCCGGCGCCTGCGGCCGTCCCGCACGACCGGCGGCCGGGGGACCGGCCCGTGTCCGACGTCGCGACTAGGGTGGTCGCCGTGAGCGCACCCGGGTACTTCATCTCCTTCGAGGGCGGCGACGGCGTCGGCAAGTCGACGCAGGCGCGCCTGCTCGGGCAGTGGCTCGGCGAGCTCACGGGGCGCGAGGTCGTGCTGACGCGCGAGCCGGGCGGCACGGAGCTCGGCAAGGAGCTGCGCGCCGCGGTGCTCCACGGGCAGGACATGGACCCCCGCACGGAGGCGCTCATCTACGCCGCGGACCGCGCGCACCACGTCGCGAGCCTCGTGCGCCCCGCGCTCGAGCGCGGCGCGATCGTCGTCACGGACCGCTACCTCGACTCGTCGGTCGCCTACCAGGCGGGCGGGCGCGAGCTCGGTGCGGACGAGGTCGAGCTCATCTCCCGCTGGGCCGTGCAGGACCTCCTGCCCGACGTGACGATCCTGCTCGACCTCGACCCGGCGGTCGCCGCCGGTCGCATCCGCCGCCAGCACGACCGCCTCGAGCGCGCGGGGGCGGAGTTCCACCGCCGCACGCGCGAGGCGTTCCTCACGCGCGCGGCGTCGGACCCGGACCGCTGGGTCGTCCTCGACGCCGCGGGCTCGGTCGACGACCTCCAGGCGCAGATCCGGGTCGACGTCGCCGCGCGGCTCGAGCTCACGCCCGTCGTCGAGGAGGCCGAGGACACGGTCGCCGCGCTGCCCGACGGCGGCTTCGACGACACGGACAGCGCGATCGGCTACGCGCCGGGCACGGACCTCCTCCCGGGCGCCCCGGCGCGGCCTGCCGGGGACGCGCGCGCATGAGCGTCTGGGATGACGTCGTCGGGCAGGAGCAGGCCGTCGCTACGCTCTGCGCCGCGGCCACCGACCCCGCCGCGATGACCCACGCGTGGCTGCTCACCGGCCCGCCCGGGTCCGGCCGCTCGAACGCCGCGCGCGCGTTTGCGGCCGCGCTCCAGTGCGAGCAGGGCGGCTGCGGGCGCTGCCAGGCGTGCCGCACGACGCTCGCCGGGACGCACCCGGACGTGACGCTCGTCGCGACCGAGCTCGTGACCATCAAGATCGACGACGTGCGCGACCTGGTGACGGTCGCGAGCCGCAGCCCGTCGCAGGGCCGGCGTCGGGTCATCGTCGTCGAGGACGCCGACCGCATGGCGGAGCGCACCACGAACGTCCTCCTCAAGGCGATCGAGGAGCCCGCTCCGCACACGGTGTGGATCCTCTGCGCCCCGAGCCCGCAGGACGTGCTCGTGACGATCCGCTCGCGGTGCCGCGGGGTCGTGCTGCGGGTGCCGCCGGTCGAGGCCGTCGCGGGCCTGCTCGTGCAGCGCGACGGCGTCGACGAGCACGTCGCCCTCGTCGCGGCGCGCGCGGCCCAGAGCCACATCGGCCTCGCCCGGCGCCTCGCGCGGGACGCGGGGGCGCGCGAGCGCCGCACGTCCGTGCTGTCGCTCGCCCGGCGGGTCCGCGGGGTGGGCGACGCCGTGCTCGCGGCGGGAGAGCTCGTGGACCTCGCGCAGGCCGAGGCGAAGGCGGCGACGGAGGAGCGCGACGCCGCGGAGAAGGCCGAGCTCCTGCGTGCGCTCGGCGTCGCGGACGGCGAGACGCTCCCGCCGCGGCTGCGCTCCCAGCTCCGCGACCTCGAGGCCGACCAGAAGCGGCGCGCGACGCGCCACCAGCGCGACGTGCTCGACCGCGCGATGGTCGACCTGCTCTCGCTGTACCGCGACGTGCTCGTGGTCCAGCTCGGGGCGCAGGTCGAGCTCGTCAACACCGAGCTCGCCGAGACGGTGAGCGCGCTCGCGCAGGACTCGACGCCCGAGCAGACGGTGCGGCGCATGGACGCGATCGGCGTCGCGCGCGAGCGGCTCGAGGGCAACGTCGCGCCGCTGCTCGCCGTGGAGGCGATGGTCGTCGCGCTGCGGCCCCAGGGCTGACGGCCGCTAGCTCGACGGTGCCGCCGCGCGGAGCTTCTCCAGGAGCGGCCCGGCCGCGGTCTCGAGGAACTCGCGCTGCCCGACCTCGCCCACCTGGACGAGCGCGAGGTCGGTGAACCCCGCCTCCCACCACGCGGACGCCGCCTCGACGACCGCGTCCAGGTCGGGACCGCACGGGATGGACGCGGCCACGTCCTCGGGCCGCACGAACGCCGTCGCCGCCTCGAACGCCTCGGTCGTCGGCAGGTCCGCGTTGACGCGCCAGCCGCCGCCGAACCACCGGAACTGCTCGTGCGCGCGCGCCACGGCGGTCTCCTCGTCCGGGTCCCAGCAGATCGGCATCTGCCCGACGACGCGCGACGGCGCGAGCTCGGCGCGCTCGCGGACCGAGGACCACCGCTGCACGACGCCGGCCTCGGGCTCGGTCGTGACGAGGTGGTCGGCCAGCGGGGCGAACCGCTCGATCGACTGCGGGCCGGAGACCGCCACGCCGATCTCGACCGTCTCGTCGGGCAGGTCCCAGAGCTTGGCGGAGTCGACGCGGTAGTGGACGCCGTCGAACGTGAGGCGCTCGCCGTCGAGCAGCGAGCGGATGATCTCCACCGCCTCCTCGAGCATGTCGTGCCGCTCGCCGACGGCGGGCCAGCGCTCGCCCGCCACGTGCTCGTTGAGGTTCTCGCCGGCGCCGAGCCCGAGGGTGAAGCGGTCGTCGGACAGGAGCGCCACGGTCGCGGCCTTCTGCGCCACGACCGCGGGGTGGTAGCGCAGGAGGGGGCAGGTCACGTACGTCATGAGGCCGACGCGCTCGGTCGCCTGGGCGACCGCCCCGAGCACGGACCACGCGTACGGGGCGTGGCCCTGGGCGTCGAGCCAGGGGAAGTAGTGGTCGCTCATCACCTCGAAGTCGAAGCCGACGCGCTCCGCGTCGACCGCGTGCTCCACGAGCGCACGAGGGCCGGACTGCTCGGTCATGAGGGTGTAGCCGAAGCGGGTCATGTCTCGATCGTGGGACGGGCCGGGCGCACCCGCACGCGGGTACGCCCGGCCCGGGGGAGGGAGGGGACGGTCAGGCGAGCGCCTTCGCCTTGAGCTGTGCAAACTCCTCGGGGGTGATGGCGCCCGAGTCGAGGAGCGACTTGGCGTGGGAGATCTGCTCGGCCGGCGACGTCGTCGCGACCTGGCGGATGTAGGCGTCCGTGTCGTGCTTCGCCTGGACGACGGCCGCGGCCTGTCGCTCCGCCATGCCGCGCCCCCGCGCGATGAGGTAGACGAGCGACGTCAGCACGGGCAGGAAGATGAGGAAGATGATCCAGACTGCCTTCCACCACCCGGAGAGCTCCCGGTCACGGAACAGGTCCGCGATGATCTGGAAGAGCACGATGAGGTACGCGATGAAGAAGAAGCTCCACACGAGGAGCCAGAAGAAGTCCCAGAAGTCCACGGTCACGCCCTTTCTCGACGGGTCCCGCGACGCGACGGCCTGCTGCCCCGCGCCATCAGGGCGAACGTAGCGACGTCGCGACGATCGCGCCCGGCGAGGCGCGCGGTTCCGCGGCTCACGACGTCCCGGCCGGTGTCCCGGGCGGAGGCCCCGCGGGCGCGCCCGGCCCGTCCGACGGCCCGTCCGACGGCGCGCCCGACGGTGGGATCGGGGCCCGCCGCGCGCGGACGACGTCGCCCACGATGACCGCCAGCAGGACGCCGTCCGTCACCCAGTTGAGCGCGAGCGGCGAGAGCCACGCGTGGACGGCGAAGAGCACGCCGACCGCGACGGCGCCCAGCACGTGCGGGAGCGACCAGCGCCCGCCCGTCGCGCGCCGGAACAGCGCGTTCCCCACGAGGTACGTCGCCGCCGCCCCGCACACGAGGCCGGCGGTCCAGGCGTCGGCGTGACCGCCGTCGTGCCCGAGCGGGTGCAGGAGCACGAGCTCGTCGGCGACGGCGGTGAGCACGATCCCGGCGACGATGACGAACGGGACGTACGTGTACGCCGTCTGGGCGACCATCCCGCGCTCGGCGCGCGACGTGAAGTACTCGGTGGCACGCCGCTCGGACCGGTCGAAGAACAGCAGCCACATGAGCACGGTGCTCGCGAACGCGGAGCAGAACGCGGAGACGGTCGTGAGGTCGAGGGGGAGCTCGGCGAACGCGGCGCCCGTGACGATGATCGACTCGCCCAGGCAGATGATGACGAACAGGCTGACCCGTTCGGCCATGTGCTCCCCGCGGACCACCCACGTGCTCGCGCGCGACGCCCCGAGCCCCGGGAGCCAGAACATCGCGCGCGGCCCGGCGACGTCGATCGCGGCCGCGACCGCCCACAGCAGCAGGCGGTGCTCCTCGACGAGGCCGCCCGCGACCCACAGCGCGCCCGACGCCGCGAGCCACGTCGTGATGCGGACGAAGTTCACCGCGTTCTCGGGCCAGACGCGGCCCATCGCGACCATCGTGAAGAGGCTGCGCCCCACCTGCATCGCGACGAGCATGACGGCGAACAGCAGGCCCTTGTCGCCGAACGCCTCCGGGATCGCGCTCGCGAGGACGAGGCCCAGCAGCATGAGCACCACGAGCAGCCCTCGCACCGGCAGGCGCTCGGGGTCGAGCCAGTTCGTCACCCACATCGTGTCGACCCACACCCACCAGACGGCGACGCCGAGCAGGAGCGTGTGCCCGAGCGCCTCGACGCCGGGGTGCGCGATGAGCCCGTGCGAGAGCTGGGTGACCGCGAACACGAACACCAGGTCGAAGAACAGCTCCACGTAGCCGACCCGGCTCGAGTCGCCGCCGTCGCCGTGCCGCAGGAGGTCGGTGCGCAGGCCCCAGGGCAGCGGGGGCCGCTCGGTGCCGCGGGTCGGGTGCGCTGCGTCCATGCGGGGATGCTCCCACCCCGGGTCACCGTCGGGTCACGATCCCGCGGCGCGTCGGCGGTTCGGCGCGCGCGAGGTCCCGGCGCGGACCACGATGGTCGCGCACCCGTCGCCGACCGAGGAGTCCCCATGGTTCCCGCCCGTCGTCCCGCCGCCCGCACCGCGCGCCTCACCGCGGCGCTCGCGCTCACGGCCACGGTCGCCCTGCTCGGGGCGTGCGCGTCCGACACCGACGGGGGCGGTGACGGCACGAGCGCCACCGAGGAGACCACGGAGCCCGACGGCGACCCCTCGACGGACCCCTCCACGGAGCCGACCGACGACGCCACCGACGAGCAGCAGGGCCTGCCCGACGCCGCGACGATGGACGTCGTCGCGGGCGCGCACGGCAAGGGCCTGCCCCCCGGCGCGGACGCGCCGACCGAGGGCGGCACCGGCGCCGCGTGGAGCGCCGAGCCGGGCCTCCTGCTCGTCGTGACGTTCGGGTCCAGCACGTGCCCGCTGCTCGCCGAGGACGGCGCCGCGGTCGAGGGGAGCGACGTCGTCGTGTCGTTCGTCGACATCCCCGCCGACACCGCGTGCACCATGGACTACGTCCCCGCGACGTCCGTCGTCGCGGTGCCCGACGGCGTGGACACCAGCGCCGACGTGAGCGTCGTGCTCGGGGACCGCGGGACCGTCGTCGTGCCGCCGCCGGCCGAGGGCGCGGCCGGCGAGTTCGCCTGGACCGCGGGGTGACGACCCCCGCGGTGAAGAGCGCGTGAAAGGACGGGCCGCCGCCGGTGGGCCGTCTCCCGCGCGACGGGCGAGCGGCTACCGTGTCCGGGTGACGACGTCCCCCTCCTCCCGCCCCGCTCGCCGCGCCCTGGCCTGCGCCGCGACCCTCGTGCTGGCTCTCGTCGCGGGCGCGTGCTCGGCGCCCCCGAAGCAGCAGACCCCGGTCGAGGACGTCCCGACCGCGTCGTCGACCGGCACGGGCGAGACGGGGCCGGAGGGCTTCGAGGAGTTCTACGGGCAGACCCTCGCGTGGGAGGACTGCGGAGCCGGCTGGGAGTGCACGACGGCGCGCGCCCCCCTCTCGTGGCAGGACCCGGCGGCGGGCGAGATCGAGCTCGCGGTCAAGCGCCAGCCCGCGACCGGCGAGCGCATCGGCTCGCTCCTCACCAACCCCGGCGGGCCTGGCGCGTCGGGCGTCGACTTCGTCGCGTCGCTCGCGCCGACCGTCGGCGAGAGCGTCACCGCGGCCTACGACCTCGTGGGCTTCGACCCCCGCGGCGTCGGGCAGTCCTCGCCCGTCGTGTGCCTCGACGACGCCGCGAAGGACGAGTCCCTGTCGCGCGACTTCGACACGGACGAGGCGGGGCTCGAGGCGCTCGCGGCGGACCGCCGCGCCTGGGCCGACGCGTGCGCCGACAACACGGGCGAGCTCCTCGGGCAGGTCGACACCCAGAGCGCGGCCCGCGACATGGACATGCTGCGCGCCGTCCTCGGTGACGAGAAGCTCGCGTACCTCGGCTACTCCTACGGCACGCAGCTCGGGGCCACGTACGCCGGGCTTTTCCCGGACAAGGTCGGCCGCATGGTGCTCGACGGGGCGATCGACACCTCGCTCGACCCGGACGAGATCTCCGAGCAGCAGGCCGTCGGCTTCGAGAACGCCCTGCGCGCGTACGTCGAGGACTGCCAGGCCGGCGCCGGGTGCCCGCTGAAGGGCGACACGGACGCGGGGATGCGCCAGATCCGCTCGCTCCTCGACGCCGCGAAGGCGAACCCGCTCCCGACGGACTCGGGTCGCAGCGTCACGCAGACCCTCGGTTTCTACGGCGTCGCCGTCACGCTGTACAACGACCAGAGCTGGCCCGTGCTCACGCAGGCGCTCACCGAGGCGTTCGAGGAGGGCACCGGCAACGGCCTGCTCTACCTCGCCGACTTCTACAACGACCGGAACGCCGACGGCACGTACTCGTCGAACTCGGCCGAGGCGTTCCGGGCCGTGAACTGTCTCGACGGGCGCCAGGACGACGACCCGGCCGCGATGCAGGCCCAGCTCGAGCGGCTCGAGGAGGAGGCCCCGACGATGGGCTACTTCTTCGCGTTCGGCGGGCTCACGTGCGAGGGCTGGGCGTACCCCGTCGTCGACCAGGAGTTCGACCTCGCCGCGGAGGGCGCCGCGCCGATCCTCGTCATCGGCACGACCAACGACCCGGCCACCCCGTACGTGTGGGCCGAGGGCCTCGCCGACACGCTCGACTCCGCCGTCCTGGTCACCTGGGAGGGCGAGGGGCACACCGCGTACGGGCGCGCGAACGACTGCCTGAGCGACGCCGTGGACGCCTACCTCGTGGACGGGACCGTCCCCGAGGACGGGCTCCGCTGCTGACGCGGAGGGCGCCCGACGGCGACCCTCGGGCCCGCTTTGGAATCTGGCCCGGTCGTTGGGTACAGTAGGCGCTCGTTGCCACCGGTTCGCCGAGCGGACCGGGACGTAGCACGCCGCCTTAGCTCAGTCGGCAGAGCGATTCACTCGTAATGAATAGGTCAAGGGTTCGATTCCCTTAGGCGGCTCGGTGACGAAGGCCCGGAACCCACGGTTCCGGGCCTTCGTCGTGCTCAGGGGGCGGCGCGGAGCGGTGCGACACTCGAGCACCGACTCGTGGCGGCCGGACGGCGCACGGGCCGCACGATGCACGTCGGCCGCACGACCCGACCCCGAGGAGCGAGATGTCCCGCAGCGTCGCAGTCACCCTGATGGGCCTCGGCCTCGTGCTGGTGGTCGCCGGCGTCGTCACCGGCTACACCGTGGGCGTCATCTCCGACAACCCGCTGGCGGAAGACGGCGTGCCGCGCGTGCACGTGACCCTTCTCCTGGGTTGTGCGGCCGCGACGGCGGCCGCCGGAGGGATCGTCGCCGTGCTCGGGCTCCTCGGGCTCTTCGCCAGGCCGGTCCGCACGCCGAGGTCCGTGCGCAGCCGCGAGACCCGGGACCACAGGACAGCGGCCTGAGCGGCTGAGCAGCGCCGCGCGCTCCCGGTGCTCGCGGGCCAGCGGGGAGCGCCGGTCCGGCTGGACGACGGCGGGCACCGCCCGCCGCTGAGGCCTCAACCCACGCGGCGCACGAGCAGGATCACGCCGCCGGCCGCGGCGGCGACGAGCCCGCCGATGCCTACCGCGGCGAAGGTCGGGAAGGTCTCGCCCGCGGGCGGGGGCGGCGCCGTGCGGTCGACGGACGCGAGCGGGACGCGCGCCGGCTCGGGGCCCGCGGTCGTGGGCGCGGCGGTCGGCGTCGGCTCGACGGGGGCGGCCGTGGTCGGTTCCTCCGTCGGCTCGACGGTCGGCTCCTCCGTGACGTCGGGCTCCGGCGCGTCCGGCGTCTCGACGGGCGCCTCCACGACCGCCGCGGCCGGCGGCGCCTCGGCCGTCGGGGCCGAGGTTGCGGGGGCGTCGGGGGTCGGCGCCGGGGGCGCCGTCGTGGGGGAGGGCTCGGCCTGCGCCGTCGTGCAGACGGGGTCGTCCCCGTTCCACCGCGCGTGCTGTGCCCGCAGGCCGGACACCTGGGCCCACGTGACGCAGTAGCCGTCGGGGAACGTGCGCGACGGCACCGAGAAGGCCAGGAACCCGTCCGCGGAGTCGCGCGGGCCGTAGGAGTCGGAGTAGTACCGCTCGCGGCTCCCGTCCGGCGCGCTCACGGCGTAGGAGACGGCGCCCCACTCGGACCAGAGCCGCTCCGGGTCGAACGAGACGCCGTCGACGCTCACCTCGAGCCCGCTCTCGCCGTCCCGGCCGACGGCGGTCGCGGGTGCGGCGGCGACGGCCACCACGAGCAGCGCCAGCGGTGCGAGGGCGAGCAGGCGGCCAGCGGCGCGCATCAACACCTCCGGGTCGTTCGGGAGCGGTCCGCGGCACATCGTACGCAGTCGTGCGGGCGGGTCGGAACGTCGGGGCGGCGCCCTGCGGCGGGTCAGGCCTCGAGCGTCGCGAGCCACCGGACGACGGCCTCGCACACGGCCGCGTCCTGCCCCTTGAGGTCGTGGGCGCCGGGCAGCTCGACGCGCGTGACGGGCCCGGGGATCGCGGCGGTGTGCTCGGCGAGCTCGTCCGGCGTCGCGAACGGGTCGGTGCGCCCGGAGACGAGGAGGACCGGCACGTGGAGGTCCGGGAAGTGCTCGGTCCGCAGGCGCTCGGGCTTGCCCGGCGGGTGCAGCGGGTAGCTGACGAGGGCCAGCCCGGCGGCGGGGAGCCCCTCGGCGACGGCCATCGAGCACATGCGTCCGCCGTACGAGCGGCCACCGAGCAGGAGGTGGTCCGTCGTGGTGCCGAGCTCGGCGGCGAACGCCTCCGCCTCGGCGCGGACGTGCGCGATCGCGACGGGCGGCCGGTCGGGCATCCGCTTGCCGGCGATCCGGTAGGGGAAGTCGACGCGACGCACGGGGACGGGCGGGTCGAGGGCGGCCAGCGCCTCGTCGATCGCGACGAGCGCGCGGTGGTCGCGGCTCGCGCCGGCGCCGGGCGTGAGGAGGACGCCGGCGACGGGCCGGTCGTCGGGCTGCGGCGTGGTCACCGGCCCAGTCTCGCAGCGCGCACGGGGTCCCTCACGGTCGAGCACGACCTTCCGCGCGGCCGACCACGAGGTTGCTGTCGCCCCGCGGGGCAGGACGACAGCAACCTCGTGGTCGAGGGGGCCTCGCGGCCCCGGTCACCGCGACGCGAGCCGGGCCGGGTCGAGGTCGGTGCGGCGCAGCAGCTGCGCGTTGAGCGCGACGATGACCGTCGACGCGGACATGAGGATCGCGCCCACCGCCATCGGCATGACGAACCCGACGGGCGCGAGCACGCCCGCGGCGAGGGGCACGGCCGCGATGTTGTAGCCCGCGGCCCACCACAGGTTCTGCTGCATCTTGCGGTACGACGCGTGCGACAGCTCGATGATCGACAGCACCGCCCGGGGGTCCGAGCTCGCGAGGATCACCCCGGCGGACGCGATCGCGACGTCGGTGCCCGCACCGATCGCGATGCCGACGTCCGCCTGCGCGAGCGCCGGGGCGTCGTTGACGCCGTCGCCGACCATCGCCACGACGCGCCCGCCGTGCTGCAGCTCGGCGACCTTCGCGTCCTTGTCCTCGGGGCGGACGCCCGCGAAGACCTGGTCGATGCCGAGCTCGCGCCCGACCGCGCGGGCGACGGGCTCCGCGTCGCCGGTGATCATGACGACCCGGATGCCGCGCCGGTGCAGCGCGTCGACGGCCTCGCGCGACTCGGGACGGATCGCGTCCGCCAGGGCGAACGCGCCCACGACCTCGCCGGACCGCGCGTCCGACGCGGTGCCGGTGCCGTCGTCGCTCGCGACGACCACGTGCAGGACGGTCGACCCGTCCTCGGCCCACGCCGCGGCGTCGGGCAGGGGGTCGAGCCCACGCTCGCGCAGGAGTGCCGGCCCGCCGACCGCGACGCGGCGCGCGCCGTCGGGGGTCGGGACGGTCGCCTCGACGCCGACGGCCGTGAGCGACCGGAAGTCGGTGGCGCGGGGGACGTCGTCGCCCCGCTCCTCGGCCGCCCGCACGATCGCGCGGGCGAGCGGGTGCTGGCTGTCCGCCTCGGCCGCCGCGGCGAGGGCGAGCAGCGCGGCCTCGGACGTGCCGCCCGCGGTCGCGAGGTGCACGACGACCGGCTCGCCCGCGGTGAGCGTCCCGGTCTTGTCGAACAGGACCGTGTCCACGGTGCGCATGCGCTCGAGCGCCAGGCGGTCCTTGACGAGGACGCCCGCCTTCGCGGCGCGCTCCGTCGAGAGCGAGACGACGAGCGGGATCGCGAGGCCCAGCGCGTGGGGGCACGCGATGACGAGGACGGTGATCGCCCGGATCAGCGCCTGCTCGGGCGTGCCGAAGACGAGCCACAGGCCGATCGTCAGGGCAGCGGCCCCGAGCGCGTACCAGAACAGCCACCCGGCGGCGCGGTCCGCGAGGCGCTGGGTCTTCGTCGACGACGCCTGCGCGTCCGCGACGAGCCGCTGGATGCCCGCGAGCGCCGTGTCCTCGCCGACGGCCGTGATCCGCACGCGCAGCGCGTCGTCCGTCGCGACGGTCCCCGCGACGACGGCGTCCCCGACGGTGCGGCGCACGGGGCGCGACTCGCCGGTGATCATCGACTCGTCGACGTCCGCGGACCCGGACGCGACCTCGCCGTCCGCGGGCACGCGCCCTCCCGGCCGGACGACGACCAGGTCGCCCACGCGCAGGTCCGTCGGCGCGACGGTCGTCACGGTCCCGTCCTCGGCGACCCGCTCCGCCTCGTCCGGGAGCAGCGCGGCGAGCGAGTCGAGCGCGGACGCCGTCTGCGCGAGCGAGCGCATCTCGAGCCAGTGGCCGAGCAGCATGATGACGACGAGGAGCGCGAGCTCCCACCAGACGTCGAGCTCGTGCGCGAGCAGGCCCAGGCTCGCTCCCAGCGAGGACACGAACGCGACCGTGATGGCGAGCGAGATGAGCGTCATCATCCCGGGCTTGCGGCTCCGCAGCTCGCTCACCGCACCGGTGAGGAACGGGCGCCCGCCCCAGGCGTAGATCACCGTGCCGAGGACGGGGGACACCCAGGGCACCCACGCGGCGTCGGGCAGGTCGTAGCCCAGGAGCATCGCGAACATGGCGTTCAGCGCGACCGTGGGGACCGCGAGGACGAGCATGATCCAGAACAGCCGGCGGAACTGCCCGACGTGGTCGCCGTGCCCCCCGCGACCCCCGTGACCCGCCATGTCGTGACCCTCATGCCCGGCCGTGCCGTGGCCCTCGTGCCCGGCCGTGCCGCCCTCGTGCCTGGCCATGCCGTAGCCCTCGTGCCCGGACGTGCCGTGGCCCGCGGTGCCGTGACCCGCGTGGTGGTCCTCGTGCCCTGTGTCGTGGCCGCGGTGCGCGGCCGGGTCGTGCGTCGCGTGGTCGACGGCGGCGGTCGCCGCCGCGCCGGGGTGCCCGTGCGCCTCGGTGTGCGTGTGCGCCTCGTGGTGCCCGTGCTCGCCGTCCGCGCCGGTCCGACGCCCGGGGCCGTGCTCCGTGCGGTGGTCCACCGTGTCTCCTCTCGGCCGCTGATACCCCTAGGGGGTATCCCTCCTCTCGATCATGCCCCCGTGGGGCCGATCCGTCAACCGTTCTTGCTCGACCCGTCCGCGAGGGGCGGCGTGAGGAGCACGGGGTGGGCTCCCGCAGCACGACCGGGCACCGGACCACCACGCGCCGGGGTGCGTCGTCGCCCGTTCGAGCGCGAGGCGCAGCGCCTGCTCGCCGCCCGCGACGTCGCTCAGGGTGGGCCCGGGCGCGGGACCCGGCGAGCGGCGCGCCGCGCCGCCGGGTGGGCCGCCCCGCGAGCGGCTACGTTCGGGAGGACCCGGTCGACCGAGCCACCACCCCACCGCAGGAGGACCCCATGACGTCCCAGGACGCAGCCGCGCCGCGCGCCACGACGGCGGTGCTCGCCCGGGCCCTCGCGCTCGGCGTCGCCGCGGGCTCGCGCAGCAGCCTCGGGGTCGCGGCGCCGGTGCTGGCCGGCCTCGTGCGGCCCGGCGGGTCGGGCCGGTCGGGTCACGGACCCGGGCCGCTCGCGCGCGGTGGGGCGCTCCTGGGCGTCGTCGGCGAGCTGGTCGGCGACAAGCTGCCGCAGACGCCGAGCCGGCTCGCGCCGCCCGGCCCCGTCGTCCGCGTCGCGAGCGGCGCCGTGGGCGGGGTGCTCGTCGCCCGGCACCGGACCGGTCCGGTCGGGCTGGTCCTCGCCGCCGTCGTGGGAGCCGCGGGCGGGGCCGTCGGGACGTGGGGCGGTGCGGCGTGGCGACGCCTCGCCGTCGGCGAGCGGCCCGACTGGCCCGGCGCCGTCGCGGAGGACGTCACGGCGCTGGCCCTCGCCGCCTGGGCCGTCCGGGTCTGAGCGCCCGCCACGGCGACCCGGGGCGCGACGTCCCGGGAGTGAGTCTCCCGGGCGGGAGGGCCGTCCGTCAGCAGCCCGCCTGCTCGTAGCGGCACAGCAGCTCCCACGCGGCACCGGCCTGCTCCGCGACCGTCTCGCGGGCCGCGCCCACGGTGCTCTCCCCGCCGTCGAGCGCGACGAGGGTGACCGCGGCACCGCGCCGCGTGGTCGCCAGGTAGGTGCCGAGCGCCGTCTCCAGGTCCCCGCTCCCGCCCGACCCGTAGTAGTCGGTGGCCAGGCCGCTGCCCTGGGCGCCGACGTCGAGCGGCTCGGTCGTGTACGTCGAGCCCTCCGCGCCGCCCTGCGCCGCGCACGCGGCGAGCAGGTCCGCGAGCCGCGCGGCCTCCGCGGTCGCGGCGTCGGCGTCGGCGAACACCGCGACCTGGTGGACCCCCACGGTGCCCTCGGCCGCGCCGTCGCCCTCGGTCGCGGTGCGCATCGCCGTGGCGTCCGCGGGGCCGCCGTCCGCGCACGCCTCCGGGAGGTGCCAGTCCGCGACCCCCTCCGCCTCCTCGCGTCCTCCCTCGCCGCCCCACGCCCCCGCGGGGAGGAGGACGTCGGCGGGCGCGTCCGTCGGGAGCGCCGCGGCGGGATCGCCGGGTGCCGGGGTCGCGGCAGAGGTCGAGGGGGCCGGGGCCGACGGTTCCGGGGTGCCCGGAGCGTCGCCGGGGGTCGCGGTGCAGGCCGCGAGGACCAGGGCGCTCGCGGCGAGGACGGTCGTCGTTGTCGAGGCTCTCATCCGCACCACCCTGGCAGCCGTGCGGGCGGTTCGCAGGAGCAGGCGCTCAGCTGCCCGGGACGCTCGTCACGGTCGTCAGGAGGAACGCCGCGTCCTCGACCGCGCTCACCGCGTGCCGCTCGTGCGTGAGCACGCGCAGCTCGCCTTCGCCCAGCTCCACGTCGCCCTCGCCGAGCGCCGTGACCCGGACCCGCCCGCGCAGCACCTGGATCGACGCCGCGGGCGGGGAGTTGTGCTCCCCGAGCTCGACGCCCGCGCGCAGCGCGAGGATCGTCTGGCGCAGCGGGCCGTCGTGCAGCACGACCTCGGCGCTGCGACCGTTCGGCGCGGTGCGGGCGGTCGTGAGGTGGGCTTCCGTGAGGAGGTCGACGTTCGTCATCGGGGCTCCGGCCTGTCGGGGAGCTCCATCATGCCGCGCCGCGGACGTCGCTGCCGCCCGCGCCGCAGCCGTGCGGCGCTGGTCGCCGCGACCGGCTCGGGCGGGCGGGGCGCGCCGGTGGCGCGTGCTGGTGGTCTGCCGTGCGGTCCGGAAGAGTGGCCGCCATGCAGGTGGTCTCCGGTCTCCTCGTCGGTCTGTTCGGCCTCGTCTTCACCGTCGGCATGCTGCTGCTCCTCGCCGCGACGGCGCGGCGCGTCATGGGCGCGCCGGTCGGCTGGATCCGCTCGGCGGTCGTGGCCCTCGCGATGCTGTCGGTCGCGTCCTGGGTGCTCACGGGCGGCCTGCTCGACGCCGGCTGGTCGCGCCCGGACGGGACGCTCACCGTCGCGCCGGGCGTCGCGCTCGTCGCGGTCGTGCTCGCGTTCGCGTGGGCGTTCGTGCTCGGGCTGTGCGTGCTCCTCGTGCTCGAGCTCCTCGTCCCGACGGGCTCCGTCCCTGGGCCGTGGCGCGCGCTCCGCGGGCTGCGCCAGGGCCGCCGCGAGACGCGGCGGTACGCCCAGATCCTGGGGATCGGCGTCCGGCACGGCCTCGGCGGGGCGCTCACGCGCGGGGCGCGGCAGCCGGACGGGTCGCGCCTGTCGCGCACCGACCAGCGGCGCCAGGCCGCCGCGCTGCGCGACGCCCTCAGCGACGCCGGCGTGACCTTCGTGAAGTTCGGCCAGGTGCTGTCCACGCGCCGCGACCTGCTCCCCGCCGCGTTCGCGGACGCGCTCGCCACGCTCCAGAGCGAGGTCCCGCCCGCGCCGTGGTCGCACGTGGAGGCGGCCGTCGCGGGCGCGCTCGGGCGCCCGGTCGACGAGGCGTTCGCCGACTTCTCGCCGGAGCCCCTCGCCTCGGCGTCCGTGGGCCAGGTCCACGCGGCCCGCCTGCTCGACGGGCGCGACGTCGTGGTCAAGGTGCAGCGCCCGGGCGCCCGTGCCCAGGTCGAGACGGATCTCGCGATCCTCGGGCGGCTCGCGCGCCGCATCGAGCGCGACACCGCGTGGGGCCGCTCGCTCGGCGTCGTCGACCTCGCCGACGGCTTCGCCGCGTCGCTGCGCGAGGAGTTCGACTACACGGTCGAGCTGGAGAACACGCTCGCGCTGCGCGCCGCGCTCGCGCGGGGAGCGGCGGGGGACCGGCGCCCCGACGACGCCGCCGACCCGGGCGCAGGGCCGCGCGTCCGGGTCCCCGACGTCTACCCCGAGCTCTCCGGCACGACGTTGCTCGTCATGGAACGGCTCGACGGCGTTCCCCTCGGCCGCGCCGCGGGCGTGCTCGCGGGCCTCGACGACGCCGTGCGCGCCGACCTCGCCTCCCGCCTCCTCACCGCGACGCTCGAGCAGGTGCTGGTCGCGGGCACCTTCCACGCCGACCTCCACCCCGGGAACGTGCTCGTCACCGCCGACGGCCGTCTCGGCCTGCTCGACATGGGCTCCGTCGGCCGGCTCGGCGAGCCCGACCGGCTCGCGCTCGCGGCGGTGCTGCTCGCGGTCGACGCCGACGACGCCGTCGCCGCGACCGACGCCCTCCTGGAGCTGCTCGACGCCCCGGTCGACCTCGACGTGCGCCGCCTGGAGCGCGCCGTCGGGCAGGTGATCGTGCGGTTCCGCGGCGCCGGCGCGAGCGGCGCGATGTTCACCGCGCTGTTCCGGCTCGTCACCGACGCGGGCCTCGCCGTCCCGTCGCAGGTCGCCGCCGCGTTCCGCACGTTCACGTCGCTGGAGGGCACGCTGCGCCTGCTCGACCCCGGGTTCGACCTCGTCGCCGGGGCCCGCGCGACCGCGCAGCCGCTCGTGCGGCGCGTCGTGACGCCGGAGGGCCTGCGCGAGCGGGCGACGAGCCTGTTCCTCGGCCTCGCGCCCGAGCTGGAACGGCTCCCGCGCCGGCTCGCGAAGATCACGAGCGACGTCGAGGCCGGGCGGCTCACCGTCAACGTCCGCTCGTTCGCGCACCCCGAGGACCGCGCGTTCCTCACCGGCCTCGTGCAGCAGGTCGTGTCCACCGTCATCGCTGCCGCGGCCGTCGTCGCGGCGGTCGTGCTGGTCTCCGCGGACTCCGGCCCCGAGCTCGTCGAGGGCCTGCGCCTCTTCGCCGTGCTCGGTGCAGCGCTCGGGTTCGTGGGCACCGTGCTCGCCGTGCGCGTCCTCGTGTTCGCGTTCCGGGGGACGGCCGCTCGGCGCGGGTGACCTCAGTCGTCGTGCGCGCCCGACGGGTGCGTCGCGTCCGCGGGTCGCACGACCGTGACCGGGCAGTGCGCGTACTCGACCGCGTGCCGGCTCACCGAGCCCAGGAGCAGCCGGTCGAACCCGCCGACGCCGCGGTTGCCGAGCACGAGCCGCTCCGCGCGCGACGACGCCTCGATGACCCCCTTCGCGGCGTGCACGTGCTGCACGCTGCGCACGAGGCGGTCGTCGGGCAGGTCGACCCCCGCCGCCTCGAGCGCGGCGTCGAGCTTCTGGGCGGCGAACTTCTCGTAGTCGTCGATGGGCGGCGTCCATCCCCACGAGTCGGGCAGGGGCGCGAGCGAGACGATCTGCCAGCAGAACAGGGCCTCGAGCGTCGCGCCCGTGCGCCGCGCGACGTCGGCGCCGTGCCGCAGCGCCTGGACCGACGTCGACGACCCGTCGACCCCGACGACGACGGGCCGCGCGTGGTCGTGGCGCACGTCGGGCGTCCCGCGCACCACGGTCACGGGGACGGTCGCGTGCTGCACGACGGCGGTCGGCACCGACCCGAGGACCATCCGACCGAGGCGGCCCCGGCCGCAGCGGCCGAGGACGAGCAGGTCGGCGTCGTCGCCGTCGGCGGCGTCGGGCCGCACGTCGTCCTGGGCGGCCTGCGCGACGCGTGGCTGGGCGAGGGCGAGCAGGACGGCCGCGGGGCTGCCGCGCTCGGCGACGGCCGTCGCGGTCACCGCGTCCGGGCCGATCCCCGTGCGGGCGCGCGCGGCGTCGAGCCACTCCTGGGCGAGCGCCCGCTTCTCCTCGGCCGCCGCGTCGGGGCCGTCGCCCGGCCCCTGCCGCGACTCGAACGCGAGCACCGCCGTCAGGGGCACCGCCCGGTCCGCCGCCTCGCGCAGCGCCCAGTCGAGCGCGCCGCCCGACTCCTCCGACCCGTCGACACCGACGATCACGCCGCGCATCTCGCCACCTCCGCCCGGTCGGCCGACCGCGTGCGCCGTCGGCGTGCTGTCCCGACGCCGTCGGCGGCGCCGGTGCTGACTCGACCCTAGGCCGCGGGGCCGCGCCGCGCCCGGGACGGGCGTCCCGAGGTCGTGGACGAGAGTCCCGCGGCGCGGCGCGTGGAGCCGGTCAGAACCGCGGGTCGGGCTCGTCCTGGAGGATGTTGCGCAGGGGGCGGGTGACGACGTCGACCCGCGCGAGCAGGTCCGCCGGGCCCGAGACGACGAGCGCCCGGTCCCCGACCGGCACGTACGCCGCGGCGTGCTCCCGCACGGTGACGTACAGGCAGGGGCGGGTCTCGCCGTCGACCCGGAACGTGGTGGGCACGACGGGCGCGACGTCCACCTCCTCGACGATCGCGCGCATCGCGGCGCGGTACTCCTGGTAGGAGTCGAGGAAGTCGTCGTCGCCGGGGGTGTCCGAGTGCAGGGGCGCGGCGAGCGCCCCGCTGAGCGCGGTGCGGGCGATGTCCTCGGCCTGCTCGTCGTGCGCGGCCCGCACCCGCAGCGTCTCGACGTCGAGCGTCTCGCCCGTGAACGACACGTAGGAGCGCAGGAAGCGCTCCTCGGCCGGGTCGTGCGCGCCGTGGCCTGCACCCGTGAGCGTCTCCTCGTCGAGGTCGAGGCCCCAGGTGAGCGGGTCGTCGACCTCCGCGACGGCGCCGTGGAACCGCGCGACCACCTGCTCCCACGACGCGGCCGAGCCCGCGGGGCGTGCCTCTCGCTCGTCCGCGTCCGGTGCGGGGGTGTCCTCCGGCGGCTGGTCCGGTTGGTGCATCGCTCTCGCCACCCTTCTGGACGTCGTGCGGGGCGCACTCCCGAGCCTGCCCGTGGCGCGGGCCGCGGTCAACGCCCCCGGCGCGTGTCGGGCCGGGTGATCTCCGCCGTCGTGCACCCGCGACCGCCCGGCAGGTCACGGCGCGACCCCTCTTTCACGCCCCTGGCGAACAACGGCATACGGAGGGGGTGCGGCTCGTTCGAACCGCATAGAGTCAATGCGGTCAGGCTTGTACCCGTCGTCCGGCGGGCAGGTGTACGCCGCTCACGAGGAGCAGCACATGTTCGAGAGATTCACAGACCGAGCCCGTCGGGTCGTCGTCCTCGCCCAGGAAGAGGCGCGGATGCTCAACCACAACTACATCGGCACCGAGCACATCCTCCTCGGCCTCATCCACGAGGGCGAGGGTGTCGCGGCCAAGGCGCTGGAGTCCCTCGGGATCTCCCTCGACGGCGTCCGCACCCAGGTGACCGAGATCATCGGCGAGGGCCAGCAGGCCCCGAGCGGGCACATCCCGTTCACGCCGCGCGCCAAGAAGGTGCTCGAGCTGTCGCTGCGCGAGGCGCTCCAGCTCGGCCACAACTACATCGGCACCGAGCACATCCTGCTCGGCCTCATCCGCGAGGGCGAGGGCGTCGCCGCCCAGGTCCTGACGAAGATGGGGGCCGACCTCAACAAGGTGCGCCAGCAGGTCATCCAGCTCCTGTCCGGCTACCAGGGCAAGGAGCCGGTCGCCGCCGGCGGTCCCACCGAGGGCCAGCCGTCCGGCTCGGCCGTGCTCGACCAGTTCGGGCGCAACCTCACCCAGGCCGCGCGCGAGGGCAAGCTCGACCCGGTCATCGGGCGCAGCCTCGAGATCGAGCGCGTCATGCAGGTGCTGAGCCGCCGCACCAAGAACAACCCCGTCCTCATCGGCGAGCCCGGCGTCGGCAAGACGGCCGTCGTCGAGGGCCTCGCCCAGGACATCGTCCGCGGGGACGTCCCCGAGACGCTCAAGGACAAGCAGCTCTACACGCTCGACCTCGGCGCGCTCGTGGCCGGCTCGCGCTACCGCGGTGACTTCGAGGAGCGCCTGAAGAAGGTCCTCAAGGAGATCCGCACGCGCGGCGACATCATCCTGTTCATCGACGAGATCCACACCCTCGTCGGGGCGGGTGCCGCCGAGGGCGCGATCGACGCCGCGAGCATCCTCAAGCCGATGCTCGCGCGCGGCGAGCTGCAGACCATCGGCGCGACGACGCTCGACGAGTACCGCAAGCACGTCGAGAAGGACCCGGCCCTGGAGCGCCGCTTCCAGCCCATCCAGGTCGCCGAGCCGTCGCTCCCGCACGCCATCGAGATCCTCAAGGGCCTGCGCGACCGCTACGAGGCGCACCACCGCGTGTCCATCACGGACTCCGCGCTCGTCTCCGCGGCCACGCTCGCGGACCGGTACATCAACGACCGGTTCCTCCCGGACAAGGCGATCGACCTCATCGACGAGGCGGGCGCGCGCCTGCGCATCCGCCGCATGACGGCCCCGCCGGAGCTCAAGGAGCTCGACGAGGAGATCGCCGAGGCGCGCCGCGAGAAGGAGTCCGCGATCGACGCGCAGGACTTCGAGAAGGCCGCCGGCCTGCGCGACAAGGAGAAGCAGCTCACCGCGAAGCGCGCCGACAAGGAGAAGGCGTGGAAGTCCGGTGACCTGGACACCGTCGCGGAGGTGGACGAGGAGCTGATCGCCGAGGTTCTGGCCATGGCCACGGGCATCCCGGTCTTCAAGCTCACCGAGGAGGAGTCCAGCCGCCTGCTCAACATGGAGGACGAGCTGCACAAGCGCGTCGTCGGCCAGGAGGCCGCGATCAAGGCGCTGTCGCAGGCCATCCGCCGGACGCGTGCGGGCCTCAAGGACCCGAAGCGCCCCGGTGGGTCGTTCATCTTCGCCGGCCCCACGGGCGTCGGGAAGACGGAGCTGGCCAAGGCGCTCGCCGAGTTCCTCTTCGGGGACGAGGACGCGCTCATCCAGCTCGACATGTCGGAGTTCTCCGAGAAGCACACCGTCTCGCGGCTGTTCGGCTCGCCCCCCGGCTACGTCGGGTACGACGAGGGTGGCCAGCTCACCGAGAAGGTGCGGCGCAAGCCGTTCTCGGTCGTCCTGTTCGACGAGGTGGAGAAGGCCCACGCGGACATCTTCAACTCGCTCCTGCAGATCCTCGAGGACGGTCGCCTGACCGACTCGCAGGGCCGCGTCGTGGACTTCAAGAACACCGTCATCATCATGACGACCAACCTCGGCACGCGGGACATCGCCAAGGGCGTCCAGACCGGCTTCAACGCCGGCGGCGACCTGGTCACGTCCTACGAGCGCATGAAGGCGAAGGTCAACGACGAGCTCAAGCAGCACTTCCGGCCGGAGTTCCTCAACCGCGTCGACGACGTGGTGGTCTTCCCGCAGCTCTCGCAGGCCGAGATCATCCAGATCGTCGACCTGATGATCGCCCGTCTCGACGCCCGCCTGCGGGACAAGGACATGGGCATCGAGCTCACGCAGCCCGCGAAGCAGCTCCTCGCCGAGAAGGGCTACGACCCGGTCCTGGGTGCTCGTCCGCTGCGCCGCGCGATCCAGCGCGACATCGAGGACGTGCTCTCGGAGAAGATCCTGTTCGGCGAGCTCAAGGCCGGCGAGATCGTCCTGGTCGACGCCGAGGGCGAGGGCCTGCTCGGAGAGTTCACCTTCCGGGGTGTCTCGAAGGGCGAGCACGACCGCGGCCCGGTGAGCGTGGGCGCGGCCGCGGCGCTCGACGCCCCCACCGGCGTCTCGGTCCGCGACCTGCCCCCGACGGGCGAGCTGCAGGCCGGCGCGGAGTGACGCACTCCTGAACGCCTGACACACGGGCCCCGATCCTCCTCCGGGAGGGTCGGGGCCCGTCGTCGTCCCGGCGCCCCTCGCCCGCCGAGCAGGTGGTCGTGGCGCGTCCGGGACGACCGACGCACCACCATCGCCTGCTCGGCCGACACGGACCGCCTGGTCGGCGGGCGAGGGGCCGTTGCACGGCGTTACGTCTGCTCTTGTCGTGGGACGGGGGGCGACGGCCCTTTGCGGGGTCTGCGCACGCTGGCACAGTCGCCCGCATGCCGACGACACCGGGGGGCCTCGTCGCCCTCCCCGCCACCGACGCCGGGCACGTGCCCGGACTCGCGTGTCGTCGCGCCCTGCGTGCGCGCCTGCGCCGTCGGGCCGCGTGTCGTCCGACCCCGTGCCGCTGAGCACCCCGACGCACTGACCGACGGCCGCCCCGGGCCGCCGTCGGGCCGTCCCACCACCCTCCCGCGCACGGCACCCGCGCGCCCTCGTGCGTCCCCGTGCGCTCTCCCTGAGAGGACCCGTCATGCCTGCTTCCCCGCTCCGTCCGTCCGCACCGCCCGGCCGCCGGAGGGCGACGGCCGTCGCGCTCGGTCTCGTCGCGCTCCTCGCCGCCGGTGCGTGCAGCACCGCCGAGGCGTCCGGGGGCGGTGACCCGGCCGACGGCGGCACCCTCGCGCCCGACGCCGAGCTGCCCACCGAGGTGCCGGAGGGCACCGTCCTGCGGGTCGGCGACCCGACGACGCAGAAGGCGTTCGAGCTCGCGGGCGACGACCTGGACAGCGACTTCTCGTTCGAGATCGAGTGGGCCAACATCTCGGGCGGCCCGGCGACGACGGAGGCGTTCCGGGCCGGCTCGCTCGACGTCGGCGCCGTCGCGGAGATCCCGCCGATCCACGCGACGTGGACGGGCCTGGACGTGCAGGTGTACGCGTCCGTCTACCGGGAGAACTGGGAGGACGCGCCGGTCTACGAGTTCGCGGGGGCGCCGGGGGTCGAGCTCGACTCCCTCGAGGACTTCCGCGGTCACCGCATCGCGTTCAGCCCGGGCCAGGCGCAGGGCGCGATCGTCCTCAAGGCGCTGCAGGAGGCCGGGCTCACGCAGGACGACGTCGAGCTCGTCGAGCTCCCGAGCACGGGCGACGTCTACTCGACGGCCCTCGCGGCGGGCGAGGTCGACGTCGCGCCGCTCGGCGGCACGCAGCTCTTCCGGTACCTCGCGACGTACGAGGCCGACGGCGCGACGTCGGTCCAGCACCACCTGCGCGACGACGCGTCGCACCTCTACGGCCCGACCGAGGTCGTGCGCGACCCGGCCAGGGTGGCGGCGCTGCGGGAGTACGTCGCCGCGTGGGCGGCCGCGAAGATCTGGGTCGCGGAGCACCCCGAGGAGTGGAAGCAGGGCTACTACATCGAGGACCAGGGGCTGAGCGAGGAGGACGCGCAGTATCTCGTCGACCACGCGCCGGTCCCGGACGTCCCGTCCGACCTCACGGAGGGCATCGAGCGCACGCAGGCGACGGTCGACCTGCTCGCGGCGGAGCTCGACGAGCAGCCGCTCGACGCGGCGGACCTGTTCGACGTGCGCTTCGGCCCGGTCGCGGGCGAGGCGGCCGCCGCCGCGCGGGACGGGGGCGCGCAGTGAGCGCCGCGGTCGTCGAGCGGGTCGACGTCGCGGTCCCGCGGGACGACGCCGCGCCGTCGACCCCGGCGGACGTGCGACCGCGCGGCACGCGCCTCGGGCTCGGCCGGCCGGTCCCGCTCGCGGCGCTCGTCGGGGTCACGCTCCTCGCGGTCGTCTGGTCGGTGGGGTCCGCGACGGGGCTCGTCGACCCGCGCGTGCTGTCCGCGCCGTGGACGGTCGTCTCGACGGGCGCGGAGCTCGTCGCGAACGGCAAGCTCGGGGCGCACCTCGGCGTCTCCCTGACGCGCGCCGCGCTCGGGCTCGCGGCCGGCATCGTCGCGGGCGTCGTGCTCGCGCTGGCCGCTGGGCTGAGCCGGGTCGGCGACGCCGTGCTCGACGGCCCGATCCAGGTCAAGCGCGCCATCCCCAACCTCGCGCTCCTGCCGCTGCTCATCCTGTGGTTCGGCATCGGCGAGGAGATGAAGGTCATCACCATCGCGCTCGGCGTCTTCATCCCCATCTACCTGCACACGCACAACGGCCTGCGCGCGATCGACAGCCGCTACGTCGAGCTCGCCGAGACGGTGCAGCTCTCGCGGTGGCAGTTCGTGCGCCGCGTCATCCTGCCGGGCGCGCTGCCCGGTTTCTTCCTCGGCCTGCGGTTCGCGGTCACGGGGTCGATGCTCGCGCTCGTCGTCGTCGAGCAGGTCAACGCGACGGCCGGGATCGGCTACATGATGGAGCTCGCCCGAACGTATGGGCAGACGGAGATCATCCTCGTCGGCCTCGTGGTCTACGGCGTGCTGGGCTACACCGCGGACCTCGCCGTCCGCCTCCTGCAGAGGAGGGTGCTCTCGTGGCGGCGCACGCTGGAGGACTGACCGCGCAGGAGGCCCGCCCGACGACGCCCGGCGCGGCCGTGCGGGTCCGCTCGCTCGTCCGGTCGTACGGGGAGCAGCGCATCCTCGACCACCTCGACCTCACCGTGGACGACGGCGAGTTCGTCGCGATCCTGGGCCGGTCCGGCTCGGGCAAGAGCACGCTCCTGCGCGCGCTCGCCGCGCTCGACCACGGGGTCGCGGGCTCGGGCGAGGTCGTCGTGCCGGACCAGGTGTCCGTCGTCTTCCAGGACTCGCGGCTCCTCCCGTGGGCGCGCGTGCTGGACAACGTGGTGCTCGGTCTCGACGCCGGGGCGCGCGGGCGGAGCGCCGCGCGGGACGCCGGCCGCGCGAGCCTCGCGGAGGTCGGCCTGGCCGGGCGCGAGCGCGCGTGGCCGAACGAGCTCTCGGGCGGCGAGCAGCAGCGCGTGTCGCTCGCCCGTTCGCTCGTGCGCTCGCCGCGGCTCCTGCTCGCCGACGAGCCGTTCGGCGCGCTCGACGCCCTGACGCGCATCCGGATGCACGCCCTGCTGCGCGACCTGTGCGCGCGGCACCGCCCCGCGGTCCTGCTCGTCACGCACGACGTGGACGAGGCGATCGTGCTCGCGGACCGCGTCGTCGTGCTCGACGAGGGGCGGATCGCGGCCGAGCGCCGCGTCGACCGGAGCTACGGCCCCACCGAGGCCCGCGACCCCGCCGACCCCCGCTTCGCCCGGCTCCGCACCGAGCTGCTCGACGCGCTCGGCGTCGTCCGCGACGCCCCGACCACCCCTGACCGGAAGGACACCGCCGCATGACCCGCCACGCCTCCTCGGGCCACCGCCCCGGCCGCCTGCACCTCAACGCGTTCCTCATGAGCACGGGCCACCACGAGGCGTCGTGGCGCCTGCCCGAGAGCGACCCGTCGTGGACCTCGACGAACATCGCGCACCTGCAGCGACTCGCGCAGGTCGCGGAGGCGGGGAAGCTCGACTCGATCTTCTTCGCGGACGGCCCCGGGCTGCGGTCCGACGTCGGGCGCCGCCCGGCGGGCTCGCTCGACCCGCTCATCGTCCTGACGGCGATCGCGACCGTGACCGAGCACATCGGCCTCATCGCGACGGCGTCGACGACGTACAACTCGCCCTACAACCTCGCGCGGCGCTTCGCGTCGATCGACCACGTCTCGGGCGGCCGCGCCGGGTGGAACGTCGTCACGACGGCCGGGCCGGAGATCGCGCGGAACTTCGGCCTCGACGACCAGCCGGCGCACGCCGTGCGGTACGAGCGCGCGGCCGAGTTCCTCGACGTCGCGTTCCGGCTCTGGGACTCGTGGGAGGACGACGCCGTGCTCGCCGACAAGGCCGCGGGCGTCTGGGCGGACCCGGCCAAGATCCACGGGCCCGCGCACGTCGGCACCCACTTCTCCGTGCACGGCGCGCTCACGACGCCGCGCTCGCCGCAGGCGCGCCCGCTCATCGTGCAGGCCGGGTCGTCCGAGGACGGCAAGGACCTCGCCGCGCGCTACGCCGAGGCCGTGTTCACCGCGCACCAGACGCTCGCCGACGCCCAGGCGTTCTACACCGACCTCAAGGCCCGGGCGGCCGCCGTCGGGCGGGACCCGGGCACGGTGAAGATCCTGCCCGGCATCGTCCCCGTCATCGGGTCCACGGAGGCGGCGGCGCTCGCGCGGGAGCGCGAGCTCGACGAGCTCATCGTCCCCGAGTACGCGCGCGCCCAGCTCGCGAAGACGCTGCGCCTCGCGCCCGAGGACCTGCCGCTCGACCGCGAGCTGCCCGACGGCCTGCCCACCGAGGACGAGATCGAGGGGGCCAAGAGCCGGTACACGCTGATCGTCGAGCTCGCGCGCCGCGAGCGGCTCACGGTGCGCCAGCTCATCGGGCGCCTCGGCGGCGGGCGGGGCCACCGCACGTTCGCCGGCACGCCCGAGCAGGTCGCCGACGCGCTCCAGGACTGGTACGACGCCGAGGCCGCCGACGGGTTCAACATCATGCCTGCGGTGCTGCCGTCGGGGCTCGAGCAGTTCGTCGAGCACGTGCTGCCCGTGCTGCGCGAGCGCGGCCTGTTCCGCACCGAGTACGAGGGCCGGACGCTGCGCGAGCACTACGGGCTCGAACGGCCCGCCAACCGCTACCCGGACGCGGCCCCCGCCGGGACGTCGTCCGACGGCGGGGCGCGAGTCGTCGAGGGGGCCTTCGCATGAGCGCGGAGCACCTCTGGTACATCCCGAACCAGGTGCGGCCGGGGCACCGCGGCGACGACACCACCGAGGACCACAACAGCCTCGACACCCTGACGAGGCACGCGCAAGCCCTGGAACGCCACGGCTTCGCGGGCGCGCTGCTCGGGACGAGCTGGGGGCGTCCCGACACGTTCACGGTCGCGACGGCGCTCGCCGCCCGCACCACGACGTTCGAGCCGCTCGTCGCCATCCGGCCCGGATTCTGGCGGCCCGCGCACTTCGCGTCCGCCGCCGCGACCCTCGACCACCTCAGCGGCGGCCGGCTGCGCGTCAACGTCGTGTCCGGCACCGACGGGCAGGAGGCGTACGGCGACGGCGAGGCCGACCCGGCGCACCGCTACGCCCGCACGCGCGAGTTCCTGCAGATCGTCCGCAGGCTGTGGACGCAGGAGGAGGTCACGTACGCGGGCGAGCACTTCTCGGTGACGCGCTCGTCGCTGGGGCCGCGGCCCGTCGTCCGCGGCGACCGCGCCCACCCGCGGATCTACTTCGGCGGCGCCTCGGAGGCGGCGGAGCGCGTCGCGGCGACCGAGGCCGACGTACAGCTCTTCTGGGGCGAGCCGCTCGACGGGATCGCGGAGCGCATCGACCGGCTGAGGCGGCTGAGCGCCGGGCTCGGCCGTGAGCACGCACCGCTCGAGTTCGGGCTGCGCGTCACGACGTTCGTGCGGGACACGACCGAGGAGGCGTGGGCCGACGCCGAGGCGAAGGTCGCGCAGCTCGCGGCCCGGTCGCCGGAGCGCGAGGCGTGGTCGGCCCGCGACCGGGGGCGGAGCACCGCCGTCGGGCAGCAGCGCCTGCTCGACCTGGCCGAGCGGGGCGAGGTGCTCGACGACAACCTGTGGACCGCCCCGGGCCGGTTCGGCGGCGGGGGAGCGGGCACGACGTGGCTCGTCGGCTCGGCGGGCGACGTCGCGAAGTCGCTGCGGCGCTACCAGGACCTCGGCGTCACGCACTTCGTCCTGTCCGACACCCCGTACCTGCGCGAGATCGAGCGCCAGGGCACCCGGCTCCTCCCGCTCCTGCGCGACTGACGGTCAGCGTCGCCGGGATCGGTCGCCGGGATCGGTCGCCGGGATCGGTCGCCGGGATCGGTCGGCGGTCCCCGGGCGGCGATACCCGGAGTACCGTCCGGAGCGTGGACCAGAGCCGGCTCGACGACCTCACCGCCCGCCTGCGTGCCGCCGGGTGCGTCTTCGCGGAGGACGAGGCCGCGCTCCTCGCCGAGCGGGCCGACGACGCCGCGCACCTCGAGGCGCTCGTCGCGCGCCGGGTCTCGGGCGAGCCGCTCGAGCACGTCCTCGGGTACGTCGACTTCCACGGGCTGCGGGTCGCCGTCGACCCCGGGGTGTTCGTGCCGCGCCAGCGCACCACGCTGCTCGTCGACGAGGCGGTCGCGCTCGCGCGGCGGGCCGGGCGACCGGCCAGGCTGCCCGACGGCGGCCCGGGGAGCGGCCCCAGCGGTCGTCCGGAGGGTGGCCCGGACGGCCGGACGGTCGTCGTCGACCTGTGCTGCGGCGCCGGGGCGCTAGGGCTCGCGACCGCGGTGAGCCTCGGCGGCGACGAGACCGTCGCGCTGCACGCGAGCGACGTGGACCCGGCCGCCGTCGCGTGCGCGGCGCGCAACGTCGCGGCCGTCGGTGGGACCGCGTACGAGGGCGACCTCTTCGACCCTCTGCCCGCCGGTCTGCGCGGGCGGGTCGACCTCCTCCTCGCCAACGTGCCGTACGTGCCGTCGGGCGAGATCCCGCTGCTGCCGCGCGAGGCGCGCGACCACGAGGCGCACGTCGCCCTCGACGGCGGCGGCGACGGGCTGGACGTGCTGCGCCGCGTCGCGGCCGAGGCGCCCGCCTGGCTCGCCCCCGGCGGGCACCTGCTCACCGAGTCCGGCGAGCGTCAGGCAGCGGGCGCCGTCGCGGTGCTCGGCCGCGCCGGGCTGGTCGCGCGCGTCGTCCGGGACGACGACATCGGCGCGACGATCGTCGTCGGGACGCTCCCCGCCGAGACGTGAGAAGTGGCCCCCGCGACGCGCGGGTCAGGGGCCACTTCTCACGTCTCGGCAGGCTCGTCGAGGGGGGACGTGCGCCGTGGTGCAAGGCGCGGGCCGTCCGTGACACAGAGTGGACGAGGGCCCGACGGGCGGGCGGGCCCGCGAGAGGGGACGTCGGTGAGCACCGCACGAGCGCGACGGCGCGCGCACGGCCTGGCCGGTGCGCTGCTCGTCGCCGTGCTCCCGGCGTGCAGCGGTCCGGGAGGTCTGGTCACCGCGTGCCCGGCGGTCGGGTACTCGGCTCGCCTGGAGGTCCGGCTCGACGACTCCTGGCCGGACCGCGACGCGTACGGCGTCACGGTGGCCTGCGTCGGCGCCGACCCCTGCGCGCTCGTGCGCGACGGTACGCTCCGGCCCGGCCCGGAGCCGGCCCCCACGACGATCCCGGTCGATCCGGTCGACCCGGTCCCGCCCCAGGCCGTCGAGATTTCGCCCGAGCCGAGCGGAGAGGCGCAGGACGCGCCGTCCGTCGGCGAGTGGACCGGGTCCGCGCTGAACGGTCCGGTCGGCACGGTCGTCGTCCGTGTCGTCGAGGTCGCCTCGGGCGACGTCGTCGTCGAGCGCGAGATCGACCCGACGTGGGAGAGCGCGGACGGTGCCGACTCGGAGTGCGGCGGACCGTCGGTCGCGACGATCGAGGTCGCCGCCCCGCCGGGGTGACGCCTACGCCGAGGCGGGCCGCAGCAGTGCGCGGATCTCCTTCTCGGCCTGCGCGGGCGTGAGCGCGCGGCAGCCGAGCGACTCCCAGTGCCGCACGAGCGCGGGCTCGGCGCGCAGCAGCGCCCAGCCGCGCCGGAACAGGGTGAGCGGCGGCTTGCGCATCTCGGCGAGGTCGCGCAGGAGGCGGAACCAGAACGTCACGAGGCGCGGTCGGTAGAGGCAGATCGCGTCGGCCAGCACGTCCTGCGCGCGACAGGCCGCGACGATCTCCGCCGCGAAGATGCCCTCCGCCAGGACGACGCGCGAGCCCGTGACGTCGACTTGGGTCGTGCCGGTGCGGCGCGACGTCGGGATGTCGTAGACCGGCACGTCGGCGTGGCCCGTGCGCGCGAGGTCGACGAGCGCCGCGACCGCGCCCTCGGCGTCCCACGAGCGGGGGTCGTCCCAGTCCACGATGCCGAACCGCTGCGGCAGGTCGGGGTGGTCGTGGTCGAGGTAGAAGTCGTCGAGCGCGACGACCGGGAGCCCGAGCCGGCGGGTGAGCGACGTCTTGCCCGAGCCCGAGGCGCCGGTGAGCAGCACGATCCGCGTCGGGACCTCGCGCGACCCGGGCGGGAGGTCGAACAGCGCCGGGTCCCCGGCGGGTCCGGTCGGCACCGGGCCGGTCCGGGTGGCGGCGTCGGTGGGGCCGCCGTCGACATCGTGCTGAGGGTCGCTCACGGGACACCATTGTCGCAGCGTCCGGCGCGAGCCCCGAGGCGGGGCGTCGGGTGCGGCGCGTAGCCTTCCCCGGTGACCCCTCCGGACCCCGCCGCCCTGCTCGCCCGCGACGCCCTCGACCGCCTCGACCGCTGGGAGCCCGTGGATCCCCGTCAGGAGGCGCTCGCGGCGGAGTACCGCGCGTTCGTCCGCGGCGACGCCGGCCCGCGCGCCGAGGCGGTGCGGCGCGACGGCGGTCCGCAGCACCTCACGGCGAGCTGCTTCGTGCTCAGTCCCGGTCTCGACCGCGTGCTGTTGTGCTTCCACCGCAAGGGCCGGTTCTGGGTCCAGGTGGGCGGCCACACCGAGCCGGAGGACACGACGCTCGCCGGTGCGGCCTACCGCGAGGCGCGCGAGGAGAGCGGCATCGAGGACCTCGTCCCGTTCGACCCGGACCCCGAGCCGGGCGTCCCGCTCGACGCGGACCCCGAGCCGGGTGCGGAGTCCGTGGTCGGGGCCGGTGCCGCGCCGTCCGCCCCGGTGGACGTGCACCGGCACGACCTGGCCGCGGCGTTCGGCACCTGCCGGACGCACTGGGACGTCGGGTTCGTCGCGTTCGCGGACCCGGACGCGCGCACGGTCGTCAGCGACGAGAGCGAGGACGTCGCGTGGTTCCCGGTGGACGCGCTGCCGCCCGGCACGCCCGACGACTTCCCCGTCCGCCTGGCGACGGTCCTCGCGGAGGTGCGGCACCGCCGTCGGGCAGGACTCCCCGCGAGGTAGAGCCCCGGTCGCGCGAGGTAGAGCCCTGGTCACGACCAGGGCTCTACCTCGGCGGACCGGGCCTCTACCTCGGTGGGGCGAGGACGACGTGGAGGGTGCGAGGGCCGTGCACGCCCTCGACGCGGGAGAGCTCGATGTCGCTCGTCGCGCTCGGGCCGCTGATCCAGGTCTGCGGGCGCCCGGGGTGCGCGGCGAGCAGGCGCACGGCCTCGGGCACGGTCTGCACCACCTGGTCCGTGCGCACGACGCACACGTGCAGGTCGGGGACGAGCGTGATCGCCCGGCGGCCCTGGTCGGGCTCGCCGTCGAGCACGATCGTCCCGGTGTCGCCTACCGCGACGCGCGCCGCCGTGACGACGGCGTCCGTGCGGTCGAGCTCGTCGGGCGTGCGCGGGTCGTCGCGCGCGTCCCGCACGACGGCGGTCCCGGCGCCCAGGCCCGCGAGCCATGCCTCGTCGAGACCGGCTGGCACGACGACGGACGTCGCGTCGGCGAGCAGGTCGCCGACGACCGTGGCCACGTCCGCCGACGTCTCGGCGCGGTGCACGTGCGCCCGGTAGTCGACGAGCCGGTCGACGAGCACGTCCACGACCTCGGGCGAGCCCGGGGCGAGCTCGCCGTGCTCGCGATAGGCGCGCGGCACGCTGCCCGACGCCGCGGGGCCGCCCGCCGCCGTCGACCCGCCGAGCGCGGTGCGCACGCGGGCGAGGACGTCGTCGCGCGCGCTCACCGGTCCTCACCTCCCTCGGTGCGGGGCTCGTCGGCCGGGCGGTCGCGCCACCAGTCGCGGAAGGTCTGCTTCGCGGGCGCCGGGAGGTCGCGCGAGCGGGTCCACGCGGACGCGGGCGGCGGGAGGGTCGAGATCCGTCCCTTCGGACCGGCGACCAGGCGCCCGACCCCCGCCGCCTTCTCCGCGAGCTCGAACCGGCGCGCGTCGGACATGACGAACGAGGCCGCCTTCATCGCGGCGCCCCACCCGGTGGGGCGGCCGCGGTCGGCGTCGACCTCGCGCGCCCGGAGCTCGACGAGGATCGACGGGATGTCGATCTTCACGGGGCACACCTCGTAGCACGCGCCGCACAGCGTCGAGGCGTAGGGGAGCGACGCGTTGGGGTCGTGGTGGCCGGAGAGGCCGCCGGCGGACTTCGTGAGCTGCGGCGTGAGGATCGCGCCGATCGGGCCGGGGTACACCGACCCGTACGCGTGGCCGCCCACCCGCTCGTACACCGGGCACACGTTGAGGCACGCGGAGCAGCGGATGCAGTGCAGCGCGGCCCGCCCGACCTCGTCGGCGAGGACGTCGGTCCGCCCGTTGTCGAGCAGCACGAGGTGGAACTCCTGCGGGCCGTCGCCGGGCGTGACGCCCGTCCACAGGGACGTGTAGGGGTTCATGCGCTCGCCCGTGGACGACCGCGGCAGGAGCTGGAGGAACACCTCCAGGTCGGTGTACGTGGGCACGACCTTCTCGATCCCCATGACCGTGATGAGGGTCTCGGGGAGCGTGAGGCACATGCGGCCGTTGCCCTCGGACTCGACGACGGTCAGCGTCCCCGTGTCCGCGACGCCGAAGTTCGCGCCGCTGATCGCGACCTTCGCCGAGAGGAACTTGCGGCGCAGGTGGGCGCGCGCGGCCATCGCGAGCTCGCGCGGGACGTCCGACAGGTCCGGCGGGGCGTCGCCCATGCGGGCGAGGAAGATCTCGCGGATCTCCGCCCGGTTGCGGTGGATCGCGGGCACGAGGATGTGCGACGGCATGTCGTCGGCGAGCTGCACGATGAGCTCCGCGAGGTCCGTCTCGTACGCCGCGATCCCCTCGGCGGCGAGCGCCTCGTTGAGCCCGGTCTCCTGCGTCGCCATGGACTTCACCTTGACGACCTCGTCGACCCCCTTCGCCTTCACGAGGTCCGCGACGATCCGGTTGGCCTCGTCCGCGTCGCGCGCCCAGTGCACGACGCCGCCCCGCGCCACGACGTTGCGCTCCAGCTCCTCGAGGAGCTCGGGCAGGCGCGCCATGACGTCGGTCTTGATCGCGGAGCCCGCGTCGCGCAGCGCCTCCCAGTCCGGCACCTCGCCGACGACGGCGGCGCGCTTGGCGCGGATGGTCGACGTCGCGTGCGCGAGGTTGCGCCGCAGCTGCGTGTTCTGGAGCGCCTCGCGCGCCGCGTCGGGGAACGACCCGCCCCAGCGCAGCGGGGCGTCCGGGTGCGGCACGTCGCCGAACGCGTCCGACGCCGCCCCCGCACCTGCCGAGGTGCCGTGCCCGCCCGGGTGGGCGACGTCGTCGGGCAGGGTGCGCGCGCCGCGCCGGACGGGCAGGCCGAGGAACGTACGGCTCACCGGGCACCCCCGCGCGTCGACGGGCCGACCCCGGCGGGGGCGGGCGTGTCCTTCGTGGACGCGAGGATCTCGGCGAGGTGCAGCGTGCGGACGCCCGCGCGGATGCGCGACAGGCCGCCGCCGATGTGCATGAGGCACGACGCGTCGCCCGCGGTGAGGACCTCGGCGCCCGTCGACTTCACGTGCGTCATCTTGTCGGCGAGCATCGCCGTCGACGTCTCGGCGTTCTTCAGCGCGAACGTGCCGCCGAACCCGCAGCACGCCTCCGCCGCGGGCAGCTCGACGAGGTCGATGCCCTCGACCGCGCGCAGGAGGCGCAGCGGCTTGTCGCCGACGTGGAGCATGCGCAGCGAGTGGCACGTCGGGTGGTAGGTGACCCGGTGGGGGAAGTAGGCGCCGACGTCGGTCACGCCGAGCACGTCGACGAGCAGCTCGGACAGCTCGTACGTCTTCGCGGCGACCGCGTCGGCGGTGCGCGCGAGGTCGTCGAGTCCGGCGCGCCGGCAGACCATGCCCTGCTGGTGGCGCACGGACCCGGTGCACGACCCGGACGGGACGACGATCGCGTCCCACTCGCCGTCGAGCACGGGGGAGAACGCCTCGACGTGGTTGCGCACCACGGGGACCGCCTCGTCGAGATACCCCGTGTTGACGTGCATCTGGCCGCAGCAGGCCTGGCGCTCGGGGAAGAACACCTCGTGGCCGAGGCGCTCGAGGAGGAGGGCGGTGGCGCGCGGTGCCTGGGGGAACATCGCGTCGCCGATGCAGGTCGCGGTGAGGGCTATGCGCATCAGGGCTCCGGGGGAGGCGAGTCGGGTCCAGTCTCGCCGGGCCGCGTCGGTGCCGCCTGCCGAGACCGCCGCGGTGAGGCGCCGCGGCTGTGGTCTGACCACAGGCCGTCCACTGTAGACCACGAGGGCGGCGTGGTCTGACCACAGCGTGCCGGGGTCGCCTACCCTGAGCGGGTGCGCACCCACGAACGCGTCCTCGCCCGCATCGAGGCGGACCTCGCCGCGGGCCGCTGGGCGCTCGGTGAGCGCCTCCCCGCCGAGCGCGCGCTCGCGGAGGAGCTCGGCGTCTCGCGGCCCTCGGTGCGTGAGGCGCTCCGCGTGCTCGAGGCCATGGGCATCGTGCGCACCGCCGTAGGCTCCGGGCCCGACGCCGGCGCCACCGTCGTCGACCGGCCCGCCGCCGGGCTGGGGGCGGCCGTGCGCCTGCACGTCGCGTCCGGGACGCTCGCGGTGCGTGACGTCGTCGAGACGCGCGTGCTGCTCGAGACCTGGGCCGTCCGCGCGGCGGCCGAGTGGGTCGTCGCCGGACGGGACGCCGGTGAGCGGAGGGTCGAGCCGGGAACCGGCACGCCGGAGGTCGCCGGGGTGCTCGCCGCGGCGCGCGCGCTGCTCGACCGCATGGACGACCCGGCGCTCGCGGCCGAGGAGTTCCGTGAGCTGGACGCGTCGTTCCACGTGCTGCTCGTCCGGCTCGCAGGCAACCCGCTCGTCGAGGCCGTCATGACCGGGCTGCGCGGCGCGATCGAGTCGTACGTCGCGGCGGGCAGCGCGGGGCTGCCGTCCTGGGAGCGGACCGCGGTGCGCCTGCGCGCCGAGCACCGCGCCGTCCTGGGAGCGGTGGTCGACGGTGACGGCGAGCGCGCGGCGCGCGAGGTCCGCGCCCACATCGAGGGCTTCTACGCCGAGACGGGCCTCTGAGCGGACCGTCGCGCGCGCGTCCCGCGACGGGTCTCGCGGCGGCTAGGCCGGTCTCGCGCGGGGCAGGTCGGCCAGGCGGCGCTCCAGGAGGCGGCGGTCGCCCTCGCGGTCCACGAGCGTGAGGGCGCGGCGCAGGTCGACGGCAGCGTCCGCGGGGCGCCCGGCCCGCACGAGCAGCTCGGCGCGGACGGCGGGCAGCAGGTGGTAGCCCGCGAGCGCCTGCTCGTCCGCGACGGCGTCGACAGCGGCCAGCCCCGCGTCCGCGCCGTGCACCTCCGCGACCGCGACCGCGCGGTTGAGCGCGACGACGGGCGAGCCGGTGAGGTCGAGCAGCACGTCGTAGAGACCGAGGATCTGCGGCCAGTCGGTCGCGGCCGCGTCGGTCGCCTCGTCGTGGAGCGCCGCGACGGCGGCCTGCACCTGGTACGGCCCGGGCCGCCCGACGGCGAGCGCCGCGTCGAGCGCGGCCAGCCCCTCGGCGATCTCGTCGTGCCGCCAGCGTGCGCGGTCCTGCTCGGCGAGGGTCCGCGTGACGCCGTCGGGGCCCACGCGCTCGTCGCGGCGCGCGTGCTGGAGCAGCAGCAGGGCGAGCAGCCCGCGGGCCTCGGGCTCGTCGTCGAGCAGGCGAGCGGTGAGCCGCGCGAGCCGGACGGCGACGTCGGCGAGCGCGCGCCGCTCGGCCGAGCCCTCGACGGCGTCGGCGGGCTCCGCCCAGGCGTCGTACCCCTCGGTGAACAGGACGTACAGCACCGCGAGGACGCCCTCGACGCGCTCGGCCCGCAGCGCGGCCGGCGGCACGCGGAAGGTCATGCCGGTCGCGCGGATGCGACGCTTGGCCCGGACCAGGCGCTGCGCCATCGTCGCCTCGGGGACGAGGAAGGCGCGCGCGACCTGGGCGGTCGTCATGCCGGTCAGCGACCGGAGGGTGAGCGCGACCCGCGCCTCGGCGGGCAGCGCCGGGTGGCAGCACGTGAAGAGCAGGCGCACGAGGTCGCCGTCCGGGTCGTCGGCGTCCCAGGCGTCGTCGTCGAGGCCGCGCGCGACCTGGTCGAGCACCGGGTCCGCGGCTCGGCCCCCGCCCCGGGGACCCGGGTCGACGCGCTCGCCCAGGCGGCCCGCGGCCGCGACCCGCTCCGCCTCGACCCGACGACGGCGCAGGACGTCGATCGCGTGGCGGCGCGCGGTCGTCGTCAGCCACGCGCCGGGACGCTCGGGCACGCCGTCGCGGCCCCACGTCCGCAGCGCCGCGGCGAACGCCTCCTGCGCGGACTCCTCGGCCAGGTCGAGGTCGCCCGTGCTGCGCGCGACGGCGCCGAGGACGCGTCCCCACTCGGTGCGGAACGCGTCCTCGACGGGGTCCGTCGCGGCCGGCAGGTCAGGACCCGTCGAGGTCCAGCGGCCACGCGGGGTGCAGCTCGATCGCGCCGCCGTACGCCATGGGGTGCTCGGACGCGATGGCGATCGCGGTGTCCAGGTCGGGTGCCTCGAGGACGTCGAAGCCCGCGATCGACTCCTTCGTCTCGGAGAACGGCCCGTCCGTGACCAGCACCTTGCCGCCCCGGACCCGCACGCCCACGGCGTCCTCCGGGGGGCGCAGCCGGTCGCCGACCACCGCGGCGCCGCTGCCGTAGTGCCGCCCCACCCACTCCTCGATCGGGGCCGCGGCCTCGGCCTCCTCGGGGCGCAGCCCCGGGTCGTCCGGGGTGCCGAGCACGAGCATGAGGTAGCGCATCAGAGGTCCTCCGCCCTCGTCGCCGCGGGCCGGCGGAGCGCCGTCGGCCCGGAGAGCGCCCCGTCGGCGACGGACGTCCCGTCCCCGACGCTGCGTCCGTCACGGTACCGCGCACGGTCCGGCGGGTGCTCGCGGTCCGCCGCGAGGATCGTCTCCAGGAACGTCGTCATCGTGCCTCCTCCTCCCGCACGGCCCGGGCGGCCGTACGGGAGGACGACGAAGCCCGGTCGCCGAGATCGACACCTTTCTCGCGACCGTCCCTCGCGGGGCGTCGCAGTGCGGCCTCGGGGACGGACGGCGGGCGGCCGACGGCGCTACGCGTCGTCGCCGGCCTTCGCCTCGCCCCAGCCGTACCAGCGCTCGACCTCGACCCAGGCGCTGACGCGCGGGTCGGTGCGGTTCGCGTACTCGTGGCCGGTGTAGTGGCGCGAGATGCGGTCGATGTCGGCCAGGCCCTCGTCGGCGCGCAGCTCGACGACGCGACCGATGAGCGTCACGTGCGTGTACCAGTTCTCGTCGAGCACGGTGAGCGAGACCCGGGGGTCGTTGCGCAGGTGCTTGAGCCGCACGCGGGACTCGTCGAGGTTGACGAGCACGCGGCCGTCGTCCTCCCAGACGTACCAGGTCGCGGCGGTGACGGGCGCGCCGTCGGAGCGCACCGTCGCCATGACGGCGGCGTTCGGGCGGCGGAGCATCTCGACAAGACGGGAGGGCAGCGGCGGACGGGACACGACGGCTCCTTCGGTGGCACGACGGCGGACCTCCCGACGGTACGTCACGGGTGTGGCGCACGACCTCCCGGAGCCCCGCCCGGAGCGTTCTGACGACGAGCGGCCGCGTGACATGATCGTCCTCATGCTCACTCCCGCCACCGGCGCGGCCGGGTCGCGCATCGTCGGCCTCGGTCACTTCCAGCCCGAGAAGACGCTGACGAACGACGACATCGCGCAGCTCGTCGAGACCAACGACGAGTGGATCCGCTCGCGGACGGGCATCGTCACGCGGCACGTCGCGGACGACGACACGACCGTCGCCGACATGGCGACCGCGGCGGCACGCCACGCGCTCGACGACGCGGGCGTCGACCCGGCCGAGGTCGACCTCGTCGTCGTCGCCACGGCGACCGCGACGGACCGCTCGCCCAACACGGCGGGCCGCGTCGCATACCACCTGCGCACCGGCGTCATGCCCGGGCAGTCGACGCCCGAGGAGGCGTCCGAGCTCGACCTGCGGGGCGTCGTCGGGCCGGCGGTGCTCGACGTGAACGTCGCGTGCTCCGGCTTCGCCCACTCCGTCGGCCTCGCCGACCAGGCGATCCGCGGCGGCTCGGCGCGCACGGCCGTCGTGATCGGCGCGGAGAAGCTCACAGCGTTCACCGACTGGACCGACCGCAGCACGTGCATCCTCACCGCCGACGGCGCGGGCGCGGCGGTGCTGCGCGCGACGGACGAGCCCGGCGTCGGCCCGGTGACCTGGGGCTCCGAGCCCGACCTCACCCCGGCCGTGCTCATCGAGGCGCCGCAGGAGAAGTTCGCCCAGGACGGCCGCGCCGTCTTCAAGTGGGCCATCACGCGCGCCGCCGAGCGCGCGCGCACGGTCGTGGAGCGCTCCGGCGTCTCGCTCGACGACATCGAGGTGCTCGTCGCGCACCAGGCCAACCTGCGCATCATCGAGCCGCTCGCGAAGGCGCTCGGGATGGAGTCGAAGGTCGTGGTGACGGACATCGTCGAGTCCGGCAACACGTCCGCGGCGTCCATCCCGCTCGGGCTCTCCAAGTGGTGGCACGCGGGCAAGATTCCCGCGGGCGTCCCGGCCCTGCTCTTCGGCTTCGGCGGCGGGTTCGCGTGGGCGGGCCAGGTCGTGGAGACCCCGACCCGCTGACGCGGGACGACGAGCCCGCTGCGTCAGCCCGCCGTGTGGTCCGGCTCCGGCGGGTACCAGACGCGCGTGCCCTCGACGCGGGCGAAGGACGTCAGGGTGTGGGGCCGTGGCGCGGCGTCGGAGACGATGTCGCGCACCTCGACGCCGCGGACGACGAGCGCGTCCCCGACGAGCGACCGGTGGCAGCGCCACGGGACGGCCTCCGCGCACATCAGCACGAGGTCGCCGTGGGCGCTGCGCCGCACGAGGTCGTCGACCGCGGCGCCGAACTCCGGCGTCTGCATGTGGTCCGCGTACCCGCGGAACGACAGGTTGCGCCACGCGCCGTTCGGGCTGTCGGGACGGGCGTGCCGCAGGCCGCCGAGCGCGCGCACCCAGCGGTACGTGATCCCGTGGGACCGCAGGACGGGCGCGAGCGCGTCCTGGCCGAACTGGGGGTTGTGCCGCGACCGCGGGACGGTCCGGACGTCGACCAGGCGGCGGATGCCGTTCGCCCGGAGGAGCGCGAGGAGCTCCTCGACCGGACGCGTGGAGTGCCCCACCGTGTACACGACGCTCACCCGGCCACTCTAGGAAGGCGCTCCGTCGCCGGCACGGGGACCGGGCCCGGGCGGCGCGGTCGTGGACCGGGGTGGGCGCCGCGGCCGGCGCGCGCCAGAATGGGCCCATGCCTCTCGCCCCGCGCTACCTCGCCGCCGACGACCGCTACGACACCATGACCTACCGGCGGACGGGGCGCAGCGGCCTCGACCTGCCCGCGATCTCGCTCGGTCTGTGGCACAACTTCGGTGACGTGAACCCGTTCGAGACGCAGCGCGCGGTGCTGCGCCGCGCGTTCGACCTCGGGATCACGCACTTCGACCTGGCGAACAACTACGGCCCGCCGTACGGCTCGGCGGAGGAGAACTTCGGCCGGCACCTCGCGCAGGACCTCGGCGCGTACCGTGACGAGCTCGTCATCTCGTCGAAGGCCGGCTACGACATGTGGCCGGGCCCCTACGGCGACGGCGGCTCGCGCAAGTACCTGCTCTCCTCGCTCGACCAGTCGCTCCGCCGGATGGGCCTCGACTACGTCGACGTCTTCTACCACCACCGTCCGGACCCGAGCACGCCGCTCGAGGAGTCCATGCGCGCGCTGCACGACGCGGTCCAGCAGGGCAAGGCGCTGTACGTGGGCGTCTCCAACTACTCGCCGGCGCGCACGCGCGAGGCCGCGGCGATCCTCGCCGACCTCGGCACCCCGCTGCTCATCCACCAGCCGAGCTACTCGATGCTCAACCGCCACGTCGAGGACCCGGCGCACGAGGACGCGTACGACGGCGTGCAGACCGAGTCGCTGCTCGACGTCGTGGGCGACCTCGGCGTCGGCACCATCGTGTTCTCGCCGCTGCAGCAGGGTCTGCTCACGGACCGGTACCTCTCCGGGTCGGCGCCCGAGGGGTCGCGCGCGGCCCGCCCGGACTCGCCGTTCCTGTCGGAGAAGAACCTCGACGAGACGTACCTGGAGCGCGCCCGGGCGCTCAACGAGATCGCGGGTGCCCGCGGCCAGACCCTCGCGCAGCTCGCCCTCTCCTGGGTGCTGCGCGACGACCGCGTCACCTCCGCCCTCGTCGGGGCGAGCAGCGTCCGCCAGCTCGAGAACAACGTCGCGGCCCTCTCGGCACCCCCGCTCACCCCGGAGGAGACGGCCACCATCGAGTCCGTCCTCGCGAGGTAGAGCCCTGGTCGCGCGAGGTAGAGCCCTGGTCGCGCGAGGTAGAGCCCTGGTCGCTACCAGGGCTCTACCTCGCAGGTGGTCGGGTCAGGCGGGGTGCGCGTCCGCGGACGACGACGCGGCGGCGGCGCGCTCGAGCAGGAGCCGGCGCTCGTGGCGGGTCGGGGCGAGGGCCGCGGCGCGCTCGAGCACGTCGGCCGCCTCGGCGTGCCGACCCAGACGGGTGAGCAGGTCGCCGCGCACGGCCCCGTAGAGGTGGTGGCGCGCGAGCCGCGGGTCGTCCGCAACGCCGTCGAGCACCAAGAGCGCGGCCGCGGGGCCGTCCGCGAACCCGACGGCCACGGCGCGGTTGAGCTCGACGACCGGCGAGGGCGCGACGGACGCCAGCGCGTCGTAGAGCGCGACGATCGCGTCCCAGTCGGTCTCCGCCCAGGTCCGGGCACGCGCGTGGCACGCCGCGATCGCGGCCTGGAGCGAGTAGGGGCCGAGCGCCCTGCCAGTCTGCGTGCCGAGCGCGAGCGCGCGGTCGAGGGCGGCGAGCCCGTGGCGCACGAGGAGCCGGTCCCAGCGCGAGCGGTCCTGGTGCTCGAGGAGCACCGGCTCGCCGTCCGTCCCGGTGCGCGCGGCGAACCGGGACGCCTGGAGCTCCATGAGCGCGACGAGCCCGTGCACCTCGGGCTCGGCCGGGAGAAGCCCGGCGAGCACACGCCCGAGGCGCATCGCGTCGTCGGCGAGCTCGCGCCGCACCCACGTGTCGCCCGACGTCGCGGCGTAGCCCTCGGTGAAGACGAGATACACGACGTCCAGCGCGGCCGGAACGCGCGCGGCGAGCTCGTCGGCCTGGGGAACCGCGAACGGGACGTTCGCCTCGGCGAGAGTCCGCTTCGCCCGGGAGATGCGCTGCCCGACGGTCGCGGACGGCACGAGGAAGGCGCGCGCGATCTCGTCGGTGCTGAGGCCTCCGACGAGGCGCAGCGTGAGCGCCACGCGGGACTCGCGCGGCAGCACGGGGTGGCACGCGACGAGGACGAGCGCGAGCAGGTCGTCGCCCACCGGGTCCTCGACGACCGCGTCGGGAGCCGGGACGGACCCGACGAGGACGGCGCGGCCGTCGGCGGGGTGCGCCGTCGGGCCTCCCCTCCCGCCGGGCACGGCGAGCTCCGCCGCGAGCCGCGCGTACTTCTCGTCGCGCGTGCGCTCGCGGCGGACCAGGTCGACGGCCCGACGGCGCGCGACGGTCGTGAGCCACGCGCCGGGGTTGTCCGGCACACCCCGCGCGGGCCACTGCTCGAGCGCCGCGACGAACGCCTCCTGCGCGACCTCCTCGGCGAGGCCGACGTCGCGCAGCGTGCGGGCGAGACCGGCCACGAGCCGCGGCGACTCGATGCGCCACACGGCCTCGACGGTGCGGGAGACGTCGGTCATGCCCGGGCCCGGCCTCGTCGTGCGCGTCCGGCGTCAGGCGCCGTGCTGCGCGCGGATCTGCTCGGCGAGGCGCTCGTCCTTCTCGCGCTGCTCGGGCGTGTACTCGGCGCCGAAGTCCTCGGCCTCGAAGATCGGGCGGATCTCGAGCACCTCCTCGAGGCCCGCGCTCGGGTCGCTCGGGCACTTCCGCGCCCACTCGACCGCCTCCTCGAGCGAGGAGACCTGCCAGATCCAGTACCCGGCGACGATCTCCTTGGACTCGGTGAACGGCCCGTCGACGACCGAGGTCTCGCCGCCGCGGAACACGACCCGCGCGCCCCGGGACGTCGGCTGCAGGCCCTGCCCGTCGAGCATGATGCCGGCCTGGACGAGCTGCTCGTTGTACTCGCCCATCTGCGCGAGCATCTCCTGCGTCGGGGCGATCTTGTCCTCATCGGCCCCGCTGCCCTGGATCATGACCACGACTCGCATGACGTTCCTCCTCGGTGAGTGCCTCCTCGACCGTAGTGTCGTGGAGACGGGTTCACCAGGACGTCGGACGGCGCACCCCGGTTTTCGACACGGCCCGCCGACGAGTTCTCCCGGACGTCAGCGGAAGCGCTGGACGGCGAGCGGGGCGGCCTCGGCGAGTCCGCGGACGGCCGGGTGGTCGGCGCCCGGGGCGGTGCCCGCGAACACGTCGCGCAGCGACCCCGACGCGACGAACGTCCCGTCGGCGAGCACGTGCACGGTGGGGCACATCCGCTCGACGAGCTCGAGGTCGTGCGAGACCAGCAGCACGGCGGTGCCGAGGGCGGTCGTCGCGTCGGCGAGGCGGCGCACGACGTCGCCGCGCATCGCGGGGTCGACGGCGGTGAGCGGCTCGTCGAGGAGGAGCGCCCGGGGGCGCGTCGCGAGCGCGACGGCGAGCGCGACCCGCTGCTTCTCGCCGCCCGAGAGCGACTGCACGGTGCGCGGCGCGTAGCGAGGCTCGAGCGCGACGTCGCCGAGCAGGTCCTCGACGGAGCGTCCGCTCGGGCGGCCGGCGCGCCGCGCGTCCTTGAGCGCCGCGGACAGCGTGCGGTCCACCGTCCAGCGGGGGTCGATGCCGATGCCGGCGAGGCCGTCCTGGGAGACGCGGCGCACGTCCGCCGTGAACTGCTTCTTGTCCCGGCGGGAGAGCTTGCCGACCGTCCGCTCGGCGTAGGTGACGTGGCCCGCCGTGGGGCGCACGAGGCCGACGAGCGCGCGCACGATCGTCGACTTCCCGGCGCCCGACTCCCCGACGATCCCGACAGGCGCGGTGCCGGGCGTCACGTCGAGGTCGATGCCGTGCACGACGTCGGGACCTCCGTAACCGGCCGCGAGGCCGCTGGCGCGCAGGAGGGGGGTCGTCGTCGTGCTCATGGGTCACCTTCTGGTCGTCGGGGTCCGGGCGGGCGGTCCGGGCTCCCGCTCGTCCGACGAACGACGCTACCGCGGAGTTCCGTGGCGTCGCTCACGGGGCTCGCCCGCCGACGTCCCGGGAGGTCGGCGCACGAACGGGTGGCGGGGCGCGGTAGCCTGAGGCACGCGTCTCCGGATCCTCGAGCCAAGGTGGTCCGCCGACCGTAGTACGGCAACCGTCCGCGGGACGTGATGCCCGGACGGAGGATCGTGACCAGGACGGTCGACGAGCCGGAGCTCCTCGCGCCCGGCGAGGCGGTGGACCTCGACAACTGTGCCCGCGAACCCATCCACGTCCCCGGCATGATCCAGCCGCGCGGGGTCCTGCTGGTGGTCCGCGAGGCGGACGGCGTGCTGCTCCAGGCGTCGGCGAACGTGGAACGGCACCTCGGCGTCCCCGCGGAGGAGCTCGCGGGCGGGCGGCTCGCCGACGTGCTCGGCGAGGAGCCCGCGCGCGATCTGCTCGCGCACGCGGCGAACGGGACCGACCTCGCGTCGCGCAACCCCGTGCCCCTGCACCTCGACCGCTGGGACGGCAGGCCGCTCGACGTCGACGCCGTGCTCCACCGGCCCCCGCTGCCCGAGGAGGGCCCGGGCTCCGAGCCGGTGCTCGTCGTGGAGATCGAGACCGCGTCGGGCGCCCGCCCGCTGACGTTCCCCAACACGTACCTCGCCGTCCGGCAGGCGCTGCGCGACCTCGAGCGCGCCGCGACGCTCGACGAGCTGTACGACGACGCGGCCCGCCACGTGCGCGAGCTCACGGGCTTCGACCGCGTGATGATCTACCGCTTCGACGCGGCCTACAACGGGGAGGTCGTGGCCGAGGCGCGCCGGGACGACCTCAACGCGTTCCTCGGGCTGCACTACCCGGCGTCGGACATCCCGCCGCAGGCGCGCGCGCTGTACGAGAAGAACTGGATCCGGCTCATCGCGGACGTGGACTACGCGCCCCAGCCGATCGTCCCGACGCTGCTCCCCACGACGGGCGCGCCGCTCGACCTCACGTACTCGACGCTGCGCAGCGTCTCGCCGATCCACCTCGAGTACCTGCGCAACATGGGCGTGCGGGCGTCGATGTCGATCTCGCTCCTGCGCGACGGCCGGCTGTGGGGGCTCGTCGCGTGCCACCACTACTCCGGCCCGCACGAGCCGCCCTTCGAGGTCCGCACCGCGGCGGAGTTCCTCGGGTCCGCGCTCTCCGTCCGGCTCGTCTCCCAGGCGGAGGACGAGCGCGAGACCGAGGTGCGGCGCGCCGAGGGCGTCCTCGCGCACCTGGCCGCGGACAGCCGCGACGAGAGCGTCCCCATCGGCATCGCCCTGACGCGCTCGGGGTGGCTGCGCCGCCTCGTGCGGGCCGACGGCGCGGTCGTCGTCGCGGAGGGCGGCCTCATCGCGGTCGGCAACGTGCCCGACGAGGACGGGTGCCGCGCGCTCGTCGCGTGGGTCCTCGGGCACGGCGAGGACCTGGTCATGTCCGACGCCCTGCACCGGGACGCGCCGGACGTCGCGGCGCTCGTGCCCGACGTCGCGGGCGTCCTCGGGATCGTGCTGCCCGAGGGCCAGGTCGTGCTGTGGGTGCGCGACGAGGTCCTGCGGCACGTGGACTGGGGCGGCGACCCGTACAACAAGGAGATCGCGCGCGGCGAGGACGACTCGGTGCGGCTCAGCCCGCGCAAGTCGTTCGAGCGGTGGCGCGAGGTCGTGCGCGGGCACAGCGTGCCCTGGACGTCGGACCAGACGGACGTCGCGACGTCGCTGCGCGGCCACCTCGTCGAGGCCCTCTACCTGCGCGGCCGCAAGGCGGTACGGGCGACGGAGGAGCTCCAGCGGAGCCTCCTGCCCGCGCTCCTGCCCGACGTCCCGGGGTGGACGCTGCAGTCGCGCTACGAGTCGGCCGGCACGGGTCTCGTCGGCGGCGACTGGTACGACGCGCTCGTGCTGCCGTCCGGGCGCCTCGCGCTCGTCGTGGGCGACGTGACGGGCCACGGGCTCCAGGCCGCGGCGACGATGGGCCAGCTCGGGACGACGCTGCGGGCCGCGCTCGTGAGCACGGGCTCCGCGGTCGAGGCGGTGAGGCTGCTGGGGGAGGTCGCGCGCTGGACGCTCCCCGGCGAGGTCGCGACGATCGCCGTCGCGGTGCTGGACCCGGTGACCGGCGTCGTCGAGCACGTGTCCCTGGGGCACCCGCCGCTGCTCGTCGTCGCGCCCGACGGGACCACGAGCTGGACGGAGAGCGCGATCGTGCCGCCGCTCGGCCTCGTGGACCGCGTGCCGCCCGCGCAGCACGTCCAGGTGCCGCCCGGCGGCGCGCTCGTGCTGTACAGCGACGGGCTCGTGGAGCGGCGCGAGGAGTCGATCCTCGACGGCCTGCGTCGGCTCGCGGCGTTCTTCGCGGCGGAGCCGGGGACGGTCGACGTCGACGGCGTCGTGGCCGCCGCGCGCGACCCGCGCTCCGCGGACGACGCGACCCTGCTCCTGGTGCGGCGCGACGCCTGAGGCGCGCCGGGACGCGAGCGTGCGGGGGTCGAGCGTCGCGGCGGGGAAGCGGTGCGGCCGGGTGTCAGCCGATCGGGAGGAGCGCGCTGCGCACGCCCGCACCCCCGCGGAAGACGGGGACGTCGAAGCGCGCCCAGACGTGCTTCTCGCCGGTGCCGGCGCGGAACCAGCCGACGGCCGTCGAGGCGCGCTGCGCGAGCACGAGGCCGAACCCGCCCGCGCCCGGCGAGCGCCGGCCCGCGATGACGGGGACGTCCGGCGAGTGGTCCACGACGTCGATGACGAGCTCGCGCCCGTCGCTGAGCAGGCGCACCTGCGTCGGGGGGAGGCCGTGGCGCAGCGCGTTCGTCGCGAGCTCGCTCGCGACGAGGACGACGCGCTCGGGCGTGGCCTCGAGCGCGCGGTCCGCGGGCAGCGGGACGCCGGTGAGCATGCGGTGCAGGCCCTCCCGCAGGGTGGCGAGGTCCGCCAGCGTGCGCAGCGGCCAGGCACCGATCTCGACGAAGCCGGGCGGTACCGCCGCGTGGGCGAAGGTCACGCCTCGTCCTCGGCAGGTCCGGCGTCGTCGGTGAGCTCGAACAGCTCGGCGACACCGCTGAGCTCGAGCAGGTCGCGGACGCGGCGCGGGACGCGCTCCAGCACGGGTGCCCCCGAGCCGGCCGTGGCGGCGTGGTAGAGCAGGCGCAGGCCGCCCGAGTCCATGAAGGTGACCGCGCCGAGGTCGATGTGGATGCGCCCGTCGGCCGACTGCGCGAGCCGCAGCAGCTCGTCCTCGCGCCGGGCCTGGACCGCGGCGTCGATCTCGCCGCGCATGGTCCAGCGCGTGCCGCCGGCCGTCGTCAGGACGTCTCCGCTCGTGGTGGGGGTCACGGTGGTGGGCTCCTCCTCGGTCCCGGCACTGTACCGGGCACCCGGGATACGGTACGCGGCTCCGCCGACGCACGCGAGGCAGTGTCGCGGCGTGGCCGCGATCATCGGGTGACGTGCCTCTCCCGCGCCGCGCAGGGCGGCGCGGGAGAGGCACGACGAGGGCCGCCCGGCGGGCCGGGACGGCGTCGCGGAGGACGCCGACCCGGCCCGCCGGGCGGCCGGACGGCTCAGCAGGAGCGCGCGTAGAACGCGACCTCGAGCGGTGCGAACCCGTCGACCGTCACGACGGCCGTCCCGCCCGGGACGGACGCCGCGCGCGACGCGAACGACTGGTAGGCGCTCGCGCCCGGCGCCACGGCGGCGACCGTGCGCGTGCCGTACGGAGTCGCGAGGGTCACGTCGAGCGGCGCGTCGCCGTCGTTCGTGGCGCGGACCGCGACGTACACCTTGCCGGCCAGGCACCGCGTCTCGGCGGTGACCGTCACCGGCGCCGCGCCGGCGTCGGCCGTCCAGCGCAGGGCGTACGCCCGCTCCGTGCCGTCCTCGGCCGTGACGCGCACCGTCGTCGTGCCGGGGACGGCGTCGGCGGCCTCGACCGCGACCGTCGCCCAGGGGTCGTGCGCGACCGCCTCGACGGCGGGCACCCCGCCCGCGACGGGCACGTCGTACGCCGTGACGGCCGGGTCGAACCCGGCGAGGGGCTCGCCGGCCACGGTGATGCCCGACGCTGCGGCGTCGGTCCCCGTGCCGGGCACCTTGGCGAGCACCTCGATCTCGGAGACGACCAGGTGGGTGTTCGCCCGTGCCGTGAGGACGACGCGCACGGACGACGTCCGCACGTCCGCGGGGATCTCGACCGCGGGCGCGGGGCCGTCGGGCGAGGCGTCCACCGTGACGGGCGCGCCGACGTCGGTCCACGTGCCGCCCACGAGGGCCTGGAGCCGGACGGACTGCGCCCAGCTCGCGCTGGACCCGTCCTTCCAGAACCGCGTCACGACGCCCGTGACGTCCCGGTCCGCAGGGAGCGTGACGGTGAGCGTGTCGGAGGTGCGCTTGGTGCCCGACACCCAGTTCGACCACGCCTTGTCGGTGAGGTTGCCGTTCACGACGCCGCCGACGGCGTAGCCCGGCTCGGTGAACGTCGCGCTCGCGGTCGTGCCCGCGGCGAGCGCGCCGTTGGCGGACGCCGCCTCGGTCACCTGGACGCGGACGGTGGCCGGGAGCGTGGCGCCCGCCCCGGCGTCGGCCGTGCCCGTGAGCTCGACGACCCCGACGGCGTCGTACGCGTCCGCGGGGGCGTCGTCCCAGACCACCGGGCGCTGCACCTCCGCGCCGCCCGCGGCGACCGCCGTGACGGTCGCGGGCAGGGCCGGGGTGCCGCCCGCGTACGCCTTGGCGCGCGCGGGGAGCGTGGACGTGAGCTCGTCGACGACGACGGTCGCCGTCGCGGCGACCTCGCCGCCGGTCGGCGTGGCCACGGTGCCGGTCACCTCGACGGTGCCGGGCTCGGCCCACGCGTCGTCGTCCGGCACGTCCCACGTCACGGGGAGCGCGCCGCGCGCCCCGTCGCGGTAGACGGGCGTGACGGTCGCGGGGAGCTCGGGCGCGGTGCCCGGCGTCGTGAACGCCTGGACGGGCTCGGTGCCGAGGACCGTCTCGTCGACCACGCGCCAGCGCTGGTTCACGCCGGAGTTCGCGAGGTACGTGCCCACCGGCGAGCCGTCCGCCGTCGCCTGGCCGCCGACCTCGAGGAGGGTCTTCGAGGACGCGTTGACGAGCGTGAAGGTGCCGTCGCCGGTCGTCGAGAGGATCCACTGCGCGGCGAGCGGGGTGTCCGCGACGTCGGCGGGCGCGTCCTGGAGGACGGCGGACGTGTCGGCCGCGACGGCGAGCTGGCGGCCCGTGGCCGCGTTCGTCACGGCGTAGCGCGTGCGGTGCGTGCCGGAGCCGTCGGGGGCACCGAGCGCCGTGAGCTCCCACGCCTGCTCCGCGACCGGTGCGTCGGTGCGGATCACGACGCCCGTGCCCGACGCCGACGGCGCGAGCGAGCGGTCCGCCTGCACGCCGTCGAGACGGTAGGCGTGACCGTCCTGGACGAGCGCGGCGTCGTCCGCGACGCCGGAGACGCCGTCGACGACGAACGTCGTCACGGACTCGGCCGGCACGACGAGCGTCGCGCTCGGGCCGGCGCCGTCCTCGGTGCCGGGCGTGACGGCCACGGGCTCGCCCTCGACGAGGTAGCCGGCCGTGCTCGTGACCACGGGGGTGACGGTCGCATCGGACCCGACCGCACCGAACTTCGACAGGTCGAGCGTCACGGCGCGCTCGGCCTTCGTGGCGTTGACGTGCACGACGGTCGCGGAGGTGCCGTCGGCCGACACCGCGGCCGTGCTGCTCGCGTCGTCCGAGCGGATCAGCGAGTCGCCCGGCTCGATGTAGTGCGTGAAGTTCTGGGTCGCCCAGTACTTCGTGTTCGTGTAGATCGGGCACGTCTCGAGCGTGTCCTCGGCGGTGCAGTCGAACGGGATCTGGATCTCGCCCCAGTTCATGCCGTTCGCGCTCTCGCCGCCGGGCGCCATGTTGGCGTAGTCCTCGACCGGCTGCCAGAACACCCACGCGCTCGGCTCGAGCTCGCGCAGGTCGTCGACGATGTGCTGCGCGCTGCCGAGGCCGGACTCCATGGTCTCGAAGTCCTGGCCCGTCGAGCTCCAGTTCCCGCCGACCTCGCTCATCCACAGCGGCTTGTCCTCGCCCTTGGCGATGTCGCGGACCGTCGTGCGCTGGCCCGTGCCGTAGGTGTGGACGTTGAGCTGCGACACCTGGTCGCGGACCGCCTGCGGGTACGCGTTCCAGTTGGTCGCGAACGTGCCGGGGTTCGTCTCGTCCATCGCCGAGATCACGGCGTCGGTCGAGGAGCCCTCGAGCGCCGCGGCGAGCGCCGGGACGACCTTCGCCTGGAGCGCGGGGCCCATGTGGGCACCCTCCTGGCGGCCCCCGGTGGGGTTGCCGTCGGCGCCGAGCTGCGTGCCCCAGTAGTTGGTGTTGGGCTCGTTGAACGGGTCGATCGTGTCGACCTCGATGCCGTGCGCGTCCTCGAGGCGCTCGGTCACGCCGACCAGGTAGGCCGCGAAGTCGTCGATGCTGTCCGTCTTGAGCTGGTCCGCGGTCGAGCTGAACCCGCCCGAGACGTACCCGCTCACGGTCATGAACCACGGCGGGGAGTTGCTGAACGTCTCCCAGTGCGTGACGTCGTCCTTGATGCGGTCGACCCACCAGCGCTGCGTCGCGTCGGCGTCCTCGTCCCAGTGGTCCGGGTTCTCGGGGTCCCACCAGTCCACGTCGGTGCGCGTCGTGCCCTCGGGCGCCTTCCACCAGCCGTCGACGGCGCCGCCGGCGCGCAGGTAGTCCGGCACGTCGGGAGCGTTCCCGCCGCCGACGTTGTAGCGCGCGATGTTGAGGTTGAGGCCCTCGTCGCCGAACACCATGTCCGCGAGCCGGTCGCGGATCTCGTCCGGGTAGCCGCCCGTGGCGTTGGCGAACCACACGAGGCTCGTGCCCCAGCCCTCGAACGGTGCGCCCGCGTACGACGGGTCGGGCGTCACGGTGACGCCCGCGACGTCGGCGGGGGCCGTCGTCGTGCCGGTCGCGGCGGTCGCGCCCAGGGGCGAGGCCTGCGCGGGCAGGGCCGCGAGCGCGCAGCCCGCGACGAGCGCCCCGGCGCCGAGGCTCGCGACGACGCGGGCCCCCGTCCGGAGGGCGGCCGGGCCGCCCGGGCCCGTGCGGCGAGGACCGGGTGGTCCACCCCGCGTGGTCGTGTCGGTCTCGGTCGGGCTCATCCCTGAGCCACCTCCTTCGCGTCGCTGCGAACCGGCGGGGTGCACCGGGTGCGGGTCGTTCCCGCGGGGGTCTGTCGTGCCGAGGCAGAGCCCTGGTCCGCCGAGGTAGAGCCCTGGTCCGCCGGGGCAGAGGCGTGGTCTCGACGACCGCGACCACGGCCTCCACCTGGGCGGTACCAGGCCTCTACGTCGCGGACCACGGCTCTACCTCGTGGAACCGGGGCTCTACCTCGCCGTGGCGGGGTTCTTCCTCGGCGGGGTCGGCGCGGCCGGGCGGCGGACGACCGCGACGCCGCGCGGCTCGAGCAGCAGCGCGCCTCCCGCCGTGCCCTCCACCGGGGCCTCCGCCGTGCCTTCCGCCGTGCCTTCCGCCATGCCGTCCGTCGTGACGGCCCTCGTGCCCGACGCCGTGAGGCGCCGCCCGGCGAGGACGTCGCCCGCGACGTCGGGCACCTCGACCGGGCGCGCCGTGCGGTTGACGAGGAACCAGAAGTCGTCCGTGCCGTCGGTGCGGACCGCGAGCTCGACGTCGCCGCGCACGGCGGCGGGCAGCTCGCTGCGCACGCCCGCGTCGTCGAGCAGGCGGGCGAGGACGGGGACGAGGCCCTGGCGGCCGAAGCGCGTGGAGACGTAGGCGGCGGAGCCCTCGCGGGAGCCCGCACCGTCCCCGGTGCGGACCGTCCGGCGCGTCACGGCGGCGCGGCCGGCCTGCTCGCCGGTCTTGTACCAGCCCAGCACCTCGACGTCGGGGTCGACGACGTCCACCGGCTCGGTCCACACCGTGCCCTCGAGCTGCTCGCCCGCGAGCTCGACCGTCGCGCTCTCGCCGTCCAGCAGCGGGGCGAACTCCTCGACCCGGATGCCGAGCAGGTCGCGCAGCGCGCCCGGGTAGCCGCCGAGCCACGCGTGGTCGTCCTGGTCGACGACGCCCGAGAAGTAGGTCGTGACGAGGTGGCCGCCCGCCTCGACGAACGCCGTGAGGCGGTCGCGCAGGCCGGCCGGGACGACGTGCAGCACCGGCGCCACGACGACGTCGTACGTCGCGAGGTCCGTCGCGGACGGCACGACGTCCGCGCGGACGCCGAGCGCGAGGAACGCCGAGTACCAGTCGAGCGCCTCCTGGCGGTAGCGCAGCCGGTCGGTGGGGTGGGAGTCGAGCTCGCTCGTCCACCACGAGTCCCAGTCGAAGACGATCGCGGCGCGCGCGGGCTTCTGCGTGCTGCCCGCGACGGGCGCGAGGTCGCGCAGCGTCGCGCCGAGCGCGACGACGTCGCGGAACAGGCGCGAGCGCTCGCCCGCGTGCGGGACCATGCCCGAGTGGTACTTCTCCGCGCCGGCCGCGGACTGGCGCCACTGGAAGTAGCAGACCGCGTCGGCGCCGTGGGCGACGTGGGTGAGCGAGTCGCGCGCGAGCTCGCCCGGCTTCTTCGCGACGTTGACGGGCTGCCAGTTCACCGCGCTCGTCGAGTGCTCCATGAGGAACCACGGGCGGTGCCGGGCGATGCCGCCCGTGAGGTTCGCGGAGAACGACAGCTCGTCGAGCGCCTGCGGGCCGGGCAGCACGTAGTGGTCGTTGGAGACGAAGTCGAGCTCGTCCGCCCACGCGGCGTAGTCCATGCCCTTCGTCTCGCCCATGACCATGAAGTTCGTCGTCACGGGCACGTCCGGCGTGACGCGGCGCAGGATCTCCGCCTCGGCGCGCAGGTACTGGCGGAGCGCGTCGGACGAGAAGCGCTTGAAGTCGAGCTGCTGGGTCGGGTTCGGGTGCGACGCGGCGAGTCGCGGCGGGAGGACCTGCTCCCACGCGCTGTAGCGCTGCGACCAGAACGCGGTGCCCCACGCGGCGTTGAGCGCGTCGAGCGTCGTGTAGCGGTCGCGCAGCCACGTGCGGAAGGCCGCGGCCGCGTCGTCGGAGAAGTCGTAGACGTTGTGGCAGCCGAGCTCGTTCGACACGTGCCACGCGACGAGCGCCGGGTGGTCGCCGTACCGCTCGGCCATGCGCTCGACGAGGCGCAGCGCGTGCTCCCGGAAGACCGGCGACGTCGGGCGCCACTGCTGCCGCGCGCCCGGCCACAGGGTCTCGCCCGTGCGCGTCTGCGGCAGGACCTCCGGGTGCTTCGTCGTCAGCCACGGCGGCGGCGAGGCCGTCGCCGTCGCGAGGTCGACCGTGATGCCGTGCGCGTGGAGCAGGTCCATGGCGTCGTCCAGCCACGCAAAGTCCCACGTGTCCTCGGTCGGCTGGATGCGGGCCCACGAGAAGATCGCGAGCGAGACCACCGTCACGCCCGCCTCGCGCATGAGGCGCACGTCCTCGTCCCAGACCTCGCGCGGCCACTGGTCCGGGTTGTAGTCCGCGCCGTAGGACAGGCCCGACGGCGTGTACGCGCCGGGCTCGCCCGGCGGCGTGTGCGGCCCGGGACGGCGCAGCCAGCGGAACGGGGTGGGGGAAGACATGCAGGCTCCTCAGGTGCTCGCAGAGCGGTCGACGGCGGGGTGGGCCGTCGGCGGGGTGCCGCGTGGTCGCGCCGGGAGGCGCGACCACGCGGCCGACGGGGCAGGGCCGGGCGCCCCGGCGGGCGCCCGGCGGGGCCGGGTCACTCGGTGACGGTGAACCCCTGCTCGGTGCCGTACTTCGCGGACGCGTCCTGCCAGGCCTTCAGGCCGTCGGCGAGGGTCGTGCCCGAGACGTAGGCCTGGCCCACGGTGTCGTTGAAGATCGAGTTCGCGTAGACCTGGAACGGCAGGTACGACCAGCCCTCGACGACGTCGGACGCCGACTGCGCGAGGACCTCGTTGATCTTCTGGCCGCCGAAGTACTCGGACTCGAAGCCCTGGAACTCGTCGGACTCCAGCTCGGCCGTCGTGGCCGGGAACGCGCCGCCGTCCACGCGCGTCTGCACGCCGTCGCCCGCGTTCGCGTACTCGAGGAATCCGTAGGCGAGCGCCTGGTTCGAGCTCGCGGCCGGGACGGACAGCGCGGAGCCGCCGTTCTCGGCGCTCGCGGACGCGCCCTCCTCCCACTGGGGGAGCGGGGCGACGCGCCACTTGCCCGCGCCGTCGGGCACGCCCGACTCGAGGTTCGCGGGCATCCACGCGCCGATCGCGAGCGTCGCGATCGTGCCGTTGCCGAGGCCCTGGTACCACTCGTCGCTCCACGAGCTGACGGGCGCGAGGAGGTCCTCGTCGATGAGCGTCTGCCAGGTCTGCGCGAACTGCGTGCTGCCCTCGTCCGCGAGGTCGATCGTCACGTCCGTGCCGTCGACCTGGAACGGCTGGCCGCCGGCCTGCCAGATGAGCGAGGTCGTGAACCCAGCGTCGCCCGTGTCGTTGGTGATGTACACGTTCGGGTCGGCCGCGTGCAGGGCGCGCGCGGCCTCGACGAAGCCGTCCCACGTCGTCGGCACCTCGATGCCGTGCTGCGTGAAGACCTCCTCGTTGTAGAAGAGGGCCATGGGGCCGGAGTCCATGGGCAGGCCGTAGATGCCCTCGCCCTGCTGGACGGCGTTCCACGGCCCGGGGGTGAAGGTCCCGTCGAGCTCGTCGGCACCGAACGACGACAGGTCGGCGACGGCGTCCGACAGCGCGAACTGCGGGAGCGCGTAGTACTCGACCTGCGCGACGTCGGGCACGCCCTTGCCGGCGGCGATCGCGTTCTGGAGGGCGGTGTACTGGTCGTTGCCGGTGCCCGCGTTGACGAGCTCGACGTCGACGTTCGGGTACTCGGCCTCGAAGTCGCTGACGACCTGCTCGAGCGTGGGCTCCCAGGCCCACACCGTGAGGCTGCCGCCCTCCTCGAGGGCGGCGGCGACGTCGTCGGCCGAGCCGGCGTCCCCGCCGGAGTCGTTGCCGCCGCCCGAGCTGCAGGCGGCCAGGGCCAGCGCGACGACGCCGGTGGCGGCGACGGCGCGCAGGGCGCGGGTGGTGCGGATGGACATGAGGGTTCCTCTCACTTCGTCGTCAGACGGATCGGGCGGGGTGGGTGCGGGGGTGGTGGGCCGGCCCGTGCGGCGGCGCGGGCGTCACTCCTTGACGGACCCGGCCGCGAGGCCGGACTGCCAGTAGCGCTGGAGCAGGAGGAAGGCCGCGACGAGCGGCAGGATCGTGAGGAGCGAGCCGGTGATCACGAGGTCGAAGATCGCCTCGCCGCCGGCGGTCGCGGCCTGCGCGTTCCACGCGTTGAGGCCGAGCGTCAGCGGGTACCAGTCGGGGTCCTTGAGCATGATCAGCGGCAGGAAGTAGTTGTTCCACGTCGCGACCATCGTGAAGAGCAGGACCGTGACGATCCCGGGCGCGAGCAGCGGCAGCGACACCTGGAAGAACGTGCGCGCCTCGCTCGACCCGTCCACGCGCGCGGCCTCGAGCAGCTCCGTCGGGATCGACTCGGCGGCGAACACCCACATGAGGTAGAGGCCGAACGGCGAGATGAGCGACGGGATGATGACGGCCCACGGCGTGTTCGTCAGCCCCATCTGGCTGAACATGAGGAACGTCGGGACGGCCAGGGCCGTGCCCGGCACCGCGACCGCGCCGATGACCGTCGCGAACACGCCGCGCTTGCCGGGGAAGTCGAACTTCGCGAGCGCGTACCCGCCGAGCACCGCGAGGAACGTCGCACCGCCGGCCCCGACCACCACGTACAGCAGCGTGTTCGCGAACCAGCGACCGAAGATGCCGCCGTCGTAGGTGAGCGTCCGGGCGATGTTGTCGAAGAGCGCGAAGTCGCCGCTGAACCACAGGCCGAACGAGGAGAACAGGCTCGACTGCGTCTTGGACGCGTTGACGACGAGCCAGAACAGCGGCACGAGCGCGTAGAGCAGGACGATCCCCGTGAGGACCGTCAGCAGGACGCTGCGGCGGGGGCGGGTGACGCCGTGCGGGGCGCGCGAGCGCAGGCGCACGGGCTTGCGCGTCGTGGCGCTCGTCGTCGTGCGGGACGCGGCGGGGACCGCCGGGCTGGAGGGGGTCGTGGCGGTCATCGTCAGGCCTCCTTGCGCATGCCGCGCAGCTGGACGACGTAGGCCACGATCATCGTGAGGACGCCCATGATGATGGCGACGGTCGCCGAGTAGTTGTACTGCTGGCCGGAGAACGACAGCGAGTACGCGTACAGGTTCGGGGTGAAGTACGTCGTGATCGCGTTGGGCGCGAGGCTCTGCAGGATGCTCGGCTCGTTGAAGAGCTGGAACGAGCCGATGATCGAGAAGATCGTCGCGATGACGAGCGAGCCGCGGATCGCGGGGATCTTGATCGCCCGGACGACCTGCCACTGGGACGCGCCGTCGAGCTCGGCGGCCTCGTAGAGCGAGGTCGGCACGACGCGCAGCGCCGAGTAGAAGATGAGCATGTTGTAGCCCACGAACTCCCAGGTCACGATGTTGCCGATCGACAGCAGCACCCAGTCGGGGGAGAGCGGGTTGGGGATCGTCGTGCCGAGCGCGTCGTTGATGTTCGCGACGAGCCCGAACCGCGTCCCGTACATGAAGCCCCACATGAGCGTCGCGACGACGGCCGGGACGGCGTAGGGGAGGAAGATCGAGATCCGGAAGAAGTTCCGCCCGTACAGGCGACCGGAGTCGATCGCGAGCGCGACGAGCAGGGCGATGCCGAGCATGATCGGGACCTGGACCACGAGGAACAGCCCGACGCGAGACACGCCCGACCAGAACTGCGGGTCCGAGAACGCGCGGGAGTAGTTCTCGAACCCGACGAACTGCGTGCCGCCCACCATCTGGGTGCGGAACAGGCTGAGGTAGATCGAGTACGCGATCGGTGCGAGGAACACGAGCGCGAAGACCGCCATGAACGGCCCCACGAAGCCCCAGCCGGTCCACGAGCGCCGTCGGCGCCGCGCCGGGAGGGACGAAGGAGCGCCGACCGGTGGCCGGAGCGCTGCCACGGGTGGGGACGTCGTCGTCATGCTGTGGTCCTCGTCATCGGGGGACGGCGACGTCCGTCGTCGCCGTTGTTTGCGTAAACATGAGCATGGCACGAGGTTCGGTGTTTACGCAAACATCGCCTACTGTGGGTCCTGACCGGCCACGACACCGGTCCGGCACGGGTACTGTGCCGACACCACGAGGACGAGGACGCCATGACCGACGGGCTCGACGACGAGACCCCCGCCCTGACGCGCACCGGGGGGGCTGCCGTCCGCACGGCACGGCGCGTCTCGATGGCCGACGTCGCGCGCGTCGCCGGGGTCTCCGCGCAGACCGTCTCCCGCGTCTCCAACGGGCACCCGGGCGTCGTCGAGAGCACGCGCTCGCGCGTCCTCGAGGCGATGACCGAGCTCGGCTACCGGCCCAACAGCGCGGCCCGCGCGCTGAAGAGCGGGTCGTTCCGCACGATCGGCGTCATCCTCTTCTCGCTCGCGACCACGGGCAACGTCCGCACGCTCGAGGCCATCGCGACCTCGGCCGCCGCCGAGGGCTACGCCATCACGGTCATCCCCGTCGCGGCGCCCACCCAGGACGGCGTCCACGGCGCCTTCACGCGCCTCGGCGAGCTCGCGGTCGACGCGATCATCCTGCTCATGGAGGTGCACCTCCTCGACGTCGCGCAGGTCAGCCTGCCGCCCGGCGTCCAGGTCGTCGTCGCCGACTCCGACGCGGGCGAGAGCTACGCCGTCGTCGACACGGACCAGGCCGACGGCACCCGCCAGGCCGTGCGGCACCTGCTCGACCTCGGGCACCGGACCGTGCACCACCTCGCGGGGCCCGCGCTCTCGTTCGCGGCCGAGCGCCGCACCTCCGCCTGGCGGGCGACCCTGGAAGAGGCGGGCCGCGAGGTCCCGCCGATCGAGCGGGGCGACTGGTCGCCGTCGTCGGGGTACGAGGCCGGGCTGCGCCTCGCGCGCCGCGACGACCTCACCGCCGTGTTCGTCGCCAACGACCAGATGGCCCTCGGGCTCGTCCGGGCCCTGCACGACTCCGGCCGCCGGGTCCCGCAGGACGTGAGCGTCGTCGGGTTCGACGACCTGCCCGAGTCCAGCGAGTTCCTGCCCCCGCTCACGACCGTCCACCAGGACTTCGCCGAGGTCGGGCGCCGGCTCGTCGCGCAGGTGCTCCGGCAGGTCCGCGAGGGCGTCCACGAGGCCGGCACCCGCCTCGTCCCGACCCGCCTCGTCGAGCGAGCGAGCACCGCCCCGCCCCCGAGCTAGGTCCCGGGTTCGGCGCGTCCCGGCCGCCGAGCAGGTGGTCCGGGCTCGTCCTGGTCGCGGGACGCGCGGGGACGGCCTGCTCGGCCCGCCAGGATCACCTGGTCAGTCGTCGGCGACCCAGGCGCTCGGGTCCTCGACGACCCCGCGCAGCACCTCGCGCGCGCCGCCCGTGAGCGCGGCGTGGTCGCCGACGGGCGCGGGCAGCAGCACGACGTCGGTCCAGGGGGCGGCGAGGACGCGGGCCCGGAGCTCGGCCTCGGCGGCGGGGCGCAGGTAGGGCAGGAGCGCGGGGTAGATGCCGCCGAGCAGGACGGTGTCGATGTCGACGAGGTTGACGTAGTCGGCGAGGGCGCTGCCGAGCGCGGTCCCGGCGCGCTCGACCGCGGCGAGCGCGTCCGGCTCGCCTGCGTCGAGGGCGGCGACGAGCGCCCCGGTGGGCGCGTCGACGGGAAGGCCCGCGCCGCGCAGGAGCGCGTCCTTGCCCGCGTACTGCTCCAGGCAGCCCGTCGCGCCGCAGCGGCACCGGGGGCCGTGCGGGTCGACGACGACGTGCCCGACCTCGCCCGTCCAGCCGTGGCGGCCGTGGAACAGGCGGCGGTCGACGACGATCGCGGACCCGATGCCCACGTCGCCCGACACGTAGAGGTACGTCGAGGGCGCAGGCCCGGTCGCGTCGTCGGGCACGACGCCGTGGCTCGCCTGGGCGAGCGCGGCGAGCTTGGCCTCGTTGCCGATCTCGACGGCGACGTCGGGGCCGAGCCCGAGGAGGCGGACGGGGTCGAGGTGGGACCAGCCGAGGTTCGGTGCGACCTCGAGCCGGCCGGCGCGCGGGTCGACCAGGCCGGGCAGGGCGAGGCGCGCGCCCGCGACCGTCATGCCGTCGGCGCGGACCTGGGCGAGGAGGTCGTGCGCGATGCGGCCGAGGCGGGCGAGCACCTCGGTGGGGTCGCTGTCGTGGAGGTCGTCGGGGTCGACCTGCTCGGCGACGACGGCGCCGGTGAGGTCGAGCACGCGCCCGCCGAGGTAGTCGACGTTCACCTCGAGCCCGAGGCCCACGAGGGTGCGCGGCGCGGGGGCGAGCGGCACGGCGGGCCGCCCGGCGCGCTGCGGGGTGGCGGGCGGCAGCTCGGCCACGATGCCGGCGGCGACGAGGCGGTCGACGAGCGTCGAGACGGTGGCGCGCGTGAGCCCGCTCGCGCCGGCGATGTCGGCGCGCGAGCACGGGTGCGACGCCTCGAACACGGCCCGCGCGACCAGCGCGAGGTTGTGCTCGCGCAGCGTGGCCTGGCGGGCTGCTGGGGGACCCGTCCGGGTCGCGACGCTGCGGTTCACGGTCTTGACCTTACCGACCCGGACGGATAAGTTCAGCCGTACGACATAAATAGGCCGGGGTCGACCGACGTCGCTCCGGCCCTCTCGACGAGGAGACCACCGTGGCCGACGAGACCACCCAGGACATCAACTTCTCCTTCGGTCTGTGGACCGTGGGCTGGACCGCGCAGGACCAGTTCGGCAGCGCGAGCCGCCCGGCGCTCGACCCGGCCGAGTCGGTGCGTCGTCTGGCCGACCTCGGCGCGTGGGGCTTCACGTTCCACGACGACGACGTCGTCCCCTTCGGCGCGGACGACGCCGAGCGCGCCAAGCGCCTCGACGCGGTGCGCCAGGCCGCCGAGGACACGGGCCTCGTCATCGAGATGGTGACGACCAACCTGTTCAGCCACCCCGTCTTCAAGGACGGCGGCCTCACGTCGAACGACCGCGGCGTGCGCCGCTACGCGCTGCGCAAGGTGCTGCGCAACGTCGACCTCACCGCCGAGCTCGGCGCCAAGACGTTCGTCATGTGGGGCGGCCGCGAGGGCACCGAGTACGACGGCGCGAAGGACCTGCACTCCGCGCACGAGCGCTACGCCGAGGGCCTCGACCTCACCGCGGCGTACATCAAGGAGAAGGGCTACGACCTCAAGATCGCGCTCGAGCCCAAGCCGAACGAGCCCCGCGGCGACATCTTCCTGCCGACCATCGGCCACGCGCTCGGCCTCATCGCGAAGCTCGACAACGGCGACATCGTGGGCCTCAACCCGGAGACGGGCCACGAGCAGATGGCGGGCCTCAACTACACGCACGGCCTCGCGCAGGCGCTGTGGGCGGGCAAGCTCTTCCACATCGACCTCAACGGCCAGCGCTCGATCAAGTTCGACCAGGACCTCGTGTTCGGCCACGGCGACCTGCTCTCCGCGTTCTTCACGGTCGACCTGCTCGAGAACGGCTTCCCGAACGGCGGCCCCACGTACACGGGCCCGCGTCACTTCGACTACAAGCCGTCGCGCACCGAGAACGAGGTCGGCGTGTGGGACTCCGCGCGCGCCAACATGGAGACCTACCGCCTGCTCGCGCGCAAGGCCGCGGCGTACCGCGCCGACTCGCGCGTCCAGGAGGCGTTCGCGCACTCCGGCGTGTTCGAGCTCGGCCAGTCCACGCTGGGCGAGGGCGAGTCCGTGGCCGACCTGCTCGCGGACCGCAGCGCGTACGAGGAGTTCGACGTCGACGCCGCGGCGAACCGCGACTTCGGCTTCGTGCGCCTCAACCAGCTCGCGCTCGAGCACCTCATCGGCTGAGGTGGCCGCCGACGCCAGGACGTCCGACGCCGGCGGCGAGCGCACGCTCGTCGCCGGCGTCGACACGTCCACGCAGTCCTGCAAGGTCGTCGTGCGCGACGCCGCGACGGGCGCCCTCGTGCGCACCGGCTCGGCCAAGCACCCCGACGGTACCGAGGTCCACCCCGACGCGTGGTGGGACGCGTTCCGCGAGGCCGCGTCCGCGGCGGGCGGGCTCGACGACGTCGCGGCGCTCGCCGTCGGCGGCCAGCAGCACGGGCTCGTCGCGCTCGACGCGGACGGGCACGTGGTGCGCGACGCGCTCCTGTGGAACGACACGCGCTCGGCCCCGGCCGCGCGCGACCTGATCCGTGAGCTCGGCGAGGCCCGCCTCGCCGAGGGCGTCCCTGACGCCCAGGACCGGGTCGAGTCCGCGACCGAGGCGGGCGCGCAGGCGTGGGCCGACGCGATCGGGTCCGTGCCGGTCGCGTCGCTCACGGTGACGAAGCTGCGCTGGCTGCGCGACGCCGAGCCGGAGAACGCGGCGCGCGTCGCCGCCGTCGCGCTGCCGCACGACTGGCTCACGTGGCGCATCGCGGGGTACGGGCCCGCGGGCGACGAGTCCGCGCCGCTCGGGCCGGACCTCGACGCGCTCGTCACCGACGCGTCCGACGCGTCGGGCACGGGCTACTACGACGCGACGAGGGACGACGGGCCCGACGGCCGGGGCGCGTACCGCCTCGACCTGCTGGAGCTCGCCCTCGGACGGACCGACGTCGTGCTGCCGCGCGTCGTCGCGCCGTCGGCGACGGCGGGCGTCGCGCACGCCTCGGTCGCCGGGAGCGCGGTCGAGGGCGGCACGCTGCTCGGCCCCGGCGCGGGCGACAACGCCGGTGCGGCGCTCGGCCTCGGCATGGTCGCGGGCGACGTCGCGGTGTCGATCGGGACGTCGGGCGTCGTGTCCGCCGTGACCGACGACCGCACGGCGGACGGCTCCGGGCTCGTCAACGGGTTCTCCGACGCGACGGGCCGGTACCTGCTGCTCGCGGTGACGCTCAACGCGAGCCGGGTGCTCGACGCCGCGCGCGCGGTGCTCGGGGTCGACCACGCGGGGCTGTCGCGGCTCGCGCTCCAGGCACCCCCCGGCGCTGACGGGCTCGTGCTCGTGCCGTACCTGGAGGGCGAGCGCATGCCCAACCGCCCCGACGCGTCGGGCACGCTGCACGGGATCCGGCTCGGTACGTCGACGCCGGAGCACCTCGCGCGCGCGTACGTCGAGGGCATGCTGTGCGGCCTCGCGGACGGGCTCGACGCGCTGCGGGCGCTCGGCGTCCGGGTCGAGCGCGTGCAGCTCATCGGCGGCGGTGCGCAGTCCGAGGCGGTCCGGCGCATCGCGCCGCAGGTCCTCGGCCTGCCCGTCACGGTCCCCGAGCCCGGCGAGTACGTGGCCGACGGCGCCGCACGCCAGGCGGCGTGGGTCCTCGCCGCGCACGAGGCGGGCGGCTCCGGGGCGGACGTCGCCCCGCCCACCTGGGCCGCGTCGTCGGCCACGGTGGTCGAGGCAGACCCGGTCCCGGCCATCCGCGAGCAGTACGCGGCGGTCCGCGACCTCGTCTGACACGACCTCGCGACAGCAGGGAAGGGCCCGGCCCCCGTGAGGGGGTCGGGCCCTTCGCCCACGACGGTGGGCAGGAGGGTCAGAGCACGCGGACGACGGGGCCCGTCACGCCGGCCTTGCGGCCCACCGCGGCGGCGCCGGTCACGCCCCAGACCGGTCCGGCGATCTCCACCGACGCGACCGACGTCGTCGAGACCGACCGGTTGAGGTTCGTCCCGTACGCGTTGCCGTAGACCTCGAGCAGCACCCAGTCGCACGTGCCCGCGCTGACGGTGAAGACGTTCCCGGTCCGGGTCACGTCGAACGAGCACACGCCGCCGTCGTAGGGGGCCGCGCTCGCCGAGGGTGCGATCGCGACGGCAGCGGCAGCGAGGGCGGAGACCGCCAGGGCGCGCAGTCGGAGAGTTTGCATGGAGCTCCTTTGCTCAGGTGTGGGGGCCGGGATCGGCCCGGCCACAGTCCACCGTGGCGCGGCCCTGCCAGCAACTCGAGGACTACGTAATTTTGACCTCTACCAGGTACGTGCTTTCCCTTATGCGCCGCCCGCGAAGCCCGTCTGGCGCCACGCCTCGTAGACGGCGATCGACGCCGCGTTGGTGAGGTTGAGCGAGCGGCGCCCAGGCAGCATGGGGATCTTCAGCTGGTCCGTGATCCGCTCGTGGGCCAGCACGTCGTCGGGCAGGCCGGTGGGCTCCGGGCCGAACAGCAGGACGTCGTCCGGCCGGTATGTCACGTCGGTGAACGACGTCGTCGCGCGGGTCGTGAACGCGAACACCCGGCCCGGGAGGGTCGCGAGCGCGGCGTCCAGGTCCGCGTGCACCTCGACGCTCGCGAGGTCGTGGTAGTCCAGCCCCGCGCGGCGCAGCCTGGGCTCGTCCAGGTCGAAGCCCAGCGGCTCGACCAGGTGCAGACGCGCCCCGGTCACCGCGGCGAGGCGGATCGCGTTGCCCGTGTTCCCCGGGATGCGCGGCTCGAAGAACACCACGTGGGGCAGGGTCGACGGCGGTCGGGCGGCCGGGTCGGCGACGTGCGGCCGCCAGTCGGTGCGGGGGTCGGGGGTCTCGCTCACGCCCCCGATTCTCGCAGCGCCGCGGGGCAGGTGCGCCCCCGCGAGGTAGAGCCCTAGTTCCCCGGGGAGTGGGCTGGTCCCGCGAGGTAGAGCCCCGGTGGCGCGAGGTAGAGGTGTGGTGGCCCGCCGCGGGCGACCACGCCTCTACCTCGGCGGACCAGGGCTCTACCTCGGCGGCCGGGAGGTGTCGGGCCTCAGCGCGCGGCCGGGACGACGGCGCCCGCGCGCGCGACCGCGCGCAGCTCGTCGAGCACCGCCCGGGCGGGCGGCGTCGAGGCGGCGGCGTCGCGCACGACGGCGTAGACCGACCGGACGGGCGCGGGCCGCACGACCGGGACGGCGACGAGGCCGGGCGGCAGGTGCACCGCGCCGAGCCGCGGCAGCACCGTGATGCCGATGCCCGCGCCGACGAACGCGACCGCCGTCGGGTAGTCGTGGGCTTCGACGTGGAACGGCGGGCTGAACCCCGCCGCGGTGCACGCCTCGACGAGGTTGCGGCGGCACCACCCTCGCGCGAAGTCGTTGTCGACCCAGCGCTCCGTCGCGAGCGCGGCGATCTCCACCTCGGGCTGCCCGGCGAGCGGGTGGTCGGCGGGGAGGACGGCGACGTACGGGTCGTCCAGCAGGTGGTGCGCCCGGAACCCGGTGCCGGGGACGAAGGCGGGCGACGCGACGGCGACCTGCACGTCGGCGCGGGCGTCGGGATCGTCGGGGATCGCCTCGCCGAGGGCGAGGTCGAGCCGGACCCCGGGGAACTCGGTCGTGAGCCGTCGGACGACGCGCGGCAGCCACGCGGACCCCGCGGAGGCGAAGTACATGAGCGACAGGGTCCCGGTCCGCCCGGCGCGCAGGTCCGCGACGACGGCCTCGACCTCGCCGAGCCGGGCGAGCACGCGGTCGGCCTGCGCGGCGAGCTCGAGCCCGGCGGCCGTCGGCCGCACGCCTCGCCCGGCGCGCTCGAGGAGCGCGAGCCCGGTCTCGCGCTGGAGCGCGGCCACGTGCTGGCTCACCGCCGACGGCGTGTACCCGAGGTTGGCGGCGGCGGCCTGGACCGAGCCGCTCGCGACGACGGAGCGGAAGATCCGGAGACGGTGCACGTCCAGCATCCCCTCACGCTACAGCCGTACTGCATCGAACGGTAGGAACACGTGCTGGTGCTGAACGGTGCGGCGGGGCGACGATCGACCCGTGACCGCACCCGAGACCTCGACGACGACACCCGTCGGCTCCGCCCGGCCCGGCCTGCCCTCCGCCCGCGGACCGGCGCGTCGCGCCGGGTTGCCCGTCGTCCTCGCGGTGGCCGTGACCGTCGTGCTGTGGGCGTCGGCGTTCATCGGCGTGCGCGCCGCCGGGCACGACTACGCGCCCGGGTCGCTCGCCCTGGGCCGCCAGCTCGCGGGCAGCCTCGGGCTCACCGCCGTCGTCGCCGTGCGGTGGCTCCGCAGCGGGCACCGGCCCGTGCTGCCCCGCGGCCGGGTGCTCGCGGGCGTCCTCGCGTGGGGCGTGGGCTGGTTCAGCCTCTACAACCTCGCGCTCAACGCGGCCGAGCAGCACCTCGACGCCGGCACGACGGCGCTCCTCGTCAACGTCGCGCCCGTCCTCGTCGCGGTGCTCGCCGGCGTCCTGCTCGGCGAGGGCTTCCCGCGGCGCCTGCTCGTCGGCATGGCCTCGGCGTTCGCCGGGGTCGCGATCATCGCGGCCGCGACCTCCTCGGGCGAGCGCGACGTCGTCGGCGTGGCGCTCGGGCTCACCGCCGCCGTCCTCTACGCCGCGGGTGCGACGTCGCAGAAGCGCCTTCTCGCGCACCTCGACGCCCTGACGATGACGTGGGTCGGGTGCCTCGCGGGCACGGTCGCGCTCCTGCCGTTCGCCCCGGCGCTCGCGGCCGACGCCACCGCGGCGCCGCCGTCGTCGACGTGGGCGGTCGTGCTGCTCGGGCTCGGCCCGACGGCCGTCGCCTTCACGACGTGGGGCTACGCGCTCTCGCGGCTCAGCGCGGGCCGGGCCGCGGCGACGACGTACCTCGTGCCGCCGCTCGTCGTCGTCCTGTCGTGGCTCGTGCTCGCGGAGGTCCCGGCGCCGGTCACCTTCGCGGGCGGCGCGCTGTGCCTCGCCGGGGTCGCGGTCGCGACGCTCCCGCGGCGGCGGGTCGCCCCGGTGCCCCCGGTGCCGGCCGCGCGAGCCTGACCCGGCCCTGCCCCGGCCCCGCCCGCCGCGGGCTCAGCCCATGCGGTCGAGGTCGGCCTCGCGCACCTCGTGGACGAGCGGCTCGCCCGCGCGGAAGCGCTCGAGCTCGTCGACGACGATCGCGCCCTGCGCGAGCCGGCCCTGCACGGTCGCGGCGGCGTGGTGCGGCGTGAGGAGCACGTTCCGCAGGCGGCGCAGCGGGTGGTCCTCGGGCAGCGGCTCGGCGTCGTAGACGTCGAGCGCGGCGCTGATCCGGCCGCTCGCCAGCTCACGGACGAGGGCGTCCTCGTCCGTGAGCCACGACCGTGCGGTGTTGACGAGCCCGGCGTGGTCGGGCAGGAGCGCGAGCTCGCGCGCGCCGAGCAGGTGGTGGGTCTCGGGCAGCACGGGCGCGTGCAGCATCGTCACGCGGCTCGTCGCGAGCAGCTCGTCGAGCCCGACGAGGGTCGCCCCGAGCGCGGCGGCGTCGGCGGGGGAGAGGGTCGGGTCGGCGACCACGACCTCCGCGCCGAGCGCACGGAGCATCGCGATCGCGGCGCGCCCGGTGCGCGACGCCCCGACGACGCCGACGCGCGTGCCCGCGATCTCGTACCGCGGGGGTGCGGCCTCGGCGTCGGCCCACGGGACGCCGTCGTGCAGGGCGTTGTGGAACGCGGGGACCTGGTGGAGCAGCGCGAGCGCGAACGTCACCGAGACCTCGGCCACCGGGCGTGCCATCGCCTGGCCCGCCTGCGTCACGCGGACCCCGCGCTCCCACAGCGGTGGCGTGACGAACGGCTTGACGGAGGCGCCCGTGTGCGCGACGAGCCGCAGGCCGGGGAGCCGGTCCAGGAGGTCCGCGTCCAGGGGCGGCGTGCCCCAGGAGACGACGAGCGCGTCGACGCGCTCGCGCGCCGCGGGGCTCAGCCGGTCGAGCGCGGCGCCGAGCGTGCGCGGGTCGTCGACGACGTCGAACGGTCCCGCGCCCGCCAGGCGTTCCCAGACGTCGGGGGCGAACAGCTCGGTGCGCAGCCACGGCGCGACCGCGACGACCGCGCGCGCGGCCCCGGCACCCGGGCCGGGCCCCGCGGCGGTCCCCGGGTCGGGCGTGCCGGTCACCGCAGCCAGTCCTCGAGGTGCTCCGCGACGAGCGCATCGTCCGCGGCGGCGAGCCACGGGTACGACGCCGTCACGCGCGTCAGCTCGTCGGCCTGCCCGGGGGAGAGGGTCTCCTCCGGGTCGAGGCACCAGATGCCGTCGAGCAGGCCCTGGCGGCGCAGCACCTCGTGCACGCCCGCGATGACGCCCGCGAAGTCGTGCGCCGCGTCGAAGACGGCCGCGTTCGCGTCGGTGAGGCCGGCCGCGCGCGCGGTGAGGGTCGCGAGGGCGGCGGCGTCGGGCACGGCGGCCCCGCCGTCGGGGCCGATGCCGTGCGCGGCGTGCGCGAGGGCCAGCGTCTCGACCGCCCCGCGGGTCCAGACCGCCCACTGCCCGAGCAGGCCGCCCACGAACCGCGCCGTGAAGGTCGAGGCGCGGCCCTCGGCGTCGGTCACCGGGACGTCGAGGCGCTGCGTGAGGTCGGCGACGATCGCGTCGTCGTTGCCCGTGTACAGCGCGATCTCGTCGCCGCGACCCGACGCGGCGACGCCGCGCAGCACGTCGATCGTCCTGTAGCGGTGGAACGGCGCGGCCTTGATCGCGACGACCGCCTCGATCGACGCGTACTCGCGCCAGAAGCCGACGGACAGGCGCGGGCCGCCGATCGCCTCCTGGAGGTAGAACCCGATGACGGGCAGCACCTCGCCGACGGCGCGGGCGCGGTCGAGCAGCACGCGCTCGACCTCCTCGCGCGAGCCGGCGAGACCGGGCACGCGCGGCGCGAGCAGCACCGCGTCGTAGCCGAGCGACGCCGCGAGCTCCGCCTCCGCGACGGCCTGCCGCACGTCGCCGGCCGCGCCCGCGACCTGGACGAGCGGGCGGGGCCCGGTGCGCAGCGAGCCCGCGGGCGCGTCGCCCGCGGCCGTCGCGCGCGAGACCTCGGCCGCGAGCTCGAGCACGGGCCGCAGGAGCCCGTGCTCGCGGATCTCGAACTGCGTCGTGTGGACGCCGACGGCCACGCCGCCCGCGCCCGCCGCGTGGTAGTACCGCGTGAGCGCGCGCTGGCGGCGCTCGTCGAGGCGGCGGTCCGCGTCGAGCGCGAGGGGCTGGGCCGGGATGACTGTCCCCGCCCGCAGGAGCGCGGCGACGTCGTCGGCGAGGCGCGGGGCGGCCGACGTCGCGGCGGGGGCGGTGGGGGCCGTCATCAGAACGCCCCGTCGCGCACGGCGAACTTCGTCGGCTTGCCGCTCGTCGGCAGGCCGGCCGCGAGCCACTGCGCCTGCCAGTCCACGAGCGTGCGCAGCGGCACCTGCGGGTAGCCGAACAGCTCGTGGCAGCGCGTCGCGTCGTTGAGCAGCGCCGTCGGGGCGGGCTCGCCCGTGAACGACACCTCGCGGTCGAGGCCGCGGCCGAGGAGCTCCGCGAGGCGCCGCACCGACGCCGTCTCCGGGCCGGTGAGGTTGATCGCCGTCGCGGGCGACGACGCGAGGGTGAGCGAGCGCAGCGCGACCTCGTTCGCGTACCCCTGCCACACGACGTTGACGTGCCCGGTGGTGAGGTCGACGGGCTCGCCCGCGAGGATCGGCGACGCGACGTCGAACAGGACGCCGTAGCGCAGGTCGACGGCGTAGTTGAGGCGGATCGTCACGACCTTCGTGCCGCGCGAGAGCGCGGCGTGCTGGAGCACGCGCTCGCGGCCGAGGCAGCTCATCGCGTACTCGCCGACCGGCCCGACGGGGTGCTCCTCGGAGCACCCGCCCGACTCGACGGGCACGAGCGGGTAGACGTTCCCGGTGGAGAACGCGGCGATGGTCGAGTCGGCGTAGCGGCGCGCGACGTCGTGCACGAGGGCCGCGTTCGCGGCCCACGCGAGCGACGGCGCGGACGACGTGCCGAACTTGGCGCCCACCATGTAGACGACGTCGGCGCCGTCGGGCAGCGCGGCGAGGTCCGCGTCGGGCGCGAGCAGGTCGGCCGCGACGACGTTCACCCCGGCGTCGCGCAGACGGTCGGCCTGCTCGGGGTCGGACCACCGCGAGACGGCGTGCACGGCGTCGCCCGTGCGCCCGGCCGCGTCGAGCGCCCGGCGGGCGAGGACGGTGAGGCTCGGGCCCATCTTGCCGCCCGCGCCGAGGATGACGAGGTCGCCCGAGCGGGCGGCCAGGTCCTCCACGAGGGCGGGCGACGGCGTCGTGAGCAGCTCCTCGAGCTCCGCGACGGACGTCGGGGCCTTGAGGGCGGTGGTGCTGGTCTGCGTGGTCATGTGGTGAGTCATCCCTTGATGCCGGACGAGGTGACGCCCTCGACGAAGAAGCGCTGGGCCACGAGGTACGAGGCGAAGATCGGAACGAACGAGATGGTGGCGCCCGCGAGCACCATGTTGAGCGGCACGTCCTGCTGCTGGAGCGAGGCGATGCCGACGGTCAGCGTCCAGTGGTCGGTGCCCTGGCCGATGATGAGCGGCCACAGGAAGTCGTTCCAGTGCCACAGGAAGACGAACGTGCCGAGCGTCGCGAGGATCGGCTTGCACAGCGGCAGCACGATGCGCAGGAAGATGCGCCACTCCGAGGCGCCGTCGAGCTTCGCGGCCTCGAACAGCTCGTCGGGCAGGTCGAGGATGAACTGCCGCATGAGGAACACGGCCTGCGCGTTCGCGAGCGTCGGCAGGATCAGGCCCCAGTACGTGTCGAGCCCGCCCGCCTGCGCGATGAGGATGAACGTCGGGATGAGCGTCACGTGGTACGGGACCATGACCATCGCGAGGAACGACCAGAACATCGCCTCGCGCCCGGGGAACTTCTTCTTCGCGAACGCGTAGCCGGCCATCGACGCGAGCAGCAGCACCGCGACCACGGAGACGACGGAGTACACGAGCGTGTTGACGAGCCAGGTGCCGATGTTGCCCGCGCCGAGCACGCGGCCGTAGGCCTCGGTCGTGAGGTTCGTCGGCAGGAGCGACGCGGGGAAGTCGATCGCGGCGGCCGGCTTCAGCGACAGCACGACCATCGCGTAGAACGGGAAGATCGTCACGACGGCGGCGAGCGAGAGCACGACGTAGCGCAGCACCTTGCCGCGCAGCGACAGGTCGCTCGCGCCCTTGCGGCCGCGCCGGCGGCGGGTCGCGGTGGGGCGCACGGGCATCGCGGCGCCCTCGAGCACCCGCCCGGTGGTGGTGGGGTCGACGGCGGTCACTTGTCCCTCCCGATGGCGTAGCGCTGGATCAGGGCGACGACCAGCGTGACGACGAACAGCGCGACGCCGAGCGCGCTCGCGTAGCCGAGGTCGAAGTACTTGAAGCCCTGGTCGTAGATGTAGAAGACGAGGTTGTAGCTCGCCCGGGCGGGCCCGCCCGCCGTCATCACGTAGACGAGGTCGAAGATCTGGAACGACGCCGTCGTCTCGATGACGGCGAGGAAGAAGAGGGTCGGCTTGAGCTGCGGCGCGATGATGTGCCAGAACCGCTTCCACGGCCCGGCGCCGTCGATCGCGGCGGCCTCCTCGAGCTCGCGCGGCAGGTCCTGCATGCGCGCGAGGAGGATGAGCATCCCGTAGCCGAAGCGCGACCAGATCGCGACCATCGCGAGCGCGGGCAGCACGAGCAGCGTGTCGCCCAGCCAGGAGTCGGTCGAGAACCCGAGCGCCCCCATGAGCTTCGACCACGGGCCGTTCGTGGAGAACACCCACGTGAACACGGTCGCGGCGAGCACGAGGCTCGTGACCACGGGCAGGAAGAACACCGAGCGGTAGAAGCCGGAGCCGCGGAACGAGCGGCGCACCATGAGCGCCATGAACGTCGAGATCGCGAGCGACACGGGGACGATCAGCACGCTCAGCACGACCGTGACGCGCAGCGCCGACCAGAAGATCGGGTCGTCGACCATGCGCCGGAAGTTCTCGACGCCCGTCCACTCGGCACCGACGCCGATGGTGTAGTCGAAGAAGCTCAGCGCGACGCCGGCGATCGCCGGGCCGAAGCGGAACAGCAGGAACAGCAGGAACGCGGGGAGGGCGAACAGCAGGCCGATCCTCGCCTCACGGCGCTCCAGGACGCGGCGGGTCGTGCCGCGCGAGGGCCTCGACGGCGTCGGGCGCCGGTCGGGCCCGTCGGCGGTCAGCCCGTCCGAGGTGGGGGCGGTCGCGGTCATGGGTTCTCCTCTCGTACCGCGAGGTACCGCGGCGCGGGCAGCAGGGGGACGGCTGCCCGCGCCGCGGCGTCGGTCAGCCGAGCAGCGGGTTCGCCGCCGCGGCCGCGTCCTTCAGGGCCTGCTCGGGCGTCTTCTCGCCGATGAGCGCGGCCTGGAGCTCCGGGGCGAGCACGCCCATGACCTCACGGGACTTCTCGTTGACCTCGCCGGCCGTCGTGTACTGGAGCGTCTCCTCGAGCGCGGACAGCACCGGGTCGTCGGCGTAGAGGCCCGACTCGCTCTCGTACGGCGAGAACCAGCCGGCGGCCTGGGCGTACTCGGCGCTCACCTCGGGCGAGGTCGCGAACGCGGCCCACTTGCCCGCGGCGTCGAGGCTGTCGGCCGTCTTGAGCACGGACAGCGAGCCGACGGTGCCGAACGCGACCGCCTCGGCCTCCTTGAGCGGCGGAAGGACGACGACGTTCTCCTCGCCCCAGAAGCCCGCGACGTCCGCGGGGCCCTGCTGCCAGGTGCACGCGATCTTGCCCTTGGCGGTGTTCGTCTGCTCGAACGCGGGGATGGTCGTCAGCAGGTCCTTCTCGATGTACCCGCCCTCGGCGAGGTCGACCGCGAACTGCAGCGCCTCGACGCCCTCGGGGGAGTCGAACGCGACCGACGAGCCGTCCTCGGAGAAGACGGACCCGCCCGCCTGCCACAGCAGCGGGTAGAAGGACTCGTTGAGCGTCGCGTCGACCGAGCCCCAGTAGTTGGTGACGTCGTAGCCGGCGGCCTGGAACGTCGGCGCGAGCGCCATGAGGTCGTCCCACGTCTCGGGGTAGTTCCCCGCCTCGCCGACGGCCTCGAACGCCGCGGCGTTGCACACGAGCGGCTTGCTGTTCATGATCAGCGGCGAGCCGAGCATCGCGCCGTCGACCGTGACGGCCTTCGACGCGTTCTCGCGCAGGTCGCCCACCTGGTCCGTGACGTAGTTGTCCACGGCGGCGAGGGACTTGCCGTACTTCGGGATCTGGTCCGGGATGAGGTAGACGACGTCGGGGCCCTTGTTGCCCGCGATCGCGGTCGCGAGCGTCTCGTCGCGGCCGGCCCACGGGTAGATCTCGACCTTGACGTCGACGTCGGGGTTCTCCTCCTGGAACGCGGCGACCTGCTCGTCCCAGAAGGCCTTGTGGGCGGCCTCGTCGGCGATGACGGGGTAGGTCCACATGGTGACGGAGCCGGACGCGGTGCCGTCCTCGGGCGTGGGGGTGGAGCTGCCGGCGCCGGCACCGCCGGCGCAGGCGCTCAGCGCGCCGAGCGTGCCGACCGCGAGCGCGGCGGTCCAGAGGCGCTTCGTCGTGCGCAGGGTCATCGACGTGTCTCCTTGGTGAGGTCCCGCCCGGGTGGGCGGGTGGGGGTGGGGGTGCTGCTGGGCGGTGTGGTGCTGTGGTGGTGCGGTCGTCGGGCCCGGCGCGTCAGCGCGCCGGGACGTCGACGACGGTGCGCCGGTGGCGCGACTCCTCGGCCGCGAACACGGCGAGGTGGCTCTGCAGGGACTCGACGGCGCCCGACCGGACGTGGCTCGGGTCCCCCGTCGCGACGGCGCGCACGAACGCGTCCATCACCCCCGAGTCGCCGCCGCCGTGGTCGTCGGCGGCGTTCGTGGCGCCGTGGTGGCCGCCGTCGTGCACGGTGACGCTGCCGTCGCGGAAGTCGGTCACGCGGACCTTCTCCCCGTCGCCGTCGAGGCACCCGTGGGTGCCGAAGATCTGGGTCTTGCGGTGGTCCTGCTCGGAGAACGCGGTCATGGTGAACGTCGCCGCGCCGCCGCCCTCGAGCTCCATGGCGACGACCTGGTGGTCGACGACGTCGTTGTCCGAGGCGTAGACGCAGCGGCCGTAGTCGGTCGTGCGCAGCGCCTCGACGACGCCCGCCTCGTCGGTCGCGTCCGTGATGACGGAGACCGGCCAGATCGGGCCCTTCTCGCGCAGCGTCGACAGGTACAGGCGCGGGGCCGAGTACGGGCACGTCGGCTCGAGCGGGCAGTCCAGGCAGCGGTCCGCCGCGCCCACGGGCCGCTCCTCGGGCCGGAAGTGCTTCAGGGAGCCGAAGCTCGCGACCGTCGCGATCCGCTTGCCCGTGACGTAGCGGATCCAGTCGAGGTCGTGGCTCGACTTCGCGAGGAGCATCGGGCTCGACGTCTTCTCGGAGCGCCAGGGGCCGCGCACGTAGGAGTGGGCGTCGTGCCACCAGCCGACGGGCTCGAGGTGCTGGACGTTGACGATCTCGCCCAGGACGCCCGAGTCGACGACGGACTTCACGAGGTCCGTGTACGGCATGTAGCGCATCACGTGGCAGACGCCGAAGAGCACGCCCGACGCCTCGACCGCGTCGACGACGTCCCGGCACTCCTCCGGGCTCGGCGCGAGCGGCTTCTCGACGAGGATCGCGTACCCCTGCGGCGCGAGCGCGACGACGGGGTCGCGGTGCTCGCGGTCCTGCGTCGCGACGATCACCATGTCCGCGACCCGGCCCGTGCCCCCCGCGGCCCGGTCGGCGTCGCCCGCGGCGACGAGGTCCTGCCAGCCGGCGAACTCTGCGACCTGCGGGCGCGCCGCTCCTAGGCCGACGGCGGGCGCGGACGTGTCGGCGGCGAGCGCGGCGGCGGTGGTGGCGGCCGGCGTGACAGCCGGGTCGGCGGGGCCGCCGGTCTGGGCCGCGGCGGTCTGGGCCGCGACGGCCTGGTCGACGACGAGCCCGCGCTGGTGCGCCCGAGGGTCGGCGACGGCGACCAGACGGGCGCGCTCCGGGTGCTCGGCGATCCAGCGCGCGTACGTCTGTCCGCGGTTCCCGGCGCCGACGAGGGCGACGGTGACAGGCTGGGGGGTGGGGGTCACGTGTGCGGTCCTTGCTCCGTTGCGATGGTCCTGCGGGGCGGGGGTCTCCCGGCCCTGGCAGGCCTCGTTTGCTATTTGCTATAGCAAGCCTGCCATGCCGATGTTACGCCAGATCGGCGCTCGTGTTAACTCGCGCACGACGCGATGCGGAGTTGTGACCTTTCGTGCCGCGGCTCGGGGTGCCGGCGCGGTGGTCGTCGTGGGCCGGGGCCGGGGGTGGTGAGTGCGGGTCTACCATCCGCGCTGCTCGTTCCTCGCGGCGCTCCCGCCAGGCCCGCCACGACCCGCACTCACCACCCCCGGCCCCTTCGTCGTCCCACCTCGCGCGCTGCTCCCGCGCCGGGGTGCGCCCGGCGGGGAGAGCGGCGTGGGTGCGGGCGCGTCAGACGACGAGGTTGCCCGTCGTGACGACGCGGTCGCCGTCGTCGGGGAACGCCGTGCGGGTGACGTCCTGCTCGACGTTGCCGCTGTGGAGGACGAACGAGTCGCCCCCCAGGGCGGACGGTGCGAGCGCCAGGGTGCCGCCCGCGAAGGTCGAGCCCGTGGCGGACCACTTGTTGATGCCGGCGTCGAGGTTCACGTGCCCAGTGTCGCCCGACGGCGCGGTGCTCCGGACGCCGTCCAGCGCCCAGGTGACCGGCTTGTCCGCCTTGGCCCTGCGCAGGAAGCTCCCGCCCGCCGGCTTGCCCTCGAGGCGGGCGCCGCCGTCGAGCCGGACGGTCTGCTCGGCCGCGCCCGCCGCGACGAGGGCGACGCTGCGCACGACGCCGCCGCGCACCGTGAGGTCGCCGCTCACCGTCACCGTGCCCTCGCCCTCGGCCGCCTCGAGCGTGCACGTGTCCAGCACGACGGCGCCCTTCCCGGCGAACGACGCGTTCTTCAGCCCGTTCAGGGTCGTGCGCACGAGGTGCACCGGGTTCGTGACGTTCGCCTGGGTGATCGCGGTGTCCGGCAGGACCGCGAAGCGCGACCCCTCGATGACGTTGGGCCGCTTCGACAGCGCCGAGGCCTGGGAGATGATCAGGGTGTCGTCGGCCTGGCAGCCGCGGAGCTGCACGCCGTCGGCGTTGACCCACAGCATCCCCGAGCCCGCGAGGCCGTCCTTGCGGATGACCTGCACGTCCTCGAGCGTGAGGTCGGTGACCTTGACGCGTGCGACGAACCACGAGCACACGTGCCGCGTCACCGTGATGCGCTTGGCCGCGCCACCCCAGGCCGCGCCCGAGTTGGCGAACGTCATGAGCCCCGAGTTCCCCACGTACGTGAGGTCGTGCTCGTACTGGCCGTGCGTGACGAACGGGCCCTGGTCGTCGCCGTCGCCGTGGCAGTTCTCCACGAGCCCGTACGACGACGCGGTCCAGTCGTTGAGGTGCCGCGCGTTGGTCGTGTGGCAGTCCACCACGTGCCCGTAGTTGCAGTAGATCTGCTGCGTCAGGTAGCCCGCGCCGCCCCACGTGACCGACGCCGGGTTGGTCAGCGAGCAGCCCGCCGTGCGGAAGAACGTGCTCCACCGGCGCATGACGAGCGGCCAGAACGTCGCGACGCCGTGCACGTTCTCCACGTCGCAGCGCACCGCGTACTCGTAGGCGATCGGGTGCGAGCCCGTGTACTGGTCGCCGTCGGGCCGGCCGCGGAAGGCGAGGTTGCGCACGTGCACCTGCTCGACGGGCTCCACCCGCGTCCACGTGAGCGTGCGGCCCTTCGCGAGCGACCAGCCCGCCTTGTAGTTGACGCGCACGTGGGTGGCGTCGACGATCTGCGTGATCTGGACGAGGCGCTGGAGCTCGCGCTCCCACCGGCCGGCGAGCGCGTTGACCTCGACCGCGTACCACTGGCCCACCTCGAACTGCGAGGAGTCCGCGACCTCGTAGTCGTCGCGCAGCTCCGGCATCGTCGCCGTGAGGGTGTTCTTCCGGACGTCCTCCGTGACCTTCCCGCGGAAGAACAGCACGGCCGCGAAGGGGTCGTCCTGCCCGGCGTCCTCGATGCCCTCGGTCGTCATGAGGTGGTTGCCGAAGTCGAGCTCGAGGTTCGAGCGCGTGAACGTGTGGCGCCGCGTGAAGTTGAGGTCCGTGTGCGCCTCGATGCGGGTGACGCTCGGGTCGTTCACGAGGGCGTCGAGCGCGTCGTCGGCGGGGTTCTCGGGGCCGAAGAGGCCGAACCAGCGGAAGTCTCCGGTGCCGGTGTGCAGGGTGTGCCAGCGGCCCTTGGCTCCTGCGTCGGTCGGGGCGAGGACGGTGCCGCCGTTGGCGGCGGCGGTGGACCTCGCGTCGTAGCGCAGGAGCCGGGCGGCGCCGTCGCCCGGGGTCGCGTGGCCGAGGAGCTGGGCGACGGCGCCGTCGTCGAGCTTCTTGGCCTTCCAGCCCGTGAGCTCGGCGACGGTAGCGGCGACGAGGACCTCGGCGTCGGGCTTGTCGTCCTTCTTCGCCGCGAGCGGCGCGCCGACGAGGGGCGCCGCGTGGGCGCTGCCGCTGCCGAGGGCGACGGCGCCCGCGGCGAGGGAGGCGATGCCGGCGACGCGCAGCAGGTTGCGCCGCGAGGGCGGCTGGGCGGCCTCGCCCGGCGCGGCCGTCGTCGGCTCGGTCGTGGTCTCGAGGGTCATGGGGGTGTCCTTTCGTCGGCCCGGCGCGACGGCGCGGGTGTCGGTGGGGAGGCGGGAACAGGGTGCCCGGGCGTCGCCCGGGCGGGTCACAGGGTGAGGTTCGCGTCGACGAGCACGCCGTCGCCCGCGGTCGGCAGGCCCGCGCGGTCGACGCCGGTCTCGACGTTGCGGGCATGGAGGACGCGCACGCCGTCGGGCAGGTCGAGGCGACCGCCCGTGAACCGCGACCCGGTCGCGGCGTAGCGGTCGCCGGAGCGCAGCGCGACGTGCGCCGTGCCGTCGGCGGCCCGCAGGTCGGCGCCGCGGAGCGTGACGTCCACGGCCCCCGCGCCGGTGCCGCGCGAGACGAGGGCCCCGGCCGTCGTCGTGCCGGCCGCCCGGACGCCGTCGAGCACGAGCCGCTGGTCGCGTGCGCCGCTGAGCCGCACGCCCACGCCCTGCCACGACCCGCCCGTGACGGTGACGTCCGCCGAGCCGAGGTCGACGGGCGCGGCCGGGGCGTCGTCCGTGCCGCCGACGAGCTCGCAGTCGGTGAACGTCACGGGGCCGGCGCCGCGCAGGATCGTGCCGTCCACGCCGGTGATGCGGGTGCGCACGAAGTGCACGGGGTTCGTCACCGGCGTCTGGTGCAGCACGGACCCCGCAGGAAGCGCGAACGCGCAGTCCTCGACGACCGTCAGGCGCCGCGACAGCGACGACCGCTGCCCGACGGCGAAGAAGCCGGCCGTGCAGCCGCGCACCTGCGCGCCGTCGGCGTTGATCGTGAGCGTCGCCTGCGGGTCGAACGTCGACCGCGCGACCAGGTGCACGTCCTCGAGCGTGAGGTCCGTGATCTTGGTGCCCGCGACGAACCACGAGCACGTGTGGTGCTTGACCGTGATGCGCTTGGCCGCCGTGCCCCACTGACCGCCCGAGTTGGCGATGTCCATGAGCCCGCTGTTGCCGACGAACACGAGGTCGTGCTCGTACTGGCCGTGGGTCGTGAAGGGGTTGCCGCCCTGGTCGTCCCCGTCGCCGTGGCAGTTCTCCACGAGGCAGTACGCCGACGCCGTGAGGTCGTTGAGGTGCCGCGCGTTGTGGCTCGTGCAGTCGGAGACCCGCCCGTACAGGCAGTAGATCTGCTGCGTGAGGTAGCCGGCGCCGCCGTAGAACACCGTCGGCGGGTTGGCGACCGAGCACCGCTCGGTGACGAAGTGGGTGTTCCAGCGCCGCATGATCACCGGCCACCACGTGCGGTGGCCGTGCACGTCCGAGACGTCGCAGCGCACCGCGTACTCGAACGCGACGGGGTGCGAGCCGGTCATCTCGCGGTCGTCGGGCAGCTCGCCGTTCGCCGGGCCGTCGAAGGGCCCGGACCCGTGGAACGTCATCGCGCGCACGTGCACCTGCTCGACGGGCTCGACGCGCGTCCAGGTGAGCACGCGCCCGGCGGGCAGCTCCCAGCCGTTCTTGTAGTCGACGCGGACGTGCGTCGCGTCGACCACCTGCGTGACCTGGACCAGGCGCTGGAGCTCGCGCTCGTCCCCGCCGCCGCCCGGGCGCTCGTCCGAGCGCAGCGCCCACCACTGCCCGACGGCGAACGCGCCCGCGTCCGCGACCTCGAAGACGTCCGTGAGGTCGGGGAGCGTCGTGGCGAGCGTGCGCTGCTGCGTCTCGTCGGTCACGCGACCCTGGAAGAACAGGACCGCGCCGAACGGGTTGTCGTGGGCGTTGCGCTCGATGCCCTCCGTCGTGACCGTGCGCCCGCCGAAGTCGAGCTCGAGGTTCGAGCGGGTGTAGGTGTGGCGTCGGGTGAAGTTGAGGTCGGTGCGGGCCTCGATGCGGGTGATGCTGGGGTCGTTCACGAGGGCGTCGAGGGCGTCGTCGGCGGGGTTCTCGGGGCCGAAGAGTCCGTACCAGCGGAAGTCCGCGGTGCCGGTGTGGACGGTGTGCCAGCGGCCGGTGGCACCGGCGTCGCTGGGGGCGAGGACGGTGCCGCCGTTCGGGGCCGCGGTGGACCGCGCGTCGTAGCGCAGGAGCCGGGCGGCGCCGTCGCCCGGGGTCGCGTGGCCGAGGAGCTGGGCGACGGCGCCGTCGTCGAGCTTCTTGGCCTTCCAGCCGGTGAGCTGCGCGACGGTGGCGGCGACGAGGACCTCGTCGTCGGGCTTGTCGTTCTTGCTCGCGGGGAGCGTGCCGGCGAGGGGCGCCGCGTGCGCGCTGCCGGCGCCGAGCGCGACGGCGCCCGCGGCGAGCGAGGCCATGCCGGCGACGCGCAGCAGGTGGCGGCGCGAGGGCGACGACGCCGCCTCGGCGGTCGTGGGGTCGGTCGCGCCGAGGTCGTCGGACGCGGGGCGGGTCTGGGATCGGGGAGTGGACAACGGGGGCACCCTTCGTGACGTCGGGAGGACGCCGTGCGGGCGGGCGACGCGGTGGCTCCGGCGGCCCGGGGCTGCGGGGTGTTCCGGGGGAGCGGTGCTGCGGGGGTCGTGCGGTTCCGGTGCTGGGTCGGGGGTCAGCGGGTTCGTGCGCGTCGTTGCGACGGTGAACCGGACTCTCGGAGAGTAGCGGGATGCTATGGCATCGTCAAGGGCAGATCGAAGGGCGTCGGCGCAGGTCAGAGCGGTTGCCGAGCAAGAACGATTGCCATAGCAATTGAACAGAGGCGGAGCTCGGCACGCAGGCCGCGCCGAGGTAGAGCCGTGGTCGCGCGAGGTAGAGCCGTGGTTGCGCGAGGTAGAACTCCGGTCGCGCGAGGTCGAACCGTGGTTGCGCGAGGTAGAGGTCTGGTCACGCGAGGTAGAGCCGTGGTGTGACCCGCGGCGCGCGCGGGCTTGGGTCGGCGCGCCGTCGGTCGGTCTGGCGGTCGTGGTCCGGGAGGCCCGGCTCGATCGCCTCTTCACCTCCATGTCCGCCCGCCACTCTGCGACCGCCGGGCCTGGGGGCTCCCTGTGGCGGCCCGGCGCCTCGTCGACCAGGCCGTCCCGGCGGGTCGAGCAGGCGAAACGGGTGCGTGAGGCGACCTGGACGCGCCCGGACCGCCTGATCGACGTAGCGGTGCCATGCTGCGACACGGAAATGTCGCATGCGTGCACAGCGACGACCTGGACCGATCCCCCCGTCCCCAGCACGCGCCGTCGGGCGCCAGAGCGGGGTTCTCCGTTTCGGCCCACCATGGCTCTACCTCGGCGAACCGCGGCTCTACCTCGTTGACCTGCGGCTCTACCTCGGCGGGCCGGGGCTCTACGTCGAGGGGTGGGTCAGCGGGTCAGAGGTAGTCGCCGGGCCAGTGGAAGGCCACCCCGGCCGCGGCGGCGTCGCGGAGGTGCGCGACGACGTCGGCCGCTGCGTGGACGGGCCGGAGCATGCCGGTCGTGTCGGTCGCGGCGACGGGCGCGTCGAGCACCGCGGCGGCGAAGCGGTCGGTCAGGGCGTGCGCGGGGAGGCGCACCTCGACGGCGGGGGAGCCGTGCAGGTGCGCGCGGTGGAGCATGGTGCGCGCGAGGGCGTCGACGACGTCGTGCGCGCGGTCCGAGGCCGGGTCGACGCCGAGCTCGCGGACCTTCAGCACGCCTGGCTCGGGCTCGAGGACGAGGTAGCCCACGACCTCCCCGTCGGCTGCCCGTGCGGTGAACACCTCGGCGCCTGAGTACCAGAGCGGGATGCGCCGCTCCCAGTGCTCGGCGGTGCGTCGGACGGCGAGGGGGCGCGGCCCGTCCGCCACGGTGTCGAACGCGTCGTGCAGCGCGGCGAGCTGCTCCCACCGCAGCGCGACCGACCACGCGGGCCACGGGACGCCGGGCAGGCGTTCGGTGCGGGTCCGCACGGGGGCGTCGCCCACGAGGTCCGACGGCGCGGCACCCGTCGGGAGCCCGTCGTCGTCGAGGTCTTCCCGTCCGGTGTCCGGCTCGTCGGCCGGACGCGGTGCACCGCGCTGGAGCGGCACGTCGAACGTCTCGAAGCCGCTCGACCGGTAGACGTCCGGGGTGCCGGTGAACAGCAACGCGACGTCCGCGCCGTCCTGCTCCATCTGCTCGACGGCCCGCGCGAGCAGCGCGCGGACGAGGCCCCGGCCCCGCGCCTCGGGGGCGGTCGCGACGTTCGCGACGCCGCCCGCCCGGAGGGTGCCGCCGTCGGGCCCGCCGAGCTCGCGCGGGGTCCAGTACACCGAGCCCACGACGCGGCCGTCGTCCGGGTCGACGGCGACGTGCGTGCGGTCGAGCCGGCCGTCGTCCGTCTCGTAGACCGACACCATGAGCGGCGCGTCGAACGCGCGGTCCCACAGCGCCAAGAGCGCGGGGACGTCGTCGGGCGTGGCGGTGCGCAGGTGCATGGCAGTCCAGGGTCCGGGCCGGTGTTGACGGGATGCTATAGCAAAAGTAGGGTCGCGGGACGACCGTCGGCGTGCGACGCGACGGACCGTGCGGGCCGGGCTGGGCGCGCACGAACGCCCCGGATGGCGGCGGTGCCGCCATCCGGGCTCCTGCCCGCCTGAGCTCAGGCGAGCCGACGGGCCGCCTGCCGGACGGACGGGCGCGGGTCGTCCGCCGCGAGCGCCGCGTACGTCGCGAACCGGGGAGACCCCACCTCGTGCAGGACGTGCAGCGCGACGATCTGCTGGTGCTCGAGGCTGGACGTATTGGCATTCAAGGGCTGGCGGCAGATCCTGCAATCCCACCATCACCTCTGGGCATCACCTCGCGGGAAAGGACGCACAGAGAGCATTGGTGATGCGATCAAGTCCGAATTGCTCCCCCCGCAAGCTCTGGCGTGGACCCATGCGCACGCCTCGCTCGATCGAGCAGGACGGCGGCCGCATCCCGATGTGGGCCGAAACCATGACCCGCCGCGACTGAGCCCGGTAGCCGTGCCGCCGACCGGCACGCCGGTTCGGGCTCTTGCTACCCCGTATAGCAGGAGAAGTCGTTGCCGAGGAACGAACTCGTCGTCACGGAAGCGTTGACATAGCTGCCGCCCCGACCGAGGCACTCCTCCACCTTAGGTACCCACCACCTGCTGTCCTCGCTCGAGTTGAGAACCGTAGAGCGCTGCTCGATGTCTGCCTCTCGCGCAGCCACCGCGTCCTCGCGAGCCTTGATGTCGGCCTCGCGCGGCGACACCTCGTTCTCTCGGGTCGCGACTGCCGCCTCTGCCGCCGCGAGGTCCGCCTCTCGAGACTTGCGGTCTTCGTTCTCCGAAGAGACCTCTGCGAGGCGAGACTGCGCGATCTCCAGCTCATCTTGAAGATCGTCGCGCGTCTCGCGAAGATCGAGCACCTTCTCCGCTTCCTGAACGGTGACCTGGTGCTGCGCGATCCAGGCACTGACAGCACCGAGGAGGAGTACCGCCATGGCGGCGATGATGATCAGGAGCATCCGGTTCTTCGTGATGTACGCCCCCGTGCGGTTCTGCGGGGTGCCTGCCGTGGCAGGGGGCGGGGGTACCGGAGGGGTGCTCATGGGGGACTCTTCTCTCGCGCGATGGATCAGGACGAGGATCCCCCACGAACGGGCCGGCGGACGAGTCGCTATGGGGTGAAATCGTCTGCGAGGTCGATTCGCCACCTCGGTGGCTCCGCCGCTGCTGAGGTCTGCGTGAGTAGCATGGCGCGCCGCCGTGAGGCAGGGGATCGTGCCCGCTGGTTCCCCTGAGCGTCTAGCCAACGAGCGCCTTCAGCAAGGTCGAAGCGCCAGGCCCCGCCAACTCCGTTACGGGGACAGCTTCTCCGCGCGGGCCGCCGTATCCACCCTCGCCCGAGAGGCTCCCAGTAGTTCAGCAAGTTTCTCGCGGTGGCCAGTCGTTCCTCTGCCATACGCGCCACAATCGTGGCGCGGTCAAACCCGGTCCGAGCACTCTGCCCGGATAGGCATAAGTCGCCGCCGGCAGACCGCCTTCGGTGTGTGCAGAACTCGAGAGAGCCCACTCCCCAGTCCGCAGAGGGACCGCAAGAGGGCCCACGGTGCCACGCTATGGCACGCACGGGTCAACGGCGGATCAGCCGGACGATCCGAACGCCCTCCATCGACGCCCAGCCCTCAGGCGGCGCTGCGCGGACGCCGCGGCCCTCAGCCGTTCGCCGCGGCGGGCTCGGCCTCGTCGTCCGTGTGGCTCGCGAGGCGCGCGGCGGCCTCGCCGATGTGCTCGGCCATGACGCGCTGGGCCGTGTCCGGGTCGCCGCCCGCGATGGCGTCGACGATGAGGTCGTGGGTGCGCGCGTGCGCGACGCGGGCCTCGGGTTCGAGCGCGGCGTTCGCGGCGCGCAGGAAGCCGGTGATGCGGCTGCGGAGCTGCGCGTTGAGCGTCATGAGCATGCGGTGGTCGGCCATCTGCCAGAGCTGCTCGTGGAAGCGCCGGTCGAGCTCGAAGACGCGGGCGTTGCTGCCCTTCTCTGCCGCCTGGACCATCTGCTGGACCGTCTTGCGCAGCTTCGCCTCCTTCGCCGGGTCCCAGGCGTCCTGGACCCGCACGACGGCGAACTGCTCCAGCAGGGTGCGCAGGCTCGAGATCTCCTCGAGGTCGCGGCTCGTGAGCGCGGCGACGCGCGCGCCACGGTGGGGGAGCCGTTCGACGAGGCCTTCCTGGGTCAGGCGCGTGAGCGCCTCGCGTACCGGGATGTGGCTCGTGCCGAGGCGTTCGGCGAGCTTGCGCTCGACGAGCCGCTCGCCCGGCGCGAGGTCGCCGCTGAAGATCGCCTCGCGCAGCTCGACCGTGACGCGGTCGGCGACGTTCTGGTCCGGCACGCTCTTGAGCGCCATGGTTTCTCCGTGGTGTCGTGGGGGCGGCGGGCTCGGATCGTCGAGGGTCGGGCGCCGCTGAAGGATAGCGGCCACGGTGCCGTCCCGGGGGCGTCTCGACGAGACAACATGCTATAGCATCGGCACTCCCGAGCCCAGAGGAGGTGCGATGGTCGCCCTGCACACGCGGGCCCCCGTCCCCGCGTTCGTCGGCCTGGCCGGCGTCGCCGTCCGCGACGTGACGCCCGCCCCGGGCATCCGGGCGCGCAACTGGGGCCCGGCGGACTGGGACGTCTCCGAGGGCGCCCACCGCGCGATGACGCTGACTGCCGTCGCGCTCGCGGAGGAGCGCCCCGACCCCGGGGCCTCCGAGCCCTTCGTCCTCGTGACGATCGACGGCACGTGGTGGCGCCGGGTCGACGACGAGGCGATCCTGCGCGCGACCGTCCTCGACGCGACCGGGCTGCCCGTCGAGCGCCTGCTCGTCTCCCTCTCCCACACGCACGCCGGGCCGGTCCTGTGCTCGGGCGACGCCGACCTCGCGGGCGGCGACCGCGGCGTCACCTACCTGCACGACCTCGCGCGCGCCGCGGCCGACGCCGCCGTGGAGGCGGTCGCGTCGCTCCGGCCCGCGACCCTCGAGTGGACGACCGGCCGCTGCGGCCTCGCGTCCAACCGCGAGGCGCTGCTCGACGGCTGCGCGGCCGGGGATGCGGGCACGACCGCGGGAGCCGCTGCGGCGAGCAGGCCGCCCCGGCCGCTCGTCGGCTTCAACCCCGACGCCGGCACCCCGCGCTCGCCCGGCGCCGACCCCGCGGACGACACGGTCGTCGTCGGGCGCCTCACCGCACGCCCGGCGCCCGCCGGGGAGACGCGGCCCGACGGCGCCGCGCCCGCAGGCGAGGACGTCACCCTCGCGACGATCGTCAACTACGCGTGCCACCCGACGACGCTCGCCTGGCAGAACCGGCTCGTCTCGCCCGACTACGTGGGCGCGATGCGCGACCTCGTCGAACGCGAGACGGGCGCTCCCGTCGCGTTCCTGCAGGGCGCGTCGGGCGAGCTCGCGCCGCGCGAGCAGTACACGGGCGACACCGCCGTCGCGGACCGGCACGGCACCTCGCTCGGCCATGCCGTGCTCGCGGCGCTCGCCGAGCTCCCGCCGCCGGGCACGGAGCTGGAGCTGACCCACGTCGTCGAGTCCGGCGCGCCGCTCGCGGTCTGGGAGCCCGCGCCGTCGGCCGCGCTCCCGGGCATCGGGACCGGCCCCGGCACCGGCACCGATGCCCGGCCCGACGCACGGACGCTCGCCGCCGTGGCGGAGCCCGTCACGCTCGACCTGCGCGACCTCCCGACGTGGGACGAGCTCGAGGCCGAGTGGGCCGACATCGACCCGCGCTCGCGCGAGGAGCGCCTGCGCCGCGCGCGGAACCTGCGCGACGGCTACGTCACCGGCCCGACCGTCCAGCACCCCACGTGGGTGTGGCGCGTCGGTGAGGCGCTGCTCGTCGCGCACCCGGGCGAGGCGTACTCGCGCCTCCAGCGCACGGTGCGCGCCCATGCCGGGACGCGGCCGGTCGTCGTCGCGAACCTCACCAACGGGCCCGGCTTCGTCTACCTGCCCACCCGCGAGGCGTACGACGTCGGCGCCTACCAGGCGTGGCAGTCGCCGCTCGCGCCGGGCTCGCTCGAACGCCTGGAGCGGCACGCGTGCGCCGTCGTCGACGACGTGCTCGCCGATGCCGCCGCCTGGCCGCCCGGCGTCGCCGCACCCGCCGCACCGCCACCCGCCGCACCGACGTCCGCCGCGCCCCCGACCCGTCCCGTCCCCGAGGAGGACCAGTGACCACCCCCGCCCTCGACGCCCCGCGCGTCCCGCTCGCCGTCGTCACCGGGGGAGCGGCCGGCATCGGCCGTGCCGTCGCCGAGCGCCTCGCGACCGACGGGTTCCGGGTCGTGTGCGCGGACGTCGTGCAGCACGACCTCCCCGCGCTCGACCTCGGCGCCGTCCCCGACGCGCCCGGGCTCGTGTGGGCCCCGCTCGACGTCACCGACCACGCCGCCGTGCGCGCCGCGTTCGACGGCCTCGCCGCGGCGTTCGGCGGGATCGACGCGCTCGTCAACAACGCGGGCATCCAGCGCCACCGCGCGCTCGAGGACCTCACGTGGGACGAGTGGTCGGCCGTCGTGGACGTCAACCTGCACGGCGTCTTCGCGTGCCTCCAGGCCGCGGGTCGCCACATGCTCGCGGCGGGCCGGGGCGCCGTCGTCAACATCTCGTCCGTCTCGGCCCGCGGCTCCGCCGGCCGGGCTCCGTACTCCACGACCAAGGCCGCCGTCATCGGGCTCACCGCGACCGCGGGCGCCGAGTGGGCCGCCCGTGGTGTGCGGGTCAACGCCGTCGCGCCCGGGTACATCGACACGGGCGTGTTCCGCCAGGGCGTCGCCCAGGGCACGCTCTCGGAGGAGACGATCCTCGCGCGCATCCCCGCCCGCCGGCTCGCCCAGCCGGAGGAGATCGGCAACGCGGTGAGCTGGCTCGTGTCCGACCAGGCCGCGTACATGGTCGGGCAGACCGTGTACGTCGACGGCGGGTTCCTCGTCGACTACGGCGTGCCGCTCGCCAAGAAGCCGGAGTGAGCGTGGGGTCCGCCGCGCGCGTCGTCGCCGTCCGCACCGCGACGACGGTCGTCCCGCTGCCGCAGCCGCTGCGCCTCGGCGCGATGACGGTCGAGCGCCGCGAGTACGTCGGCGTGCGCGTCGTCGCCGAGACGGACGACGGCCGCACCGTCGCCGGGGAGTCGTACGCGCTCACGCGCGAGGCACCCATGGCCGAGCTCGTGGACCGGCTCGTCGCCCCGCACGTGGTGGGCCGGGAGGTCGTCGCGTCCGACGGCGTCGCAGCACGTCAGAGCGTCGGCGCCGCCTGGGACGCGGCCCTGCGCGGGTCCGCGATCGTCGGCCGCGTGGGCCTCGTGCGGCGCGCGATCGGCCTGGTCGACGTCGCGCTGTGGGACCTCGCGGGCCGCCTCGCCGGTCGTCCCGTGTGGTCCCTGCTCGACGACGGCCCGCACCTCGCGGGGTCCGCGGAGCCGGGTGTCGGCGGCGACGACCGGGACGTTCCGGCACGTGCCGTCGCCGGGAGTCCCCGCGACGTCTCATCCGGGGCGGCCGTCGCAGTGCCACGCCCCGCGATCCTCGTCGCCGCCTACCCGACGCCCGGCCGCACCGCGCGCGACGTCGCGGACGAGGTGCTCGCGCACGCGCGCGCCGGGTGGCCGCTGCTGAAGATCTCGCGCTCGCCCGACCGCGCGCTCATGCGCGACCTGCTCGCGATCCTGCGCGCCGAGCTGCCCGACGTCACGGGCCGGCCGACCGTCGCAGCCCGCAGCGGCGTCGTCGTCGACGTGGGCTTCGGCTGGCGCGACGCCGACGAGGCGCTCGCGGATCTCGACGCGTGGGGCGTCACGGGTGCGGCGGGGGAGAGCGCGCCCGCGCTCGCGTGGCTCGAGGACCCCCTGCTGCCCGAGGACGCGGTCGGCGCGGCGCGCGTCCGCGACGCGTCCGGGCTGCCGCTCTCCGTGGGCGACGAGGTCACCGACCCCGAGGTCTTCGCCCGGCTCGACGCGCTGGGCGCGCTCGACGTGCCGCGCGTCGACGTCGTCGCGATCGGCGGCGTCACGGCCGCCGACCCGCTCGTGCGCGCGTGGGCCGCGCGGGGGAAGGTCGTGTCCAGCCACGTCTACCCGGAGGTGAGCGTGCACCTGGGCGGAGCGGCGGGCATCGGCGTCGAGACGTTCGACCGCTCGCCCGCGGGCAACCCCTACGACCCCGCGCCGCTGCTCGTGCGCGGCGGTCCCGTGTTCGACGTCGGCCACGCCACCCCGCCCGAGGCGCCCGGCCTGGGCTTCACGCTCGACCCCGACCGCTTCGACCTGGAGGCGACCCCGTGACCGGAACCACGGACGGACCCGCGAGCGAGCACCGCAGCGTCGTCGTCACCGGCAGCGGCAAGGGCATCGGCCGCGCCGTGGCCGCGCGCCTCACCGCCGACGGGTGGACCGTCGTCGGGCTGGAGCGCACCCCGGGCTCGGGGACGGTCGAGGAGGGGGTGTGCGCCGCCGTCGTGCTGGGGGACTCGCGCGACCGCGAGGCCCACCGCGAGGCCGCGCGGACCGCGCGCGACCTCGCGCCGCTCGCCGGATGGGTGAACAACGCGGGCATCACCGTCCGCACGCCGCTGCACGCGCTCGCCGACCCGGAGCGGGCGGCGCAGGTCGAGCAGGACGCGCGCGACGTCGTCGAGATCAACGGTCTCGGCTACCTGTGGGGCTGCGCCGCCGCCGTCGAGGCGTTCACCGACCAGGTGAGCGGCGGGTCGATCGTCAACATCGGCTCGATCCACGGCCGCGCGGCGTTCGCCGACCACGCCGCCTACGAGCTGACCAAGGGCGGCATCGACGCGCTCGCGCGCTCCGTCGCCGTGACGTACGGGCGGTACGGCATCCGCGCCAACACCGTCGCGCCGGGCGGGGTGCGCACCCCGCACCTCGACGCGCAGATCGCCCGCGCCGCCGACCCGGCCGCCGAGGAGCGTGCCCTCGCCGAGGGCCCGCCGCTCGGCCGCATCGCCGAGTCCGCGGAGATCGCCGCGCTCGTCGCGTTCCTGCTGTCCGACGAGGCGGGCTACGTCTCCGGCCAGTCGATCGCCGCCGACGGCGCCTGGACCGCGTCGTTCGGCGACCCGCCCCACGACCCCGACCTCGACGCGCGGTACGGCCTCGCCTGACCGGGCACACGGACCCGACGAGCCCACAGCGTTCGGCGCGAGAAGCGAGTCGTGGCCCCTGGCGGGCTGGCGAAAGAGGCCATTTCTCGCTTCTCGTCCCGTCGTCGCGACGACCGAGCGGACTGCCCACGGCCCGCCGAACGCTTTTTTACGCCCGCCGAACGCTCGTATAATGGCGATCGGTCGACTGGACATCTGGACACCTGTCCAGGGCGCAGTCCCGGCGTGCGGATACCGCTGGGCGAAGGCGCCACGACCGCAGCCAGGGCCATCAGGGCCCGGCGTGACGACATCGCGGGGCGAGGGCGCCACAACCGGTGCCCGGTCCACCTGTGCCCGTGCCCGGCGAGGCGTCCAGCGCTGAACGCTCCCCGCATGACGCACGCGACCGTCCCGCCCGACAGGGCGCTCATGTGGGAGAGGAGCACACTGTGTCCAACATCGAGACCGCCGTCGAGACCGAGCGCCGCGATCGCAAGACCTCCCTGCGCTTCGGGCTCGCCGCAGTCGCAGTCCTCGGTATCGGGACCGCGGCGACGAGCGCCTCGTGGACCGACCAGGCGTGGTTCACCGGCAGCGCCGGGGCCGCCCAGGTCGAGCTGCAGGCGAGCAGCGACGGCACGTCGTGGGTCGACGCCGACACCGTCGGCGACGGGGTGGCCGTCGCGATCGACGAGGCGGCGTTCGCTCGCATGAACCAGGGGGAGACGCGGCAGGTGACGCTGCATCTCAAGAACTCCGGGTCGGTCGACCTCAGCCTCGGCGGGCAGGCCGAGGTCAGCGCCACCGGGTCTCTGTTCGAGGGGTCCGATCCGGCCAGCGCGACGGTGAGCGTCCCGGCCGACGTGCTGTTGTCCCCGGCGGAGACCACGACCGCGACCCTGACGATCACGACCCCGGAGGACTGGGACCCCTCGTACCAGGGTGCGACGGGTGCCCTGACGGTGTCGTTCACCGGCGTCAGCCAGGCGTAGGCGTCGGCTGCCTGCGCTCGGCGCGACGGCTGGGGAGGCTCGGGATCTGCCCAGCCGTCGCGCTCGGTCCTACGTGCTGTTGGAGGTGATGATCCTTGCGCGCGCTGAAAGCCCTCGCTGACGTCCTGGTGTGGACGCTGGCCGTGATCGGCGTGCTCTGCGGCGCCCTGTGGGCGGCCGGCCAGGCAGGCCTGGTCCAACCTCTCGTCGTGGTGTCAGGCTCGATGGAACCGGCGATCATGACCGGCGACCTGCTCCTGGACACCCCCGTGCCTGTGGAGCAGGTCGAGGTCGGCGACGTCGTGTCCCTGCCGAACCCGGTCACCGGGGTGCTGGTCACCCATCGCGTGATCGACATCGCCCAGCAGGAGGACGGCACCTGGCGCGTCCGGATGCAGGGCGACGCGAACGACACCGAGGACGGCGGCGCGTACGTCATCACCGACGACACCGTCCTCAGCCCGCGGTGGCAGGTTCCCGGCGGCGGGGACTTCATCACCCGCCTGACCCGCCCGAGCACGGCCGTGCCGCTGCTCGTCGCCCTGGCCGCGCTCCTCGCGCTCAGCCGGATGCCCGCCGCGCGCACCGAACACGAACCCGCACGCGACCGGCGCCTCAGCCCCCAGCCCTCGCGGAGCGAGCCGTGACCCGGACCCTCCGACGGCTCGCGGGCGCCGCCGCCGCCCTCCTGGTGTGCCTGCTCCTCGTGCAGGTGACCGCTCCCGCCACGACGGCCGCCTGGACGGACGGCGCCACGTTCTCCGCGACGGCCACCGCACGCGACTGGTCGACCGGGAACGGCTGCGAGATCGTCAGCGACGCGTCGGGCGAGGTGGTCGGCAGCTGTGAGGTCTCGGCGGTCGACGTCGCGTATGAGTGGGGAGACCCCGGCGTGGACGGGTACGTCCGTGACGGCGGGATGGTGTTCACCGTCGAGGTCGACGGCTACCAGGGCGCGGAGGGGACCTCCGCGCGCATCACGGTCGACCTCTCGCGCGTCACCGGCACGACGCGGTCGTGGCCGTGGGCCGAGGGCACCGTGCGCATGTACGACGGAGTCGTCGACTCGTGGGACGCGCCGCGGGTCACCTTCACCACGCACGAGTGGCACCCCTCACCGTTCCAGGGGCAGTTCACCGTCGGCGCCTAGGCCGGGGCGTCAGCCCTTGACCATGCTCGCGCGGGTGATGAGGCCGTCGCGGACCTCGAACGTCGCGATGGTCTCGCCGGTGCCGTTCGACGTCGTGACGAGCTCGCGCGCGACGAGCCAGCGGTCGCCGAACGTCACGGACGCGTCGACGACGCAGTGCAGCGCGGTGTCCTCGAACCGGCTCGCGTAGAACGCGCGCAGGGCGTCGCGGCCGACGATCGGCTCGGGGGTCACGCCGCTCACGACGGCGTCGGGCGCGTACGTCGCGCAGAAGCCGTCGAGGTCGCGGACGTTGAAGGCGTCGACCTGGGCGGTGACGACGGCGGACGGGGACGTGCTCATGGGTGCCTCCTCGGGCAGTGGTGGGCGAGTGTCGCGGCGGACCGGCGGACCGGCGGACCGGCGGACCGGCGGTCAGTCGATCCGGACGCCGCCGTTGACGTCGTACGTCGCGCCCGTGACGAACCCGGCGCGCGGGGAGGCGAGGGACGCGACGACCCAGGCGACGTCGTCGGGCGTGCCGAAGTCCCCGAGGGGGATGGACGCGGTGAGCCCGGCGCGCGCGTCGGGGGCGAGCTGGTCGGTGATGGCGCTCGTCACCGGGCCGGGCGTCACGGCGTTCACGCGGATGCCCTCGCTCGCGAGGATGCGCGCGAACGAACGCGTGATCGCGAGGATCGCGGCCTTGCTCGCGGCGTAGTGCACGCCGGTCTTGAGCGCGCCCTGCTCGCCCGCGATGGACGAGAGGTTGACGATCGTGCGGTCGCGCGCGGCACGCTCGTCGGGCGTGACGGTCGCGCCCACCGGCTCGGGCCGGTCCGCGCGCAGCAGCGGGAGCGCGGCGCGCGACAGCACGAACGTGCCGCGCGCGTTCGTCTCCATGACGAGGTCCCACTCGTCGAGCTCGATGTCGTCGAGCGTGCGGTAGGGGCACACGCCGCCGTTGTTGACGAGCACGTCGAGGCGTCCCCAGGCGTCGGTGACCTCGGCGACGAGCGCCTCGACGGACGCGGTGTCGCGCAGGTCGAGGCGCGAGACGCGCGTCGCGGCGCCCTCCTCCTCGCAGCGGGCGGCGGTGGCGCGCGCGCCGGCCTCGCCGCCGGTGTACGTGAGCCAGACGTCGTGCCCGTCGCGCGCGAGCTGGAGTGCGGTGGCGGCACCGATGCCGGAGCTGGCGCCGGTGACGAGGGCGAGGCGGCGGCGGGCGCCGTCCGGGGCAAGGGTCATGAGCCCACGCTATAGCATCCGATCGGCCCGAGGGTTGGTTGAGGGTGCTATTTGCTATAGCATTCCTCGCATGACAGCCGACACCGTCGTCATCACCGACTGCGACCTGCCCGGGACCGCGTGCGAGGACACCCTGACCGCCGCCGGGCTGCGGGCCGTGCGCGCCGCCGCGCGCACCGAGGACGAGGTGATCGCCGCCGTCGAGGAGGCCGCCGCGAGCGGGTCCGCGCCCTCCGCGCTCGTCGTGCAGTGGGCCCCGATCACGGCCCGCGTGCTCGACGCCGTCGCCGGGCCGGGCGGGGTGCGCATGGTCTCGCGCATGGGCATCGGCTACGACATGGTCGACGTCGCGGCCGCGACCGAGCGCGGCGTCGCCGTCGCGAACACCCCGACCTACTGCATCGAGGAGGTCGCGAGCCACACGGTCGCGATGATCCTCACGCTCGACCGCGGCCTCGTCGCCTACGACCGCGCGCTGCGCGCGGGCACGTGGGCCCCGACGGCGCAGCACGCCGCGCGCCTGTCCAGCACCGTCGTCGCCGTCATCGGGTACGGGCGGATCGGCTCCGAGGTCGCGCGCTCCGCCCGCGCGCTCGGCTACCGCGTGCTCGTGCACGACCCGTTCGTCGACCCGCAGGCCGTGGCGTCCGACGGGCACGAGGCCGTGGGGATCGACGAGGCCGTCGCGCGCGCCGACGTCATCACGCTGCACGCGCCGCTCACCGCCTCGACGCGCCACCTGCTCGACGCCCGCACGCTCGCCGCCGCGAAGCCGGGCGTGCGGGTCGTCAACACGTGCCGCGGGCCGCTCATCGACGAGGACGCGCTCGCCGACGCGCTCGCGTCCGGCCACGTGGGCTCGGCCGCGCTCGACGTCTACGCGACCGAGCCGCTGCCCGCCGACTCGCGCCTGCGCACGCTGGACAACGTGCTGCTCACCCCGCACGCCGCGTGGTTCTCGCCCGAGGCCATGCAGGACCTTCCCGTGCACACCGCGCGCAACGCCGTCGACTTCCTCGCGGGCCGCCCCGTGCCGTCGATCGTCAACCCGGACCACGCGCGCGCCCTCGCCTGAGGAACCGCGCCACCCGCCCCGACCTAGGAGACCCACCCGTGCAGCTCGTCCGACTCGGCCCCCTCGGCCAGGAGCGTCCCGCCGTCCGCGAGGACGGGGTCGTGTACTCCCTCGACCCGCTCACCCGCGACATCGACGGCGCGTTCCTCGCGGCCGACGGCGTCGGCCGGGTCCGCGCGGCGCTCGCCGCGGGCGCGCTGCCCGTGCTCGACGGCGCGGACGAGCTGCGCATCGGTGCGCCCGTCGCCCGGCCGACGGCCGTCGTCTGCATCGGGATGAACTACGCGGAGCACGCCGCCGAGTCCGGCTCGACGCCGCCCGACGTCCCGATCGTCTTCTGGAAGCACTCGAACACGGTCGTCGGCCCGCACGACGACGTGCTCGTGCCGCCCGGGGCGACGACGGTCGACTGGGAGGTCGAGCTCGGCGTCGTGATCGGCCGCCGGGCGCGCTACCTGTCGTCCCCGGAGGAGGCGCTCGAGCACGTCGCGGGCTACGTCCTGTCCCACGACGTCTCCGAGCGCGACTACCAGATGAAGGTCTCCGGCGGTCAGTGGTCGAAGGGCAAGAGCTGCGAGACGTTCAACCCGCTCGGCCCGTGGCTCGTCCCCGCCGACGAGGTGGACGTCCAGAACCTCGGGCTCCGGTCCTGGGTCAACGGCGAGCCCCGCCAGGACTCGACGACGGCCGACATGATCTTCGACGTCGCGTACCTCGTGCACCACCTGTCGCAGTACATGGTCCTCGAGCCGGGCGACCTCATCAACACCGGCACCCCGCAGGGCGTCGCCCTGTCCGGGCGCTTCCCCTACCTGCGCGCGGGCGACGTCGTCACCCTCGAGATCGACGGCCTGGGCCGCGCCGAGCAGCGCGTGCGCGACGCCGTCCGCTGACGACCGCGGGGACGCTCAGCCCGCGAACGGCAGGGCCGGGAGCCCCCGGACCCCCGGGTCCGCCACGAACAGCGACCCCGACGCGGCCTCGTCCGCGTCGGGGTCGTCCAGCCCTTGGCGCGAGGTCGTGACGAACAGCCGGTCGAGGTCGTCGCCGCCGAACGTGCACGCGCTCACCTTCGACACCGGGAGCGGGACGACGGCGTCGAGCGTGCCGTCGGGGGAGTAGCGCCGGACGGCCCCGCCGCCCCACAGTGCCACCCAGACGCCACCCTCGGCGTCGACCGTGAGGCCGTCCGGCATGCCGTCGTCGGGGTCGATCTCCACGAACGCGCGACGCCGCACGAGACCGCGCGAGTCCTCCGCGGTGGGCACGACGTCGAGCACGTCGATCCGCTGCGTCGCGGAGTCGACGTAGTAGGCCCGCGACCCGTCGGGCGAGAACCCGAGCCCGTTCGACACCTCGACGCCGTCGAGCGCGACGCGCGACGACCCGTCCGACTCCACCCGGTACAGCGCGCTCGGCCGCTCGCCCTCGGCCTGGCCGCCCACGTAGAACGCGCCGTCGGGCGCCGTCGCCCCCTCGTTGAGGCGGACCGTCGGGTCGTCGACGAGCGACGCCAGCGGGCGGACCGGGGCGTCGTCGCCGTCCGCCACCGCGACCGACCGCGCGAGCCCGACGACGAACCCGCCCCCGGTCCGCGGCCGCACCACGGCCGCGTGGTCGCCCACGTGGAGGCGGTCGACGCCGCCGTCGGGCCGCAGCGTCAGGAGGTCGCCCGCGAGCATGTCCACGTACCGCAGGCCGCCCCAGCCCGGCCACCACACCGGGCCCTCCGCGTGGTAGGCGACGGGACCGGTGACGTTCTCGACGGAGATCTCAGGCATCCGACCATTCTCGCCGAGGGCCGTCGCCCCGCGCGGCGGGCGTAGGGTGGACGCATGATCACGCAGAGCTGGTGGTGGCTGCCTCCGCAGCCGTGACCAGTCCTGCCCACGTCCCGAGCTGCGCGCCGCAGCCGGGACGTCGTCATGTCCGGGCCGGTCCGGTCCTCGACCGGGCGTGGTGCGTGGCTCCCCACCGAAGGAGAGCACCATGACCACGACCCTCGACCCCGCGCCGTCGGCCCTCTCGTCCGCGACGCCGTCCGGGCTGTCGGCGTCGACCGCGTCCGTCGCGGCGGCCCGCGAGCGGTCCGCGCAGATCGAGGCCCGGCTCGCGACCGACCCGTCCGGCTTCCGCGTCCTCACCGGCGACCGCCCGACGGGCGCGCTGCACCTCGGGCACTACCTCGGCACCCTCGCGAACCGCGTCCGGCTGCAGGACGACGGCGTCGAGGTCGTGCTCGTCGTCGCCGACTACCAGGTCATCACCGACCGCGACGACGCGGGGGACCTGCGCGCCACCGTGCGCGAGGTCGTCCTCGACTACCTCGCGGCCGGGATCGACCCCGCCCGCACGACGGTCTTCGCGCACTCCGCGGTCCCGGCGCTCAACCAGCTCCTGCTGCCGTTCCTCAGCCTCGTCACGACCGCCGAGATCGAGCGGAACCCGACCGTCAAGGCCGAGGCCGTCGCGGCCGCCGCACGGCAGGGCCGCCCCATGAGCGGCCTGCTCTTCACCTACCCGGTGCACCAGGCGGCCGACATCCTGTTCTGCCACGGCAACCTCGTGCCCGGCGGGCAGGACCAGCTCCCGCACGTCGAGCTCACGCGCACCGTCGCACGACGCTTCAACCAGCGCTACGCCGCCGCGCAGCCCTACTTCCCCGAGCCCGACGTCCTGCTCGCCCCCGCGCCCACCGTGCTCGGCACCGACGGGCGCAAGATGAGCAAGTCCGCGGGCAACGCGCTCGAGCTGCGCGACGACGAGGACGCCACCGCGCGCTTCGTCCGCCGCCATCGCACTGACTCCGAGCGGCACGTCACGTACGAGCCCGAGCGCCGACCCGAGGTCGCGAACCTCCTCACCCTGGGTGCGTTCGCCGCCGGGACGACGCCCGAGGCGCTCGCCGACGAGGTCGGTGCCGCCGGGGCGGGCCGCCTCAAGCAGGTGGTGACCGAGGCGCTCGTCGAGCACCTGCGTCCCCTGCGCGCCCGCCGTCGTGCCCTCGCCGCGGGGGACGGGCCCGACCCGCTCGACGTGCTGCGCGAGGGCAACGCCCGCGCGAACGCGACCGCCGAGCGCACCCTGGCCGAGGTCCGCGAGCTCATGGGCACCGCGTACTGACGCAGGACGTCGCTCGCGCGGTGGGCCGCCGGCAGAGTGGCGCCTCGCGCGAGCGTCGTCCCGGCGGGACCGTGGCGCAGGACTCTCGCCGTGCGCTATGGTCCGTGCACCTTCGCTGGTTGTGAGCTCGCTGAGAACCAGGCTGGGGCCTGCCCGCAGGGGGTGTGGGCTTCGGTTTCCGGTGCGCGCTGGTGCGTGCCGTGACAGATCGGGCTGGTTCGCGATGGCGTTCTTGGTGTCGTTCTCTGGTGTTCCTGGTGCGTGGCGGGCGTCGATCGCCGCCCTCGCGGGGGCGGTCGCGCTGAGCGTGGGAGTGGTCTCGCTCCCTGCGCCGGCGGTCGCCGCGTCCCTCCCGGCGGAGGCCGCCGCCGAACCCGCGGCGGTGGACCCGGCACTCGTGCCGCGGACCGCCCCGGACTCCGGGTCCGCGATGGTGAACGCGCGACTTGCCGGCGCGCCCGTGGAGGACCTGTCCCAGCGCACGGAGTCCGGTTCGGTGTGGGCGTTGCCGAACGGGCAGTGGACGGCGCAGCAGGGGTCGGGGCCGGTGTGGGTGCAGACCGGCGGTGACGGCACCGCGGAGGAGGACTGGGCGCAGGTCGACCTCACGCTCGAGGCCGGCGAGGACGGGGTGGTGCGCCCGGTCGCCGCGGTCTCGGGGCTGGAGATCTCCGGTGCCGTCGAGGTCGCTGACGACGCTCCGGTCGAGCTGGCCTCGGTGACGGACACCGAGACCGGTGTGGTCTCCGCGATGCACTGGACGGGCGCGTTGCCGGAGCCGGTGCTGGAAGGCCGGCGGGCGACGTACCAGGGCGTCTCTGAGGGCCTGGACCTGGTCGTCGAGGCGACGAACAGCGGGTTCGAGCAGTTCTTCGTCGCGCACGACGCGGAGGCGGCGCGAGCGGCGATCGAGGATCCGCTGGTCGTGACGGCCGAGGGCGGCACGGTGGCGGCGACCGCTGACGGTGGGTTCGAGGTGAGCGCGCCGTCGGGCGAGGTCGTGGGCGTGGGGGCGACGCCGTTGGCCTGGGACGCGCAGGTGGAGGAGCACCGTCCGGACTCCCTGCTCGAGCCCGCGGTGTCGATCGACCCGGAGGCGCCGCGGTTGGCGCCGCTGCCCGAGCTGGACGTGCTGTACGGCAAGGAGGCCGAGGGCGGGCAGGCGCCCGCGGCGAAGACGCCTGCCGGGACGCCGACCGCCGGTGGCAGCGGCCCCGTGGTCCCCGTGGAGGCCGACCCGTTGTCGGAAGCGGTGACCCTGGAGGAGTCGGTGACGATCGCCGACGCCTCGACCGCGCAGGTCGAGCTGTCCGGGGTGGAGGCCCTGATCACGGATGCGGGGACGCAGTTCCCCGTGGTGATCGACCCACAGGTCAACCTGAACAAGGGGCTCGACCTGTACGTGCAGACGGACACGACGGTCGACACGTCGGCGCGCACGTACATGCAGATGGGCACCTACAACGGCGGTGCGGTGAAGGCGCGCGGGATCATCAACTTCCCGACGTCGGCGATCGCCGGCAAGGTCGTGTCTGCGGCGACGATGGAGCTGTGGAACTTCCACTCCTACTCGTGCCAGGCACGGAACTGGGAGCTGTGGCACACCGGGGGGATCTCGACCGCGACACGGTGGTCGAACCAGCCCGGGTGGTTGACGCGGCAGCTGACGACGTCGCAGACCAAGGGGTACGCCGACTCGTGCGGTGACGGCTGGGTCACGATGGACGTCAAGGGTGCGATGACCTACGCCGCGAACCGGGGGGACTCCCAGATCACGCTCGGGGTGAAGGCGGAGAACGAGTCCGACTCCTACGGGTGGAAGAAGTTCAACTCCGCCGACGCAGGTTCCTACGTCCCCTCCATCTGGGTCACGTACAACTCCTACCCGAACGTGTCCACGAACTCGGGGCACAGCGCGGGGGAGTACGCCTGGTGGCCGAGCTCGACCGCTGCGAACCGCGTGCTCTACGTCAAGGTCGCCAAGCCCAAGTTCTACTCGGTGGTGACCGACCCCGACGGCGGCAACGTCAAGGGCTTGTTCTCCGTGCTCAACCCTGCCGGGACCGCGGTCTGGAACCAGCTGCCCGGATCGAGCGTCGCGTCGGGCGGGCGGTCGCAGTTCGTGCCCGCCACGTCGACCCCCGCCCTCGTCAACGGGACCGCCTACACCACACGAGTGTGGTCGAGCGACGGTGCGCTGACCTCGAAGACCTACTCGAGCTGGGGTTTCACCGTCGACACGAGCGCGCCGACGGCTCCGACGATCACCGCGTCGGGATACACGAACGGCCAGTGGAAGGACACGCCGCCGTCGTCGAACGCCTTCACGTTGAAGTCGACCTCGACGGACGTCGTCCGGTTCGAGTACTCCCTGGACGGCGGGGCATGGACCTCGATCGCCGCGACGGGCACGACACCGACGGCGACGATCAGCTGGAACCCCGTGAACGGGGCGCACACGCTGAAGGTGCGTGCGATCGACAAGGCCGCGTGGGCCTCGGCCGAGACGACGTTCGGGTTCGGCTCCGGTGGCGCGGCGCTGGCGTCGCCGGTCACGGGGCTCAAGTCGACGGACACCTTCCAGGTCAAGGCCAGCAGTCCTTCGACCGCGTCGGGAACGGTGACGCCGTCGATCTGGTGGCGGGCCGCGGGCACGGCGGAGCCGGCCAACTACGACGCCTCGAAGGGCTCGACCACCGGGTGGACGAAGGCGACAGATCTGCCCGCCGTCGCAGCGAATGCCGCGGTGGCGGTGAACAAGCAGTGGTCGGCGGCGGAGGCAGCGGAGGCCCTGGGGAAGTCGCGGGTCCCGGTCCTGCTGGACGTCCAGGTGTGCTTCACCTACTCCGCCTCCGGGATCGTGCGCTGCACCTGGAACCAGGACACGACGTCGCGCTCGTCCGTGGTGCGCGTACCGCACGCGTTCGGTGACAACTACCCGGTCGCTGACGCCGGTCCGGGGCAGGTCGCGCTGTGGACGGGGGAGTTCAACACCTCCGCGACGGACGTCTCCGTGCCCGGGTACGTGGGTGACCTGTCGGTCTCGCGGTCGTACTCCTCCCAGGCCGGTACCGACGACACGTCGGTGTTCGGGCCGGGGTGGAAGGCGTCGTTCGACGGCACCGACATCGGGATCGCCGGGTTCGAGGTCGTGGACTCCACCGACGTGGACGGCACGATCTCCCTGATCGACGACGAGGGTGGCGCACTCGTGTTCCGTCAGCCCGACGGCACGAAGATCGCGATGAAGCCGGGCCAGTACACCGCGGTCGACGAGGACACCGCCACGGTCGGCGCCAAGCTCAGCCTGACCGGCACCGGCACCGCGGCCACGCTCGACTTCACCGAGGAAGACGGCACCGTCACCCGGTTCACCTACTCCCACACCGCGGGGGGTGACCGGGTGTGGCTGCCTGCATCGGTGACGGAACCGGGCACTGCCGGAGCGACGTCGTTCACGCGTGACGCCACGACGAAGAAGATCACCCGCATCCTCGCCCCCGTTCCCCCCGGGGTCACGTGCCCGGCCACGGGCGCGCTGAACCCGGGATGCCGGGCTGTCGACATCACCTACGCCGCCACCACCGCGGGCACCGATGTCGCCGGGCAGGTCAAGCAGATCTCCTACACCGCCTACGACCCGGACAAGGCCGGGGGCGCAGGCATGAGCACCGTCGTCGTGGCGACCTACGAGTACGACTCCGCGAAGCGCCTGGCGAAGGTCACCGACCCGCGCGCGGGGCTGTCCACGAGCTACGCCTACGGCGGTCCCTCGACGTCCGGGCAGCCTCTGCTGACCACGGTCACCCCGTCCGGCCTCGCTCCCTACACCCTCGCCTACGGTGCCTCGTCCCAGGACGCGAAGTCTCTGCTGACGGTCGAGCGGGCGCCCGCCACGACGGGCGGGGCCGCGGCACGGCTGTCCCGGTTCGTGTACGGGATCGACCCGGCGACGACGAACACGGCGCTGCCCGACCTCAAGGCCGCCGCCACGACCACCTGGGGCCAGGAGACGCCTCCGTCGTACGGGGCCGCGGTGTTCTCCGCTGACAGGCAGCAGGTCGCCGGCTCCGGACCTGGTGACGTGACTGCGGCCGACTGGCCGTACGCGGACCTGCAGTACACCGACGCCGAGGGTCGCGTGGTCAACACCGCCGCGTTCGGGGCCGGGGACTGGCAGGTCACCGCGACCCGGTACGACTCCGGCGGACGCACCGTGCACGAGCTCGACCAGAAGGCCACCGCCCAGCTGCGCGCCCTGACCGCAGCCCAGGGCCAGCTCGCGACCGAGGTCATCGACTCCTACGCCACCATCACCCGTTACAACGCCGACATCACCGCAGCCACCGCGATCACCCACGACGGCGGCACCATCGCGGCCGGGACCGTGCTGACCCCCGCCGGGACCGTCGTCACCGACGTGTGGGAACCTGCGCGGGAGACCAGCAACGGGCTGCTGCGCAAGCACACCCGCACCGACTACGACCAGGGCGCGCCCAACGGCGGCGTGAACCCCAAGACGGGGATCGCCTACCGCCTGCCCACGGCCGTCACGGTCACCGAGGCGGACGCGCTCACCGGCAGCAGCGACACCAGCGTGCCGGTAGCGACCGGTGAGACGGTCGTGTCGCAGGCGCTCTCCGGGTACGACGCCATCGACGGAGTCCCGCACACCGACAAGACCTCCGGCTGGTTCCTCGGGCAGGCCACGACGTCGACCACGGTGATGGACGACCCTGCGCAGAACATCGTCACGAAGACCCGGTACGACGTCGAGGGCAAGGTGGTCGAGTCCCGCAAGCCCGGCGCCACCGGCAGCGATGCCGCGACGACGCGCAACGGCTACTACACCGCGGCTGCCCAGACCGGCGTCTTCGCCGCTTGCGGGAGCAAGCCCGAGTGGGCGGGTCTCGCCTGCTCCACCCGCACCGGCGAGTCCACGCCCACCCTGCCTGTCGAGACGACGACGAAGTACTCCTACTACCTGGCACCGCGCGAGTCCGTGGAGTCGCTCGGTGCGACGACGCGGACCACCACGACGACGTACGACGCCGCCGGGCGCACCGTCCGGGTCGGCACCGTGGCGACGGGTCTCGCCGGGTCGACCCCGGTCCCGGCGACGCGCACGGACTACGACGCCGCGACCGGACAGGTCGCCGCGACCGTGACCCTCGGTGCGACGGGGGCCGAGACCGGGCGCATCTCCACGCGATACGACGCCTGGGGGCGCCAGACGACGTACACCGACTCCGACGGCGCCGTCACCACCACGACCTACGACGCTGCTGGGCGGGTCGCGAAGGTCACCGACCCGATCCGGTCGGTCGAGTACGGGTACGACGCCGAGGGCGAGCGCCGCGGTCTGCCCACCCTGGTCAAGATCCCTGGCACCGGGCAGTTCACCGCCACCTACGACGCCACCGGCGCCATGACGAGCCAGGCCCTGCTCGGTGGCCGTGTCACCCAGCGGCTGACGTACGACCGTGCCGGCGAGCTCACCGAGCTCGCCTACACGGGTGCCGCCATGCCTGGCGACCCCGAGCAAGACCTGCTCGCCTGGTCGATCGACTCCGACGTCCTCGGGCGGACCACCACCCTCACGTCGACGGCGGGGACGGGCGACACCGGCATCGCCCGCACGCAGTCCTTCACCTACGACAAGGGCGAACGCCTCACCGCGGTCTCCGACACCACCGGCGGGACCTGCACCACCCGGACCTACGGGTTCGACGTGCGAGGCAACCGCCTCGCGCAGAACGCGACCGCGTACGACACCGACTGCGCCAGCGTTCCGGCGAGCGCCGTCGGCAAGACCTGGAACTACGACGGCGCCGACCGCGTCCAGAAGGGGGCGAACGGGGCGGGGAGCTACGTCTACGACCTCCTCGGACGCCAGACCACGCTGCCCGGTGCCGACACCCCCGCAGGGGCCGGGGCCGGTGACCTGACGGTCGGTTACTACGACACCGACGCCGCGCGGAGCCTGACCCAGAACGGCACCACCACCACCTACACGCTCGACCCCGCCGGGCGCCGCCACACCGCGTCCACGGTCAGCGGCACGACCACGACCAGCACGGTGCGGCACTACACCGACACCAGCGACAACCCCGGCTACGCGACCAAGACCGGGACCGGCAGCCCGGTCACCACCTGGTACGGCGCCTCGATCGCCGGCGACCTCGGCCTGGAGATCACCGGCACCACCGCCACCCTGTCCCTCATCGATCCGATCGGCTCCATCGCCACGACCGTCGCTCTGCCAGCGGTCGACCAGCCGCTCCAGCTGGGTGCGCTCGGCACCTGGGACGAGTACGGCAACCCGATCACCACCCCGACGCAGACCGGCGCGATCACCTACGGCTGGCTCGGCGGCAAGGAACGCGCCCTAGACACCACCGGCCTCACCCTCATGGGCGCGCGCCTCTACAACCCCACCACCGGCCTCTTCACCAGCACCGACCCCGTCGAAGGCGGTAACACCACCGCATATACCTACCCCCAAGATCCCGTAAACGACTGCGACGCGAGCGGACTTGCGTCTTGCCGCCAGTTGATCGCGAGCATTAGGTCGCGGATGGATCTGGTGGCGAGGCGACAGCGGCAACTGTACGAGAACAAGGGAAACCTCCCTCTATATGGGTCGAACTCCATCAGTGGACACCAAAGAGCAGTGCGCGAAGCGCAGAGCGGCGGGCGGCGCTTTCTCAATGACTTTGCTGCGCAAGGTTGCGCGAGGAAGGGCTATCGGCTTCCCGCCGGCGCCTGGCGATCCATGACAGCGCGACCCAATGTTCCGAGAAATATTTCGCTCTACCGCAACGGACACTACCGCGCTCCTGCGCCCGCGCCGAGGACTCCTCCGCGGGTTAGGGGCGGGGGTGGTGGTGGCCTCGGTGGGCTTCGCGGGTTCATACCGGGGGGAGGTGGCGGTTCGAAGCACTACTATCGATAGGTCAGAACGTCCGGTGAAGCGGCGAAGCGATGGGCAAGGGCCTAGCGTCCACGCGCGGAGGGTATTGGTGATGACGAGAGACCAGGAGGGCGTTTGGGACCGCCGCATCGCTGAGGACTACATCGACTTCCTCATAGCGATGGGCGGGGCGCATTCAGATCGCGTGAAGGCGGAGAGTCTTAGCCATTCCTACAATGCGTTTCTAGACGGCGTCGAGTTCGGTGATGATCCCGTGGGATTGACGGATCATGTACTCTCCTCTTCGCGGGGTCTGGAGGTCGCATCAGCTGTGGGCTCAGGCGTTCTACAGGAATTGCTCGAGCGGCGACCCGAGTTTTGGGATGCGATAGATGAGAAGGCCGAAGCGAGTGAATCCTGGAGGGTTGCTCTGGAGAACGTGTGGCTAGATTCTAAGACTCTTGAAAGCATGCCATCCAATTTGCGTGTCAGATTGAAGCGCAGCTAGATCTTCAGTATGTGAAGTGGTCAACTCAGCCTTGGTGTGTCCGGTTCGGTGGTGTGGACTGCTCCCCCCGGTTCGAACGGGCATACGGGACTGCTGCAGGGTCGGTTGACTCGGGGTTAGTGGTGATCATGCCGCAAGGTCGGCGTTCTGGGCGGTGAAGGTGAGATCGTCCTCGACCGGGGTGACTTGCCAAGCGTGCGCTGGTGCTGCTTGTGGGTGCGTTCGATCCAGACACGATCGCGTCGTGCAGCTAGTCGCGGGTGGCCCGGCGGCGACGGTTCGGCACGTTCTTCTGCAGTAGCGCGTTCCAGGACTCCATGGCCGCGTCGTCTCCGCGGAGGCGACGCGACGTGCGATCTGTGCCAAATGCAACAACACCAACGGGGAAAGTGATCTTCGGCTCTGGTCGCCACGCCAACCTAAATGATAGTGATGGCGTCGTCGCTAGCCTCGAAGTGGCGCAACTCAATCTTCCGGTCACCAGGACTGTGCGGTGACGGTGAAGTTTGGGTGTTCTTGTCGGGTTTCGAAAATATAGCGAAACGTCGGAGCCGGTGGAGGTTCATTTCGAGCACTTGGTCGCGCGCAACCCCGATTTGACAAGCGTCTCGTTCAAGCCTGGCGAGTCCCCGGCAGGCACATTGAATCGCTCATGGGCGACGGGACGATGGTGCACCAGCAGGAGGGCCTCTCTCCGGCGTTCCGTGAAGGTGCGGTAGTGAAGGCAACGATCCTTCACGGCTGGCCCGGCGCCCCGGCGCCCCGACGTCCTTACGCCGGACGTTCGGTTCTTGCTGTTGGCAGTGGGACCAGGGCGGCGTGCGCGAGCGGCGTCCCAGCGGCGCCGTGGCGCCGTGGCACCAGGCTCCCGCCGTGCGCTACGGTCCGCGCACCTCGGCTGGTCGTCAGCGGGTCAGGTCGGTGCGCGTCGCGAGGGACCGCGAGCAGATGTCGTCCACCACCGCATCGGTGTGGACAGCAACGTCTGACGGACGGGAAGGCTCGCGTGAGGGCGACTCCGCTGGGGTTAGCGGCGCTTGCTGTCGTGGTCACCCTGGGTGTCTCTGGGTACGGCTTGGTCCCGAGCGGTGAGGAGCGGAACGCTGCGGTCCTCCAGACGCGGCGGGTGTCGTCGAGTCGTCCGGAGCCGCTCGCTCTCGTCGAGGCGCACGACGCCTGCGGGGACTCCGACCGGACCATGGTCCGCATGCGGTACGAGGTCCCGGCCGGTGCAGGGGACGCGGTGTCGGACGCGCTGGGCGCGGCGGGGTGGGGCCGCTCTTCGCAGGAGGACGGCGTCTGGATCGTCGAGGAGCCCGGAGTCCGGGTCTTCGCCGAGCAGGTCTCCTCGGTCGAGGTGGTGGTCTCGGCGCATTCGCTCACGGAGAGCTGATGCCGGCGCCGGTGCCCGGTGCGTCGCACCGAGCACCGGCGCCCGAGGGGTGTGCTCCGCTCGGGTGTGGCGTCAGGCCCCGAGGCGGTCCCGCAGGCGGGCGAGCTGCGCCCAGAGCTCGTCGGGCACGCGGTTGCCGAAGGTGTCGAAGAACTCGGCGGTCAGCTCGGCCTCGGCGAGCCACTGCTCGGGCGAGACGTCGAACAGGGCGTCGAGGTCGGCGTCGTCCAGGTCGAGGCCGCCGAGCTCGAGCGCGCCGGGCGCGGGGAGCAGGCCGACGGGGCTCTTCACGGCGCCGCTGTCGGTGCGGACGCCGCGCGAGCGGTCGACCTGTGCCGCGATCCACGCGACGACGCGCGCGTTCTCGCCGAACCCGGGCCAGAGGAACCGGCCGTCGGCGTCCTTGCGGAACCAGTTGACCTGGAAGATCTTGGGGCGCTTCTCGGGGTCGAGGGAGGCGCCCACGCGGAGCCAGTGCGCCCAGTGGTCGGCCATGTTGTAGCCGCAGAAGGGCAGCATCGCGAACGGGTCGCGGCGCAGCGCGCCGACGGTGCCCTCGGCGGCGGCGGTCTGCTCGGAGGAGATGGTGGCGCCCATGAAGACGCCGTGCTCCCAGCCGTACGCCTGCGCGACGAGCGGGACGTTGGTCGCGCGGCGTCCGCCGAAGACGATGGCGTCGATCGGGACGCCGTCGGGGTCCTCCCAGGAGTCGGCGATCGTCGGGCACTGCGCCGCGGAGACGGTGAACCGCGAGTTCGGGTGCGCGGCGGGGCGGCCGGCGTCGGGCGTCCAGTCCTGGCCGGTCCAGTCGATCAGGTGCGCGGGCGGCTCGGGGGTCAGGCCCTCCCACCAGACGTCGCCGTCGTCGGTGAGCGCGACGTTCGTGAAGATCGTGTCGCGCGCGAACGTCTCGACGGCCGCGGGGTTGGTCTCGACGCCGGTGCCGGGCGCGACGCCGAAGAAGCCGGCCTCGGGGTTGATCGCGCGCAGGCGGCCGTCGGGGCCGGGGCGCAGCCACGCGATGTCGTCGCCGATGGTCTCGACGGTCCAGCCGGGGATCGTCGGTCGCAGCATCGCGAGGTTGGTCTTGCCGCACGCCGACGGGAAGGCCGCGGCGAGGTGGTAGGCCCGGCCTTCGGGCGACGTCGCGCGGATGAGCAGCATGTGCTCGGCGAGCCAGCCCTCGTCGCGCGCCATCGCGGACGCGATGCGCAGCGCGAAGCACTTCTTGCCGAGGAGGGCGTTGCCGCCGTACCCGGAGCCGTACGACCAGATCTCGCGCGTCTCGGGGAAGTGGACGATGTACTTCGTGTCGTTGCACGGCCACGGCACGTCCTCGGAGACCGCCCCGGTGTCGTCGACGAGGGGCGCGCCCACCGAGTGCACGGCGGGCACGAACGCGGCACCGGCGTCGATGAGGTCCATGACGGCCGTCCCGACGCGCGTCATGATCCCCATGCTGACGACGACGTACGGCGAGTCGGTGACCTGGATGCCGACCTGGGAGATGGGGCCGCCCACCGGGCCCATCGAGAACGGCACGACGTACATCGTGCGGCCGCGCATCGAGCCCTCGAACACGCCGCGGAGCTCGGCGCGCATGGCGTCCGGCTCGCGCCAGTTGTTGGTCGGGCCGGCGTCGACCTCCTCGCGCGAGCAGATGAACGTGCGCGACTCGACGCGCGCGACGTCGCTCGGGTCGGAGCGCGCGAGGTAGCTCCCGGGGCGCAGCTCCGGGTCGAGGGGCAGGAGCGTCCCGGCGTCCACGAGGAGGTCGGTCAGGCGCTGCTTCTCCGCCGCGGAGCCGTCGCACCAGACGATCGCGTCCGGCTCGGTGAGGGTCGCGATCTCCCGCACCCAGGCGCGCGCGTCGCGCGGACGAGGGTCGGCCGTGCCGCCTCGCTGCCCCGGCGACCGGTCCGTCGTCAGCCCGGCGAGGTCGGTCTCGACGTCGTCGAGCAGCGCGGCCTGGCGGGTGCGGCGGGTCTGGCGGGGGCCTGCGGCGGTGGTCATGGGTTCTCCTCGCTCGGCGGGTGGGCGGTGCTGTGCCTCCAGCGTCACGCCGAACCGGCGTGGATTTCGCCTCAGGACGCTGTGAAGATTCGCCGATCTTGACGTACTGTCAAGCCATGGCCAGCACGACGTCGTCCAGCCGTCCCGGGGACCGTCCCGAGGCTCAGCCCGCGGCCCAGGCGGACCTCATCACGCTCGGTCGGCGCGTGCGGCACTTCCGCACGGCGCGCGGCCTCACCCTCGACGCGCTCGGCGAGGCCGTGGGCACCGCGCCCAGCCTGCTGTCGATGATCGAGAACGGGCGCCGCGAGCCGCGGCTGTCGCTCCTCCAGCAGCTCGCCCAGGCGCTCGACGTCCCGGTCACGGACCTGCTCACGGACGAGCCGCCGTCGCGCCGCGCCGCGCTGGAGATCGCGCTCGACCGCGCCCAGCGCGGCCCGCTGTTCGCGGGCCTCGGGCTGCCCGCCGTGAAGGCGAGCCAGAAGCTGCCCCTGCCGGTGCTCGAGAACCTCGTCGGCCTGCACGCCGAGCTCCAGCGCCGCGCGACCGAGGCCGTCGCGACCCCCGAGGAGGCGCGCCGCGCCAACACCGAGCTCCGCCTCGAGCGACAGGCGCGCGACAACTACTACCCGGAGATCGAGGCGCTCGCCGAGGAGATGACGCGCAAGGCCGGCTACACGGTCGGCGCGCTCACCCACCGCACCGTCGCGCGCATGGCCGAGCAGCTCGGCTTCACCATCTGGCACGTCGACGACCTGCCGCACTCGACGCGCACCGTCACCGACCTGGAGAACGGGCGCATCTACCTGCCGCCCGCGTCGATCCCCGGCGGCCACGGGCTGCGCTCGCTCGCGCTCCAGGCCATAGCGCACCGCGTGCTCGGGCACGAGCGGCCGCGCTCGTACGCGGAGTTCCTGCGCCAGCGCGTCGAGATCACGTACTTCGCCGCGTGCTGCCTCATCCCGCAGAGCGCGGCCGTCGACTTCCTGGAGCGCCGCAAGCGCGAGAAGGACCTCGCCGTGGAGGACCTGCGCGACGCGTTCGGCGTCACCCACGAGGCCGCCGCGCAACGCTTCACGAACCTCGCGACCGTGCACCTCGGCATCCCGCTGCACTTCCTGCGCGTCGGCGACGACGGCGCGCTGTTCCGGGGCTACGAGAACGACGGCCTGCCCCTGCCCGCCGACGTCACGGGCTCGATCGAGGGCCAGATGGTGTGCCGCAAGTGGGCTGCCCGCGAGGCCTTCACGCGCCGCGACCGCGCGCAGGAGTCGTACCAGTACACGGACACGCCCGCGGGCACGTTCTGGTGCTCCACGCAGACCGGCACGACGACGTCCGGCCAGTTCTCCATCGCCGTCGGGGTGCCGTTCGCGTCGGCGAAGTGGTTCCGCGGCCGGGACACGACGGTACGGCGGCAGTCGTCGTGCCCGGACGAGTCGTGCTGCCGCCGCCCGGCCGCGGACGCGGCCGCGCGCTGGGAGGACGCGTCGTGGCCCAGCGCGCGCATGCACCAGCACGTGCTCTCCGCGCTCCCGAGCGGCGCGTTCCCCGGCGTCGACGCGACGGAGGTCTACGCGTTCCTCGCCAAGCACGCCCCGCGGGACGCCTGACCGGGCGCCGGCGAGCGCGCCTCAGGCGACCGGCCGGCCCGAGAGCGCCGCGACCTGCCGGTGCACCTGCGCCGTCTCGATCTCCGACCGCAGCGCGACGCGGTCGAGCCCCACGGCCGCCGCCTGCGCGACCGGGCCGAGCACCATGCGCAGGTCCGCGACGGCGTCGAGCGCGGCCCGCCTCGTCGTCGCCCGCTCGGCGCTCGCGGTGACGAGCGACAGCGCGAGCCCGAGGTCCTCGGCGACGAGCTCGCGCGGCGAGAGCAGCGTCGACGCGATGCGCGCGAGCGTGCCGACCTGCCGGCCGAGCTCGCGCGCGGTCGCCCGGCCGCGCCCCAGGCGGGCGGCGCGCTCGCCGAGCTCGCGCGCCACGAGGGCCGACGACGCGTCGCGCAGGTCCTCGACGTAGGTCCGGGACTCGCCTGGCCCGGCGAGGGGCCGGTGCACCCGGTCGAGCGACCACGCCGGGTCGCGCCCCTCGGCGTGCAGGTGCCGGTCGAGGTCCACCGCGTCGAGCGCGGCGTCGTCCCCGCCGGCGAGCCATGCCTCGACCCGGGCGACGTCCGCGCGGTCGTCGACGTCGAGCCCGACGGTCGACAGCACGTCGAGCCACGTCCCGGTCGTCACGTCGAACAGCGGGACGAGGTCGTGGTCCTCCGGCCCGGCGGGGCGCACGAACCGGTCGTGCGCCGGGTCGTGCAGCAGGACCCACTCCTGCCCGTCGAGCGTCACCGGGCCCGCCTCGGTGAGCTCCAGCACGACGCGCAGGGCCCACTCGTCGTACGTCTCGCCCCACGTCTCGCCCGTCACCGGGTCGCGCAGGACCCGCGGCGTGCTCAGGCGCTCGGGCAGCCACAGGAGCGGGTGCCACATCGCCTCGGGGCGCACGGTGGTCCACCGCCGTCGGCCCGCGGGCACGGTCCACGGCAGGGGGAGCGGTGACGCGGACAGGGGCGAGAGCAGCACCTCGCCGTCGGCCAGGCCGGCGAACGCCTGCCAGCGGTGCAGGCGGGCCACCGTCTCGATCGCGGACGAGGGGAGCAGGAGGCTCGCTCCCGGTCCGGCGTCGAACGTCCGGCGTCTGTGCTCCACAGGGGTCCTCTCGTCGTGGTGGTCTCCACGCCTATGCGGCGGGGGCGCGCGCCAACCTGCGCGCACCACCGCGCACGAGGCGGCGACGGTGTGACGGACGTCACAGCGCCGTGGGGCTGCGAGCGGCCGATTTTCGCGCGGGCGCCGCACACACCCTCGCCATGCACACCTCGACCGTCGCCACCGACGTCCCCGCCCCCCGCACCCACGACCGCGCGAGCGACGAGCTCGACCGCCTCACCACCGACCTCGCCCTGCGCGTGCGCGCCGGTGCGCTCCCCGAGCGCGAGGCCCGCATGGCGGTCTTCGAGGCCGTCTTCCGGACCGGGATGATCCCGTCCGAGACGCTGCGCTACTGCCACCGGCACGACGTCGCGCGGTTCCTGCACGACGACATGGTCGAGGCGGCCGTCGACTTCTACACCCGCAAGCTCCTCGACCTCCCGAGCGCCGACGGCGCGACCGGTGACTCGACGGGACGCAACGGCACCAAGTTCTTCGACCTCGAGGTGTTCGCCGACGGCGCGAGCGCGGCCGGCTCCATCCGCCAGGCGCTCGGCGACTACACGCTCATGCACCGCACGCTCCTGCGCTCCGTGCGCAGCGCGCGGCGGGTGGGGCAGATCGTGTCGACCGACCTGCTGGAGGGCACGGTCGACGACGAGGGCCGGCTCGCGGGCCTCCTGCACGAGCTGCCGGTCGTCCCCGACCCCGCGACCGACGTCGTCGACGCGGGGCGCTCCGCGCAGCTCGAGCAGCTCTACGAGACGCACGTGAGCGCGGCAGCGCGGCAGCGCGGAGTGCTCCGCACGCAGATCGACGCGGGCGCGATCCGCGAGGCGTTCGACCTGCCCGAGCTCGACCGTCCGCTCGACCCGGACGTGCGCGCCCGGATGCTCGGGTGGGTCGAGGAGGACGAGGACCTCGCGCTGCGCTCGGTCGTCGGGCTCCTCGCCCCGACCGACGAGCGCCGTGCGGTCCTGCTCGGCCGGCTCTGGGCCGCGTTCGACCGCGACCGGCTCTCGACCCTCGCCGACCACGAGTACGGCGCGCGGATCGCGGACCTGCTCGTCCGCGACGCGCTCGCCGACCGCGCGCGCCCCGGCCGGCCCGCCGTCTCCCGCACCCGCGTCGCCGTCAAGCAGGCCGTCGCGGGCTGCGGCGTGGACGCGGCCTGGGTCGCCGAGCTCACCGCCGTCTTCCTCGAGCACGAGCACGAGGCGCGTTCCGCGTGGGACCCCGACCGCGGGACCGGCGAGACGACGCGCGACGCGGCGCGCTACCTCGCCACCCTGACGACGGCCGCGGCGCTGCCCGGCGCCCCGCTGGGCGCGACGCCGCTCGCCGTGCGCCGCGCGCTGGCGGACCTGGTGGCCGCGGCCCGCACGGGTGGCCAGAAGCGCTCGCTCGTCGCATAGGACCTCACGACCACCGACGCGCCTCGCCCGCGAGGCACCGAGAGGAGACCCCATGGCCGCCGTCCCGGCACGCCCGCGCACGACCATCGCCGAACGCTGCGCCCCGCTGAACAAGGAGCTCGCCCGGCGCCGGTCCGGCTCGCCGCTCAACCCGCGCGACGTCCACGAGCTCATCGCCTCGCTGGTCGAGGAGCTCGTCCTGCAGGGCATGACGCGCCCGGAGGCCGCGGGCCTCGTGAACCGCGCCGCGCAGAAGGCCACCGCCTGACACGACCCCGGACGACCCGCACCCCACGAGGCGGCAGCGCGTACCGAGAGTACGCCGTGACCGCCCGTGCCGAACGGGTCGGCCACCCGGGCACCCGCGGGGGTACCCGGGCCGCACGCCGGACACCGGCGACGAGACAGACACACGCCAGACATGGCGGGGAGGTACGGACGTGGACGAGATGGACGAGATCGTCCACGAGTTCCTGGTCGAGTCCTACGAGAACCTCGACCAGCTCGACCAGGACCTCGTGGCGCTCGAGAGCGACCCGTCGTCGCGCGCGCTGCTGAGCAGCATCTTCCGCACCGTGCACACCATCAAGGGCACGAGCGGCTTCCTCGGCTTCGCCAACCTCGAGCGCGTGTCCCACGTGGGCGAGTCGCTCCTGTCCGAGCTGCGCGACGGCGAGCGGGCGATGGACCAGCCGACGGCGGACGTGCTGCTCGCGCTCGTCGACACGCTGCGCGCCATCCTCGCGAAGGTCGAGTCCGGTGCCGGGGACGACCTCGACGTCGACCCGATGGTCGCGCGCATCGTCGCGGTCCAGGACGGCACGGCGGCGCCGGAGCCGGACCTCGCGACCGCCGTCGCGGGCGGTACCTCGCCCGACGCTGCGGCCGGCACCGCGCCCGAGACCGACCCCGAGACCGCTCCCGAGCCGGAGCCGGAGCCAGAGCCCACGCCCGCGGCAGGCCCCGCGCCCGAGCCGGCTCCCGCACCCGAGCCGGCTCCCGCGCCCCGGACCGCCCCGGTGCTCGCCGCCGAGCCGGAGCCCACGCCCGCCGTCGGACCGGCGCCCGCGCCCGAGCCGGCACCCGAGCCCGAGCCGCACACCCGCAACGCTGCGGACGGCTCGATCCGGGTGGACGTCGACCTCCTGGACACGCTCATGCGGCAGGTCGGGGAGCTCGTGCTGGTGCGCAACCAGATCGACCGGATCGCCGGCGCGGGCGAGGACCAGGAGACCAAGCGGTCCGCGCAGCGCCTCAGCCTCATCGCGTCCGAGCTGCAGGAGGGCGTCATGAAGACGCGCATGCAGCCGATCGAGCACGTGTGGTCCAAGATGCCGCGCGTCGTGCGCGACCTCGCGAAGATGCTGGGTCGCGACGTCCGGATCGAGATGACGGGCGGCGACACCGAGCTCGACCGCTCCCTGCTCGAGGCGGTCAAGGACCCGCTGACGCACCTGGTGCGCAACGCCGTCGACCACGGGATCGAGGCGCCCGAGGACCGGCGCCGCGCCGGCAAGCGGCCCCAGGGGCTCGTGACGCTGCGCGCGTACCACTCGAACGGCCAGGTCGTCGTGGAGATCACGGACGACGGCGCGGGCGTCGACCCCGAGAAGGTCGGCCGCACCGCCGTGGCCAAGGGGCTGCGGACGGCGGGCGACGTCGCCACGATGGCCCCGTCCGAGCTGCTCGACCTGCTGTTCCTGCCCGGCTTCTCGACGGCGGCGAAGGTCACGAACGTGTCCGGGCGCGGCGTCGGGATGGACGTCGTCCGCACGAACATCGAGGCGATCGGCGGCTCGGTCGACGTCGAGTCGACGGTCGGGACCGGGACGACGTGGCGCATGCGGATCCCGCTGACGCTCGCGATCATGCCCGCCCTCACGGTGATGTGCTGCGGCGCGGTCTACGCGATCCCGCAGGTCAGCCTCCTGGAGCTCGTCGCCCTCGGCGACCAGCACGGCGAGATCGAGCACGTCGGCACCGCCCCCGTCTTCCGGCTGCGGGGCACGTTGCTCCCGCTGCTGTCGCTCTCCGAGGTGCTCGGGCTCGACCCGGAGTCCGAGGGCCGCGTCATCGCGGTCGTCGAGGCCGACGACCAGCGCTTCGGCGTGATCGTCGACCGCGTCCTCAACATGGAGGAGATCGTCGTCAAGGCGCTCGCGAACCGGCTCAAGCAGATCGGCATGTACTCCGGGGCGACGGTGCTCGGCGACGGCGGGGTGGCGCTCATCCTCGACCTCCAGGCGATCGCCCGCAAGGTGCTCACGTCGGACGCCGCGGACATGGCCCGCGCGTACGCGCAGGACACGACGGAGAGCGCCACGACCGTCGAGCAGATGCTCGTCGTCGGGGCGGGCGACCGCCGCGTGGCGATCCCGCTCTCCGCGGTGACGCGGCTCGAACGGATCCGCGCCGCCACGATCGAGCAGGTCGGCTCGCGCGAGGTGCTCCAGTACCGCGGCGCGCTGCTGCCGCTCGTCCGGCTCGACCAGCTTCTGGGCGCGGCGGGCGGCCCGCCCGCGGACGAGCTCGACATCGTCGTGTACACCCGCGCGGGGCGCAGCATCGCGATGGCGGTCACGGAGATCTTCGACATCGTCGAGGACGACGCGCGCCGGCGCAGCGACATCGACGGCCACGGGCTCACCGGGTCGACCGTCCTCAAGGACCGCGTGACGGAGCTGCTCGACGTCCGCAGCGCCGTCCAGGCGGCGGACCCCGGCTTCTACGACGACCTCGACCCCTTCGACGACGCGACGGCCGAGAACGACCTGTCGCTGGCAGGTGCCCGATGACCACGCAGCAGCTCGTGACGTTCACGCTGGCCGACCGGCTCTGCGGGATCCCCGTCGACCGCGTCCAGGAGGTCCTGCCGGGCCGCGCCCGGACACGCGTGCCGCTCGCGCCCGACGACGTCGGGGGCCTCGTCAACCTCCGCGGGCAGGTCGTGCTGTCGGTCGACCTGCGGCGACGCCTCGGCATGGTGGCCCACGAGGGCGACCAGATGATGGTCGTCGTCTTCGTCGGCGACGAGACCGTGAGCCTGCTCGTCGACACGATCGGCGACGTGCTCGAGGTCGACGCCGACCAGTTCGAGACGCCGCCCCAGACGCTCCCCGAGGAGCTGCGCGCCGTGATCCGCGGCGCGTACAAGCTCTCCGACCGGCTGCTGCTCGCGCTCGACGTCGACGCCGCGGCGTCCTGAGCCCGACCGGCTCGCCCCCTTCCTCTTCTCGTCCCCACGTCCCCAGGAGCTCCTCATGTCCACGCTCGAGACCCCGCGGCCCGCCGCGCGCCGGCGTCGCTTCGCCGACTTCTCCGTCCGCACGAAGATCCTCACCGCGCTCGGCGTGCTCGCCGTCGTGCTCGTCCTCGTCGTGGGGTTCGCCCTGCAGAGCCTGCGGTCGACGTCCGACGACACGGCGTCGGTCGCGAGCGTCGCGAGCTCGCTCCTGCGCAGCAACGCGGAGGTGGACCACGGTGCCCAGGAGGCGTGGCGGCTCACCTACCAGTACGACATCGTCCAGGGCGAGGCCCGCGAGCAGACCGTGGAGCAGATGGCCGCGACGGACGCCCTCGTCGAGGAGCAGATCGGCGTGATCGACGCGGTGCTGGCCGCCGACGGGGTGGACGAGCCGAACTGGAACGCGTTCAAGGCGAGCTGGGCCGAGTGGCTCGCCTTCCGCGACGCGACGCTCATGCCGGCCGTGGAGGCCAAGGCGGTGACGCCCGAGATCCAGGCGGCCAACGACGAGATCATCGCGTCGTACCGGACCTCGCTGGCGGCGTCCGGCGACGCGGTGTACGCCTACCTCGACACCGTCGCGGACGACGCCGCGGCGAAGGCCACGCGGGCCTTCCTCCTCATGATCGTCGTCGCCGCCGTCGGGCTGCTGATCGCGGTCGTCGTGGGCGTGCGCGTCGCGAACGGGATCCGGCGCTCCGCCGGCACGGTCCAGCACGCGCTCGGCGCGCTCGCCTCGGGCGACCTCACCGTGCGGGCGCAGGTGGAGGCCCGTGACGAGCTGGGGCAGATGGCTGCGGCGTTGACGAGTGCGCAGGAGAACTTGCGGGGGATCATCGCGGAGGTGGCGGGGACGTCGGAGGCGGTGGCTGCGGCGACGGAGCAGCTGTCTGCGGCGG
>NZ_JAACJC010000022.1:0-572 GCF_011033075.1 Cellulosimicrobium sp. SL-1 | reverse complement strand
CGTGACGAGCTGGGGCAGATGGCTGCGGCGTTGACGAGTGCGCAGGAGAACTTGCGGGGGATCATCGCGGAGGTGGCGGGGACGTCGGAGGCGGTGGCTGCGGCGACGGAGCAGCTGTCTGCGGCGGGTGCGCAGTTCTCGGCGTCGTCGGACGAGACGGCGGCGCAGTCGGGTGTGGTGGCGTCGGCGGCGGAGCAGGTGTCGCAGAACGTGCAGACGGTGGCTGCGGGTGCGGAGGAGATGGGGGCTTCGATCCGGGAGATCGCGCAGAACTCGAACGAGGCGGCGAAGGTGGCGAACAAGGCCACGGAGCGTGCTGCGGCGACGAACGAGACGGTGCAGAAGCTGGGGACGTCGTCGCAGGAGATCGGTGACGTGATCAAGGTGATCACGTCGATCGCGGAGCAGACGAACTTGTTGGCGTTGAACGCGACGATCGAGGCGGCTCGTGCGGGTGAGGCGGGCAAGGGGTTCGCGGTGGTGGCCAGCGAGGTGAAGGAGCTGGCGCAGGAGACGGCGAAGGCGACGGAGGACATCGCGCGTCGGGTGGAGGCGATCCAGGGGGACACGGT
>NZ_JAACJC010000021.1:0-639 GCF_011033075.1 Cellulosimicrobium sp. SL-1 | reverse complement strand
GGTCGACGGTCGTCGGGGTCAGGCGGACTTCTCGCGCGGGGTGCGTGCTCGCGCGGTCGTGGTGCGCGGCACGATCGTGGGATTGACGTTGTCCAGCACGACCTCGCGCGTGATCACGACCCGCTCCACGTCATCACGCGACGGCACGTCGAACATCACCTGCTGCAACACCTCCTCCATGATCGCGCGCAACCCCCGCGCCCCCGTCCCGCGCAACAACGCCTGCTCCGCGACCGCCTCGACCGCACCCTCGGTGAACTCCAGCTCCACCCCGTCGATCGCGAACATCCGCTGATACTGCTTCACCAACGCATTCCGCGGCTGGGTCAAGATCCGCACCAACGCCTCCCGGTCCAACGCCGCCACCGACGCGATCACCGGCAACCGCCCGATGAACTCCGGGATCAACCCGAACCGGTGCAGATCCTCCGGGCGCACCTGCGCAAACAGGTCCTCCCCCGCACCCGTCTCGATCGGCGCACCAAAACCCACACCCCGCTTGCGCGCCCGCGCCGCCACGATGTCGTCCAACCCCGCAAACGCCCCCGCCACGATGAACAGCACGTTCGAGGTGTCCACCTGGATGAACTCCTGGTGCGGATGCTTACGACCACCCTGCGGCGGCACCGACGCCGACGT
>NZ_JAACJC010000020.1:0-890 GCF_011033075.1 Cellulosimicrobium sp. SL-1 | reverse complement strand
GGATTAGTGGCGAACGGGTGAGTAACACGTGAGTAACCTGCCCTTGACTTCGGGATAACTCCGGGAAACCGGGGCTAATACCGGATATGAGCCGCCTTCGCATGGGGGTGGTTGGAAAGTTTTTCGGTCAGGGATGGGCTCGCGGCCTATCAGCTTGTTGGTGGGGTGATGGCCTACCAAGGCGACGACGGGTAGCCGGCCTGAGAGGGCGACCGGCCACACTGGGACTGAGACACGGCCCAGACTCCTACGGGAGGCAGCAGTGGGGAATATTGCACAATGGGCGAAAGCCTGATGCAGCGACGCCGCGTGAGGGATGAAGGCCTTCGGGTTGTAAACCTCTTTCAGCAGGGAAGAAGCGCAAGTGACGGTACCTGCAGAAGAAGCGCCGGCTAACTACGTGCCAGCAGCCGCGGTAATACGTAGGGCGCAAGCGTTGTCCGGAATTATTGGGCGTAAAGAGCTCGTAGGCGGTTTGTCGCGTCTGGTGTGAAAACTCGAGGCTCAACCTCGAGCTTGCATCGGGTACGGGCAGACTAGAGTGCGGTAGGGGAGACTGGAATTCCTGGTGTAGCGGTGGAATGCGCAGATATCAGGAGGAACACCGATGGCGAAGGCAGGTCTCTGGGCCGCAACTGACGCTGAGGAGCGAAAGCATGGGGAGCGAACAGGATTAGATACCCTGGTAGTCCATGCCGTAAACGTTGGGCACTAGGTGTGGGGCTCATTCCACGAGTTCCGTGCCGCAGCAAACGCATTAAGTGCCCCGCCTGGGGAGTACGGCCGCAAGGCTAAAACTCAAAGGAATTGACGGGGGCCCGCACAAGCGGCGGAGCATGCGGATTAATTCGATGCAACGCGAAGAACCTTACCAAGGCTTGACATGCACG